>JAGXRQ010000058.1 GCA_018335675.1 Bacteroidota bacterium | reverse complement strand
TCAATGACCATACTTATTTCATTTTGCCTGATAATGAAGAATATCGTTTGGAGAGGATTCTTGAAGCTGCAAGTGGATTAGTTCTGAAACATGGCATCAAAGGATTGATACTCGACCCTTGGAACACTCTTGAGCATCAATACGGCAGTGATTCTGAAACTATATACACAGGTAAGGTACTGAATCAATTGAAGTATTTTGCAAGGATTCACGATATTCATCTATTCTTGGTGGCACACCCACGTAAAATGGCACGCAAGAAAGACAGCAAACTTTTTGAAGTACCAACTCTTTATGATATTTCTGGGTCTGCTAATTGGTTCAATATTGCCGATAATGGTATGGTAGTTTATCGGCAGTTCTCCGAAGATTTTACTGAAAGCTATCCAATTGTTTATGTGCAAAAAGTAAAACATAAGTTTATCGGTAAAACTGGGTTCGCCAAATTCGACTTTGATGTTTCTTGTCAAAGGTATATCGAAAAAACTGGGAAACAAGGTAGGAACGAACTTGAAAATCATGTTGAATTATGTCCTGCTGGTTATCCAAGTTCTTGGATGACTGAGTGGGAGAACCGGAACGATGATGATGTAAGTTTTTGATACTTGATATTTAGTTTTTATTTGACTGACAGACTTTGAATCTGTCAGTCTTAGTATGGAAGAATCATTTAATAAAATAGGAAAAATTATGAGAAATGAAGATATAATTGAAATGCTCGAAGAGCAGGATTTACCTGAACATTTTCAAATTGTAGCGGAAACATGCGGAATTGAAACGGCAAGATTATTGATTAAAGAACTTGGTGGAATAACGGTTAGTATTCCAATGATGACATCTTTGCGTTCTTTGCTTGAAAGGTATATCAAAGAAAATGTTAAGGAGATACCGATAAAAAAAATTGCCAGAGAGTTGGGTATGAATGAGAGGGCGGTTGCGAATATACTTAGAAAGAGAAATTCGAGAGCCGACAGTCGAATTGATAAGAGTTGAAATTTCTTAAAATAAAATTTTTGGTTAATTCGTCTTTTTAAGTTATGAAGAAAGTAGCTTACATATTGCTTGTGATTATTGGATTCTTGTTTCTACATTCAGAAACAGGAATATTCAAGGATTGTGAAGACCATCATGCCGGACATGATGTTTGTGCTATCTTTCAGAAATCTGACAATACAAGAAACTTTCGTTTGACTACTTCTTTAATAAGCATATTGCAATTTTGTGATATTTCAAATTTCTTGGAATTAAATGCTGTATCAGCTCGAAGTTTTTCAACTGAACAATTATTTAAAGAAACCTATCCCTATAAACCAAACAAAATTCTTTTACAACTTCTTAAATCCATACTTATTTAGTACATAGCCGAATTTTATCTTTTCTAAAACAACAATTTTTTAAACATTTTTGGAAAATATTATGAGGCATATATGTGTCTTGTTCATCACTTTGCTATTAGTGAGCAATATCTATGGACAAGAAAAATTTACTAAGGATTTAAGTCTGAAGCAAGCTCTGGAGATTGGATTAAATAATCATCCAGAGGTTCAAAAATCAAGACAAAAAATCGAATTAAATAAGGGGCGATTTTTTAAAGATATTTCGCCACCTCCATTGAATGTATCAATAAGTAATGAATTTATTCCAAGTGGCTCAGGTCTTTCAAATTTTGATGAAAGAACATTTGAAATAACACAAGGTTTTGAGTTCCCAACAATTTATTTTGCTAAAGGTTCAAGAGCAAATTCTGAGATAAAAGCATCAGAATATGGATTTGAGCAAACTCAAAATTCTATTAAAACACAAATAAAAAAAGCATATTTCAATGCACAAGCTAAACAAATGCTTCTGAAAACCGCAGAAGAGAATTTACAAATTGCAAGTGATTTCTATAAAAAAGCTGAAATTAGATATAATGTTGGAGAAGGTTCAAATCTTGAACTTTTAACTTCTAAAACCCAATTTACTGAGGCAAATGCCATGATTAGCTTAGCAAAAAGAGAATATCATACTGCACTGAATCATTTAAATTTTATTTTAGGTTATAATTTGGAAGTTGATTTTCAAAATATAAAATTTTCAGATTCATTAGCCTACATAAAAATGAGTTTGACTCTTGATGAACTCATCAACAAGAGTTTGCTTACAAATCCAGCATTAAAGAAAGCAAATACTGAGCTTGAATCATCAGAAATAAATAAAAGCATAGCATCGATGAGTTATCTTCCATCATTTAATGCATCTTATTTGTTTCAATCGAGAAATAGTAACAATGGTTATTATGGGTTTAGATTAGGTTTAAGTTTGCCGTTATGGTTTATGTTTGACCAGAAGGGAAAAGTCCAAGAGGCGAATGCAAACTATATGATTAATACCTACGAACTGCAAAACATTAAGAATTATATTGTTCAAAGTATTAATAATGCTTTTGTTGATTTTGTTAATGATGACATACAAATTCAATTATATAAAAATGAACTATTGCCTCAAGCCGAAGAAATTTTTAAGACGGCAAATTTAAGCTATCAAGCTGGTGAAATATCATATTTAGAGTTCTTGCAGGCAAAGTTTACGACAATCAATACAAGAACAAACTACATAAAATCATTATATGATTTTAAAGAGGCTATTATTAACCTCGAAGAATCAACAAGTATTATTTTAGAATAAAAGGTAAATAAATGAAATTAAATATTAAAATTCAATTCATATCCCTGGCGATAATTTTGTTCTCATTTCTTGGATGTGGTGAAAAGAACGAAACTCATAACGAGTCAAAAGAGGAAAATCAATCTAAGCATGAAGAACATGCTGAGGAAGGACATGATAAACATAGCAAAGAAGTAAAGTTGACTAAGGAATCAATAGCTTTAGCTAAAATAACAACGGAGGAAATTAAATTATCTGAATTAAAGGGATTTATTTCTTTACCAGCCACGATCGTTTCAAACAAAGATAATGAAGCACTCGTTGGTTCATTAGTTCAAGGCAGAGTCCAGAAGATATTTGTTAATATGGGCGATTTTGTGAAAAAAGGTCAAATATTAATGACAGTTGAGGGCTTAGATATAGGATCTATAAATGCAGGTTTTATCAAAGCCAAAGCTACTCTTGATTATGCAAAAAGTGTCTATGAACGCCAAAAAAAACTAATTGAGGATAATATAGGCTCACAGAAAGTATTAGCTGAAAGTAAAGCAGAATTTGAAAAGTCATTAGCTGAATATAATGCAGAAGATAAAAAAATTCATTCTATTGGTCTATCAGATGATGATGTAATTAATGGTAAAACAGCTGATGAACATACTTCTGGGACACTGCTAATAAAATCTCCTATTAATGGATTTATTATTGAAAGAAATGTAGTTATTGGTCAATCAGTTGATGCAACAACGAATGCCTTCAAAATCAGTAATACAAGCACTGTGTGGATAGATGGTCAATTATTTGAAAAAGATTTAAATAAAATAAATCAGAAAACAATGGCTTATTTTAAAACATCAATTTATTCAAATGAATTGTTTAATGGTAAAGTTATTTTCATCGGTCAAAGCATAGATGAGAAATCCAGAACTTTATTAGTTAGAGGTGAATTTGCAAATTCAAATAGCAAACTCAAACCTCAAATGTATGGTGAATTAAATTTACCAATAGGTGAAAACACAAAAGCAATACTAATTCCTGAAGAATCAGTTATCAAGGAAGGTGAACAATATTTTGTATTTGTTCAGGAAAACGATACTATCTTTGAACAAAGACTTGTTACTGTTGGACTAACTTTAAATAATAAAGTTGAAATTAAAGATGGTCTGAAAGTTGGTGAAAGGTTTGTTTTAGATGGTGTATTCTATTTGAAAAGTGAAATGAAAAAGGAAGAATTAGAAGGGGATGAACACTAATGTTAGAAAAAATAATATCCTTTACATTAACACGCAAGGGAATGATAATCTTCCTTTCGTTACTTATAGTTGCATTTGGAACTTATTCAGCATACAATTTGTCAATTGATGCTTTTCCTGATGTTACAAATAATCAAGTAGAAATTATCAGCCACGCTGATGGTCTCTCAGCTATTGAAATTGAACGAAATGTCACTTATCCGATTGAAATGGCAATGAGAGGATTGCCTAATGTTGAACAAATGCGTTCAGTGACTAAATTTGGGTTGTCAATTGTTACTTTAGTGTTTAAAGATAATGTTGATATTTACTTTGCTCGCCAATTAGTATTTGAAAGACTGGGTGAAGCAAGAGAAAATGTACCTAAAGGTGTTGAAGTTACAATGGGTCCGATTGCAACAGTAATGGGTGAAATATATCAATATACTCTTGTTGGCAAAATGCCTGTTGATTCACTACAAAAAATTGCATACCTTGCCAATCTCAGAACCATACAAGAATGGGTTGTTACACCTCAATTAAAAAGTGTAGCCGGAGTAAATGAAATAAACTCATTCGGTGGTTATTTTAAACAATATCAAGTTATCGTTTCACCTGAAAAACTTATAAAATATTCAGTTACTGTTGATGAAGTTTTTAAAGCAGTTGAAAACAACAATCAAAATGTAGGTGGCAACATTCTCGAAAGAAGTTCAGACCAATATATAATTCGTAGTATTGGATTGATTAAAGATATTGTCGATATAGAAAATATAGTTTTAAAATCTTACGAAGGAACTCCGGTTTTTATTAAAGATGTGGCTTCTGTTAAAGTAGGCGAAGCTGTAAGAATGGGTGCTGCACTTATCAATGGTACCGATGAGACTGTTGGTGGTATAGTTATGATGTTAAGAGGTGAGAATAGCAGAGAAGTTGTAAAACAGGTCAAACAAAAAGTAGATGAAATCAATCAAAGTAATATGCTTCCTGAAGGATTAAAAATTGTTCCTTATTATGATAGGACAGATATTGTAAACGAAAGTATTTTTACAATAATAAGAGCATTATTAGAAGGTTCCATTTTAGTTCTTATAGTTACTTTTATTTTGCTGAGGAGTTTCAGGGGATCTGCTGTAATTCTTATTGCTTTGCCAATATCGCTTCTACTTACTTTTATATTTATGAAGTTGATGGGTATAAGTGCAAATTTAATGTCTATCGGTGGTTTGGTGATTTCTACAGGAATGAAATTTGATGCTTCCATAATTCAAGTAGAGAACGTGCAAAGGATGTTGAATGAAGGAAAAGAAAAAGTCAGCAGAATTTCTCTAATACTTAAAGCAATTCTTGATGTGAGAAAACCAAGTATTTATGGAGAGGTGATAATAGCAATAACTTTTATACCTATACTTGCTTTAGAAGGTATTGAAGGAAAAATGTTTGCTCCATTAGCAATTACTGTAGGATTAGCAATAATAGCATCTTTATTGATGTCAATTTTTATTATTCCTCAATTATGTGCTATATTCCTAAAACCACAACATGAAAAGGAAAGTCCGGTGATGAAATTCTTTTCAAAAAAATATTTGCCTCTTTTAAGATTTAGTATCAAAAAGAAAAGTATTATTCTAATTACATCCGGAGTCGCCTTAATTGTTTCATTATTCTTATTTACAAAAATTGGAACTGAATTCATACCTATAATGGACGAAGGTGCTTTCGATATGGATATAGCACTATTACCGGGTGTATCACTACCAAAAGCTATAGAAATTAATAGAATAGCCGGTGAAAAATTAAAGAAATTCGAGGAACTTGATGTTGTTGTTGGTAGAATAGGTCAAACAGGTGTTGCCCTTGATACAAGAGGAGTTGATAAAACCGGTTATGTAGGTGTTTTAAAACATAAAAGTGATTGGAAAAGGGATATTACAAGAGAAGAACTGAATAATGAAATGCGTGAGTCACTCGAATCCATTCCCGGAATTGCATTTGGTTTTAGTCAACCAATTCAATGCAGAATAGATGAAATTGTTGCTGGTACGAGAGCACAATTGATTCTTAAACTATTTGGTGATGATATAGAAATTCTAAAGGCTAAAGCAGATGAAATTGCTAAAATTCTTTCTTCAGTTAAAGGCGGTACTGATTTAATTACGGAAAAAGTCGCCGGACAACCGTATTTAACCATTATCATTGACCGGAATAAAATTGCAAGATATGGATTGAATATTAGCGATGTTCAAAATATTGTTGAAATAGCAATTGCCGGTAAATCTGCAACTAAATTATATGAAGAAAATAGAAGGTTTGATATTACAGTTCGATTGCCGGAAGATAAAAGACGTTCAATTGCCGATATTGAAAATATTTTTGTGCCTACTAAATCCGGCACTAACATACCACTTGTTCAGCTTGCTGAAATCAAAATGATTGAGGGTCCTGTCCAAATAAGCCGTCAGGATGGTGTGAGAAGAATTGGAATTGAAATGAATATCAGTGGCAGGGATATTGGCAGTTTTGTTGAAGAAGCAAAAGAGAAAATTAAACAAAATGTTAAACTTCCTTCAGGTTATTATTTATATTGGGGTGGTCAGTTTGAAAATCAACAAAGGGCAATGAGTAAGCTTCTAATTATTGCCCCTATTGCACTTGGACTAATTATCTTGTTACTATTTGTAACTTTTGGCTCAATACGGTTAACGATGTTGGTAATTTCAAACTTACCTTTTGCCTTAATTGGTGGCATTATCGCACTATACATTTCAGGACTGTATTTGTCCGTACCTGCTTCAGTAGGTTTTATTGTTCTATTCGGTGTAGCTGTTCTAAATGGGGTAGTTTTAGTAACCCACATAAATCAACTAAGAGAAGAAGGATTGCCTTTAAGTGAAGCAATCGAAAAAGGCAGTGTGGACAGATTAAGACCAGTGCTAATGACAGCTTTCATAACAATTTTTAGTTTGATTCCTGCAATAATATCCACAGATACCGGCTCTGAAATTCAAAAGCCACTTGCTGTTGTTGTTGTTGGTGGATTAATTACATCAACAATACTTACATTATTGATTATTCCATCAATTTATAGTTGGTTTGAAAAGAGAAAAGTTGAAGCTGAAATGTAAAAAACAAAATCCGGCTTATCATTAGTGTTAAGCCGGAATTTTTAAAATAATTATGAGGATATAAAAATGAAAGAAATAAAAGCAATTATAAGACCATTCAAACTTTTAGAAGTAATTGACGAACTGACTAAAATTGAAGGTTTGCCCGGAGTAACAGTTTCAGAAATCAAAGGATTTGGCAAAAGCAGAGCCAAAAATGCATCAGATAAAATCATTTATGATATGATTGAATTCATTCCAAGAGTAAAGCTCGAAGTAGTTGTTATTGATGATATGGCAGACGATGTTGTTAATGTCATCCAGAAATATGCTCATACCGGAAATACCGGAGACGGTAAAATTTTTGTCTGCGAAGTGAAAGAAGTTGTTAAGATTAGAACAAATGAAAGAGGCGAAGGAGCTATATGAAATCTGGTGATTGTAGCCAAAATTAAATATAATTGGTTGGAATTATTGAATTTCTCAAGATTGTTTTAATCTTTCTTGAGAAAAATTGCATGGGTAACTTTACTTTTGCAAAAAGGTAGAGGAAAATTTGAGTAAGTAACGTTACAATTTGAAATCGTAAAGTTACAAATTAAAAAAGTAATGAGAATAATTGAAAAAGGTAGCTTACAAATTTGTATTTTCTCGTTACTTTTGCAAATAGTAAATGGAAAAATTGAAATTGTATCAATAAATATAAGGAAAGTAATATGCCACATACTTATTATCCGAACAAAGACGCCGATTTTGTTCCATGGCTTGCCAATTTTCTTACGGTAGCCAATGCTAATCTTGTCCCTCTCGGACTAGTTGCTGGGGATTTAACCCCGATTACTGCTTTACAGCCGACATATTCCACAAATCTTAACGACGTGGAAGCGAAAAAAGCTGCTCTTGCCTCCGCCGTGGATACCAAAGACACTACAAAAGATTCTATAATTGACAAAGTTCGGGTTGTAGTGAATAAAATTCAGGCAAATCCTTCAGTTGCTCCGGCTTTGAAGCTGCAACTCGGTATTTCTCCCAGAGATGGAAGTCATTATCCGGTTTCCCCGATTCCGCCCAATGAATTAATTGCCGAATTGCTTCCCGACGGCTCAATAGAGCTTGACTGGAGCAGAAACGGTAATGCTCCAGGGACGCAATTTGTGATTGAATACAGTATTCCGCCTAATTTGCAGTGGATTTTGCTGAATGTTGTTACAAAAACAAGTTATGTTCATAGCGGACATCCTGTAGGAATACCAATTCAATATTTGGTAAAAGCAAGAAAAGGAAGCGAAACCAGCAGTCCGAGCAATATTGCGGTGGTTAATGCGGGTGGACCGGCTTAAATGTTTAGGAATGCAGTTTATATCTTTGTGTTTCATTTGATTTCAGGAATAAGTGCCATGTGTTTTGAAAATTTAACAAATGATACAGCTAAAATATTAACCTTAGATAAGGTGGATAGTGTTTTATTGAATGAATTCGAGAAGATTGATAGAAGTGAACTAAAGTATGCTGATTTTGAAAGATATACAATTTCCGGTGAAATGCCATATAGGGAATCACATATAAAGTTATTTCCAACTATAGCACTTGCCGGTGGAACTACCGGTTTGTTTATTCTACAGCATAAATATCAATTGAATTCAATCTGGAAAGAACAAACAAATTTCCGAATTATTGAGAGTTGGAATTATGCTTTATATACTGATAAATTCGGGCATTTCTGGTCAGGCAACTTTATAAGTTATATATATAGAGATTTATTTCAGGAAATTGGAATTAGCTCAGAAACTTCAATTTGGCTTGGCGGTTTCATGGGCTTATCATACCTTACATATATTGAAATAATGGACGGATATGGTAAAGATTGGGGTTTTGAGCCGTCGGATTTCTATTTTAATTTGTTAGGCAGTATTTATTTTGTTTCTCAACATTATTTGCCAATTTTACAAAACATAACGCCAAAAGCAATGTACTTTAAGCCTGAATCACATAATGAATTATCAAGAAATCCCTCAAATAATTTTATTGATAATTATTCAGGGCAAACTTTCTTTCTTTCGATAAATGTTTACAACTTGCTGCCAATGGAATTGAAAAAATACTGGATTAATTGGCTTGAAATAAGTGTTGGATATTCTGCAAGAAACCTTTCATATTTACCGCCAACATCAAAAGATGGAAATGTTAATTCATATGAAGTATTTCCGGGTGTTTGGGGAAGTCCGAGATTTATTATAGCCCTTGATTATAATCTTGTAAAAATGTTGCCCGACGGTCCTCCTTTTTGGAATTGGTTTAAACAAACAATAAATTATATAAAATTCCCTTCGCCTGCGTTAGAAGTTGGTCCTGGTATAAAACCAAGATTTAAATTATTGTATCCTTTTTGAAGTAATAGTTATAATTTTTTTAAAAATATAAGGAATTTTAAAATGAAAAGGTTTTTTGAAATTATCGCTATCACAGCTTTTGTCTCAATGTTTTTAATAGCTGTCGGCTATGCACAAACATCTGAGAAAGTGATAGGAACTATCGGCAAAGAAAAAATTGGCAGCGACGCAATTGTAATTTGTGTTTATGGAACCGCCGCATGTATGCCTGTCAAAATTGATTCAACGATGACGGTAGTTTATCAAGGCAAGAAAACCAAATTAACCGGCTTGCCATTCGGACTTTATTTGGAAGCAAATATTGCTTTGGACCAAAACAAGGTAAGCATTATTAAAAGCCTCACTATTGATGAAACCAAGACAGTAATTTGCTTTACCGAACTTGACAAAAAGCAGCGAACCATACTTAAAACGCTATTGAAAAAGATTCAGGGCGTGAAAGACTTTAAAATAATTTCAAAGTCGAAGCAGGCTTATATAAAATTCGAGCCTCGAATAATTTCTTACAATGAATTAGAAAACAAAATAAAAAATGTAGGTTTTAGTTTAGAATAATAAAGGAGAAAAAAAATGGAACAGACAAATTATGGCTTCTCGACAAAAGTGGAACTTGGTTACGAAGAAGCTATTGAAAAAATAACCGAAGAGTTAAAGAAAGAAGGTTTCGGCGTTCTGACCGAAATCGATGTTAAAGATACGCTCAAGAAAAAACTCGATGTTGATTTCAGGCAATATAAAATACTTGGGGCTTGCAATCCTCCTTTTGCATACAAAGCTTTGCAGTCGGAAGAACAAATTGGACTGATGCTACCATGCAACGTAATTGTGTATGTAAATGATAAAAGTGAAACTGTCGTTGCGGCAATAGATCCAATAGCTTCTATGCAGGCAGTAAAGAATGAATCGCTTGGCGAAGTAGCCAAAACGATACAGGGTAAGCTAAAAAAGGTGATAAGCAGTCTTTTATAATTATTTGAGTTGCTTGCATTAATATATCAACTCAAAGGAAATAATATGGAAAAATATCAACTAAAAAATATTGACTGTGCTTCCTGTGCAACTAAAATTGAGGAAGGTCTGGCGAAGATGGAAGAAGTAAAATTTGTATCAGTAAATTTTGCCAATTCAACTCTTCAGATTGATACTTCTGATATGGAAAGCGTAAAAAAGAAAATAAAAGAGATTGAACACGAAGTTGAAGTGGTCGAACAAATTGAGAGAACTGAGGGTTCATCTAAAATTTCAACGATTAAGGAAGAATTATTGGAAAATAAAACAGAACTACTCAGAATTGCTGTTGTTGTAATTCTTCTGATTTTTGGAATGGTGTTTGACAAATTAGTTCACAACACTCCGTTCAAGTGGGCTGAATTTTTGGTTTTCGGATTGGCTTACATAATAAGCGGCTGGGATGTATTAAAGGGAGCTTTTAGAAATATAGTCAGAGGTAAAATATTTAATGAGCAATTTCTTATGACTATTGCGACGCTTGGCGCTTTCGCAATCGATGAGATGCCCGAAGCAGTAGCCGTCATGTTATTTTATGTAGTTGGAGAATTATTCCAGGATTTAGCTGTTAACCGCTCCCGCAGGTCTGTAAAAGCACTTTTGGAGATAAGACCTGATTATGCAAATCTTAAATTGAATGGAGAAGTAGAAAAAGTTTCACCAAGTGATGTTCATCCGGGTCAGATAATAATTGTCAAACCCGGTGAGAAAATACCATTAGACGGAAGAATAACCGATGGCAGTTCTTTTGTAGATACTTCAGCGTTAACAGGTGAATCAGTACCGAGAGCAGTAAAAATAAGCGATTTGGTTTTATCGGGAATGATTAACCAATCAGGAGTATTAACTATAGAAGTTACTAAAGAATTTGGTGAATCCTCAATATCAAAAATTCTTGAATTGGTTGAAAATGCAAGCAGTAAAAAAGCCGAAACAGAAAAATTCATAACAACATTTGCCAAGTATTATACTCCTGTTGTTGTATTTGGAGCGTTATTGCTGGCTATTATTCCTCCATTATTTGTCCCCGGAGCTACTTTCACAGATTGGATTTACAGAGCTTTGGTTGTTCTTGTCATTTCATGCCCTTGTGCTCTCGTAATAAGTATTCCACTTGGTTATTTTGGAGGAATCGGTGGAGCATCTCGAAAAGGAATTCTCATTAAAGGTTCAAATTATTTAGATGCTTTGACAAAAGTTAAAACTATCGTATTTGATAAAACGGGAACACTTACCAAAGGCGAGTTCAAAGTTACAGAAATCGCTACAGAAAATGGATTCTCGAAAGATGAAATCATAAAATATGCAGCTTATGCTGAAGCAAATTCAAGCCATCCCATTGCAAAATCAATTATTGAGTCTTACAATCATCCAATTCAACTGAATGATATAAATGAAGTTAAGGAAATTTCAGGTCATGGTATCTTTGCTAAAATAAACGGAACAGATGTTTTAGTAGGAAATGATAAAATTCTTCATCTTTATAAAATTGAACATGGAAAATGTGAAGTTGAAGGGACTGTTGTTCATGTAGTATTAAATAGCAAATATGCAGGTTATATTATTATATCAGATGTATTAAAAGATAAAGCAATTGATACAATTAGCGAACTGAATAAAAGAAATATTAAAACTGTGATGCTTACAGGAGACAATAAGAGTGCGGCACAGTCTTTTGCAAAAAAATTAGGCATTAAAGATTTTTATTACGAACTTTTACCTGAACAAAAAGTTGAACATATCGAAAATCTTCTTTCCGAAAACAAAGAAGGTAAAGTGGCATTTGTCGGAGATGGTATTAATGACGCCCCGGTGATTGCACGTGCAGACGTTGGAATTGCGATGGGTGCTATGGGCTCGGATGCCGCTGTTGAGACTGCTGATATTGTTTTAATGGCTGATTCTCCAATGCAGGTTGTCGAATCAATTGACATCGCTAAAAGAACAAGAAAAATAGTCTGGCAAAATATTCTTTTTGCAATGGGAGTAAAATTGTTTTTTATTGTTCTGGGTACTTTTGGAATTGCAACAATGTGGGAAGCGGTCTTCGGCGATATGGGAGTTGCTATTATAGCAATTTTGAATGCAATGAGAGTTATGAAATAATCAAAATAAATATTTTTTATATTTTTAATTGAGGAGTAAAATGATAAAACAAATTAGCCTGACAATCTTATTAGTATCAATTATAATAGGGTGTTCAAATTCATCTGATCCTGATTATAACTCATATTATGATTCATTGACAAATTTGTCAGCAAAGGAATCAATTGCTAAGGGAAATGATTGGAAGTTTTCTGCACCCAAAATCAAAACCCATGTAACCTCATCTGAAGCTATTTTTGAATTCCCTGATGGTAGAGTTGTTAAAAAGACTTTACCTACAGATTCTTTCTATGTTGCAATAGCACCTTTTATAAATGGTACTCATACATGCGAAACTCATTATCCATCAAGTTGTGATGGGGAAATGAAGGAACAAACTGTTAAAGTAATTGTTACTGATGAAAGCACAAATATATTATTTAATGGAAATATTAATACTCTTAAAAATGGTTTCTTTGAACTTTGGTTACCAAGAAATAAAAACATTAAGATAGATATTCAGTATAATTCATCAATTGGCACAGAAATCATTCCAACAAAAGATGATAGTAGAACATGCATAACGACCATAAAGTTGGAGTAATGCTATAGTAAACTATTTAGTAAAGAAATAATTTCTTCCAAATCCTCTTCTGTCATAGTAATATAAGGACGAGCTGGAACCTGTATCATGGGTTTTAGCTCTTTCTTTTTTGTCAGAGCAAGAGCTTTCCAATTGTCTTTTCCGGTTTCAAAATACTTAGCCCAAAAGAATTTTCTCATTTTTAAAGAAATTGGTATTGTTGGTTTTAATGTGCCTCCAAACTGATGAATAGCGGCGTAAGGAGAATTTGCAGATATAACAACTGATGATTTGCCTTGAGGTCTGACCTCAATAGTTGACATAAGACCTTTCGACCGATTCAATGTAGGTTCTAATTCCCAACCAAGTCTTTGGTATTTCTCCTTAGTGGACGAAGCAAGAGCTTTCCATTTCTGAGAACCACCGGAGAATATTGTAATATCATTTTCATTACCATCCCAACGACCACGAGCATCAAAATTTTCAGAAATCGCCCTTTCAATTAGTGCCGATACTACTTCAAGTACAGGTGTAAGGTCATCAAATTGTTTCTGCAGTTCGATGAACTTTCTGGAAAGCGAATTTGTGATGTCATTACTAATCATTATCTTCTCCAATATTCTCCTCGGCAACAACAACCCATTTTTGAACTTCTTCAGGCAGATCTTCAAATTTTTGAATTGATGCAATTTTAGAAGTCATACGCACTACATCACTTGGATTCACATCGTTGTATAGTGCTATGCGACCCCACACTCTACCAAGTCTCCTACTTAAATCTGCAGGCATATTGACAATTTTCTTTTCACTAAATTCCACTGGTGGTAACTCTACATTTTCTTTTTGAACAATACATTTAGAACGATTCATAATAACTAAATATTTCCTATCTTCAACAAAAATAGCATCATATCCATTCAAAATTGCATAATCTCCAATATCATTTAAAAAGTAAGCATCCCTTCTTATTTTGTCAAATTCTTTGAAAACTTCACTTGAAATGTTCTCGTATCTGTATTCCAACTCATCTCTTTCCTTTCCACTCAGATTTGATTCATCATCCATCAATTTCCTCCAAATAATCTTATCTTCATAAGGTTCATATCCGAGTTTTTTATAAGCTATAACCATCATTTCATCTTCTCTTTTATTGAAATCTCTGTCTAAGTCTTTATAATTAATTATATTAGCATTTTTTGGATAAAGAATTTTCATGACTTCTTTTTGGTTTGTGAAAGGTCTTGTTGCATCAATATCATCAATAGCTACATAAGTACCACTTCCGAATATACCTCTACCAGAAAAATAATCACCATATTTGAATTGGTCGTAAAACTCTTGGGCTTTAATTCCATTTAAACCGCGATAAGTTATATAGTAGTCCAACAAATTCAATTCATCAATTTCTGATTTATCTAATACTTTAGGCTTAGCAGTAAATCCAAGTAATTCTGCAATATAATGGTGTCCTAAATCTTCCTTTGTTTGCTCCTTATATTTTTCACTTATTTTCCTTAAAAGCTCTTCATTCTCAAATGCTTTTTCAAAAAATGTTGGTTTAGTGTTAAGCATTTTATCAAGCTGATTTCTCAAGTCTTTAACATACTTTGATGTGTCCACTTTCCAAGTATATGCCGGGTGTAATGTAAAGTCTTTCGACCTTCTAAGTTGTCTTAAATATTTTGTGCCTTCTTCAGCATTAGTTCCATCTTTAATAGGTGTTACAGAACACTTACAGCCAAAACCTGAAGGAGGGTATATCAAATCCCAAATTGGATCATCGTGCCGAAAAACCTTACCGTGAAGTAAGCTGTGATTATGTCTTTTTGTAGGTCTTTGAATCTGTGTGTATTTCCAATATGGATAAATGTGTGTTATAAGTTTCTGCTGACGATACTTGCCTTGAGCATAAGCCATTTGCATATTTGTATCATAAATGACCTTCAACCTTGATGGAGATGCACCTGTCCAACCATTCTTTTCAAGTTCAGG
>JAGXRQ010000057.1 GCA_018335675.1 Bacteroidota bacterium | reverse complement strand
ATTGACCGTGTTCTTCGTTTTGCCCGGTATATTTTTGCCAAATTTCTGCTTTTGTACAACCAGTAGACAATAGCTCTTTTATTATGTGATGTTTTTCTGCTTCGGTAAAATATTTATTCGGTTTTTGAATGACTATTTTACCATCTCTTAATCCTGAAATTAATTTACTTCTTTTGTCCATTGTTACACTTTTTTGTGTAAACCTATTTTAGGACAAGACACAGGCTGCAGTGGAAATGCACAAATGTTTGGTGCTCCCCCTTTAGGGGGCTGGGGGGTAAAAGGATTGTAAGGATTGGAAAGCACGTCATATCGAGCGTAAGCGAGATATCCGGTGGTAGTAGGATTGGAAGGATTGAGAGGATAGAATAGATTGAAAGTTTCTTTTTCCTCGCAAAAACGCAAAGAATTTAAGAAAAAGACCTTAGCGTAATTGGCGTTTAATATTTTGCGGCCTTTGTGTGGAATTCTTATCAAAACTAAATTGCGTTAACTTGATTCACCATCAGTGATGCAATAGACTAAGCAATAATTCTCTACAAAATACCATTCTTGTTCTATTTATAATTATATTTGCATGACATACCAAAAGCGCTATGCCATGAAAAAGCTAATATACCCTATAAACCTGCAAGCGATATTTTTAACTATATTCTTAATCACATCCTCAACATTAATAGCTCAAGACTGGAAATACTACGACTCACTGAGAGTAGAAAGCCAAAATAAAAAGGATTTAGATTCGGCCATACTTTATTCTGAAAAGGCCTTACAGTCAGTTAAAGAACAAATTGGAGAATCAGATTCTTTGTATGCTTTTATGCTAAGTATGGCTTGGAAGGCTCAGTTTGCAAAGAGCAATTATCTTAATGCTATTGAGCTGGCGGAGATAGAAAAAGTTTCAAGAGCAAATATTTTAGGGAAATCTCATCCAACATATGCTGAATTGTTAAATAATCTTGCAATATTGTACTATTACAATGGTAACTATCCAATGGCGGAAAAATATTACACAGAAGCTAAGGATATAAGAAAGGAATTTTTGGGAGAAAAGCATCCAGACTATGCTTCTGTTTTAAACAATTTAGCAATTATTAAAAAAAATACAGACAAATATGCAGAAGCTGAACAACTGTATCTTGAGGCTTTAGAAATCAGAAAAGATTTTTATGGAGAGCTCATTTTCTTTATTCCCAAACTTTAAGCAATTTGGCTGAACTTTATAAAACAATGGGTAAGTTCGCCGAGGCCGAACCCTTATTCCTTAAATCTATAGAAATTCGTAAAGAAACATTGGGAACTAATCACCCTGAATATGCAATAAGTTTGAATAACCTTGCAGCATTTTACTGGTCTGTTGGAAGATTATCAGATGCTGAACCTCTTTTGCTGGAGACTATCAATACTATGAGAAATGTTTATGGAACTGATCATCCAAGATATGCTCTAGCACTAAACAATACTGCTCTGCTTTACCAAGTAATGGGTTATTATCAGCGAGCTGAACCATTATACGTTGAAGCATTAAGCGTAAGAAAGAAAATAATTGGAGAAAAGCACCCTGATTATGCTGTGTCATTAAATAATTTAGGAGGACTTTATATCTTAATGGGTAATTATTCAGGTGCTGAACCATATTATATTCAGTCTCTGAATATAAGAAAAGATATCTTTGGTGAAAAGCACAACTCGTATGCAGTTTCTGTAAACAATCTTGCAGGATTGTATAATAATATGGGTAACTACGAAGCAGCAGAGCCGCTTTATTTAGAAGCAACAAGTATTTTAGGAGAAACCTTGGGAAAAAAACACCCGGATTATGCTAATTCATTAAATAATTTAGCAGACTTATATGTTCAAACTAAAGTATTTGAAAAGGCAGAATTATTAATCAAGGAAGCAATTGAAATTTACAAGGCAGAGTTTGGGGAAAAACACCCGAATTATTTAACAGCACTTAATAATCTGGCAACATTATACACAAGAATTGGAAATGACTCTTTGGCTGAACAATTATTTCTTGAAACATTGAAAACAAGGAAAGAAGTGCTTGGCGAAAAACACTCTCTTTATGCATTAACATTAAACAACCTCGCTATACTATATGAATCTATTGGAAAATATGATTCAGCTGAAGTATTATACAAAGAGTCGAAGGATATTTACACAAATGCTTTCGGAACAAGCCACAAGGATTACGTTGATACTAATGGCAACCTTGCCGGATTTTACAGAAAAACATCTAATATGGAGTTGGCAGAAGCTTTGTATTTAGAAACTGTTGACATTATTAATTTGAATATATATCAAAACTTCGGCTTTCTCTCTGAAAGAGAAAAAGAATTGTACTTTAAAACTCAGGAAGACTTCTTTTCAAACTTTTATGCTTTTTCTTTAAACAGAAAAGAAGATAACAAAAGTATTACTCAGGCAGTTTATAATAATGTTGTAAAAAACAAAGGACTGCTTTTGAAATCATCCACAGCAATGAGAAACGCAATTCTTAAGAGCGAAAACGAAGAGCTTTTAACACTTTATAAGCAGTGGATTGATTTGAAAAAAGAAATCTCTACTCTTAATACAACTCAGGTTTCCGAGCGCAAGAAAGACCCAGAGTTGCTTGCAAATCAGGCAAATGCAATAGAAAAGGATTTGGTAAGACAATCTCAGCTATTTAGTGATTTTGAAAAAATGCAAAGTCTATCCTGGGAAAATGTAAAAAGTGGGTTAAAAGAAGGCGAAGCAGCCTTGGAGTTTATTCATTTTGCTAACGACAAAAATAAAGATTCAGTTATTTATTGCGCATTGATTGTAAAACCTAACAGCGAGAATCCTGAGATGGTTCCACTGTTCTATGAAAAAGATCTGCAGCTTATTATTGGCTTGTTTACAGGAAATAATTATCAATATGTAAATGCCATTTACGGCAAAAATTCTCAGGAAAATCTTCAGTTATACAAGCTGATATGGCAACCTTTGGAGAATTATCTTGAAGGACTTAAAACGATTTACTTACTAAATTCAAGTAATTAATGCAACTTTTTACGAGGATATAAAGTAAATAATATTTTTCAAGACAAAGGAGAAAGAAATTATCTTTCCCCTTGTCCTGATGGATAAAGTTTAAATTGGCTTTCCTCGTCAAAAAAAAGTTGCAAAATGAAACATTTAACCAGAGAACAAAGG
>JAGXRQ010000056.1 GCA_018335675.1 Bacteroidota bacterium | reverse complement strand
CTCTAAAAAGACTGCCGGTGATAAATCGGAGGAAGGTGGGGATGACGTCAAATCAGCATGGCCCTTACGCCCTGGGCTACACACATGATACAATGGTCGGTACAAAGGGACGCTAAGCCAAAAGGTGGAGCAAATCCCAACAAAGCCGATCTCAGTTCGGATTGAGGTCTGCAACTCGACCTCATGAAGCTGGAATCGCTAGTAACCGTGTATCAGCTATGGCACGGTGAATACGTTCTCGGGTCTTGTACTCACCGCCCGTCACTGCAAGCGAGCCGGGGGCACCCGAAAGTCCGCGTTGGCGGAAATAAGGTGAATCTGGTAAGAGGGCAGAAGTCGTAACAAGGCACCCGTAGCGGAAGCTGTGGGTGGAGTATATATTTTTAGAATTTTTCTTATTTGATTTCGTCAAATAAGAAAATGTCGACCTCCGACTTAGGTCGGAGAAAATTTTCAGCTGAAACGTCTTTCCGGATCACTTCTTAGTTGTTAACATACTACAAAATTATCACCCGACAAGTGACCACCCGAAAGGTGGCAAATTAAGTATCCATACCCCTCCATAGCCATAACAACAGCTACGGCAGAGAACAAATAAATATACAAATACAAAAAATTGGCTTCACGCCAATTTTTTGTATCCACAAAATTCTTTGACAAAAAAAATTTTTCTTTTATACTTTTTAAATAAGGGTGTGTAGCTCAGTTGGTTAGAGCATTTCACTGATAATGAAAAGGTCGGAGGTTCGAGTCCTCCCACACCCACCAAAATTTAACTTTCGAGTCGATTTTTTTATAATTAATCTAATGAAAGTCAATTTATCAAAAATAAAAAAAGAGTTAAAACAAAAAGGTTTTTTTTCTTTTATTGAAAAAATAGAAAAGACTGAGCCAAAAGCTGAAATCTATTTAGTTGGCGGCGCAGTCCGAGATTTAATTATGAATCGCGGAACCACTGACCTTGACTTTATTGTCAGAAATGTACCAGCTAAAAAATTAGAAAGTATTTTGACTAAACTCGGAAAAGTTAATTTTGTCGGCAAAACCTTTGGCGTTTTCAAGTTAAATTTAAAAGACTCCGCCCCTTTTTCGACAAAAAACCTGTCCCAACAAAAAGAAGAAATTGATATTGCCTTGCCAAGAACTGACTTTGCTTTTAATACTGGCGGCCGCAAAGACTTTAAAATTAAATATAATCCAAAATTAAAAATTGAAGATGATCTATCACGCCGAGATTTTACGATTAATGCCATGGCCTTGCGAATAACAAACAACAAACAACAAATAACAAATAACAAATTTATCGATCCATACGATGGACTACAAGATTTAAATAAAAAAATTATCAGAACCGTTGGTAAACCAGAAGAACGTTTCAGAGAAGATTATTCAAGAATGTTGAGAGGCGTAAGAATTGCCTGTGAATTAGAATTTTCTATTGAACCCAAAACTTGGTTAGCTATTAAAAAACATATCAAACACCTTAATGATCAAAAAAATAATAAAGAAATGATTGTCCCCCGTGAAGTCATCGCCAAAGAACTTATTAAAGCTTTTCTAACAAATCCTTCTCAAGCTTTTGATTTTTTTAATCAAGCTGGAATTTTCAAGGTTCTAATGCCTGAAGTCGAAAAAATGAAAAGCTGCCCCCAACCTAAAGAGTTTCATAGCGAAGGCGATGTTTTTGTTCACACCAAAATGGCCCTGAAGGCACTGTTTTCTCCTGTCTTTCAAAAAGAGTTTCCTAAAGAAAAAAACGACAGCAATTTAATCATGGCACTTTTATTCCATGATATTGGAAAACCATTAACCACCCAAACACCAGAAAAACATGGCACTGATAGAATCAGGGCCAACAATCACGATGTCATTGGTGCGCAAATAGCCGATAAATTAATAACCAAATTAAAATTATCTAGTCCAGCAAAAATTGGTTTAGAACCAAAAAAGGTAATTTGGCTAATCAAAAATCATTTAATTATGTTGCATATCAAAAAATCTTTGCAGGAAGTTAAGTCATCAACTTTGGAAAAATATTTTTTTAGTCAAGAAATGCCTAGCCAAGATTTGCTAAAATTAATTCTGGCCGACACTTTGGCTTGTCGACCAAAAGGATTAAAAGGACCAATTCTTAAAGATTATTATCAACTAAAAAAAAGATTAAAAAAATTAACTTTGCTTTCTAAAAAGAAAAAAGTCTTGCCCCCACCAATACTAAATGGCCATGAGATTATAAACCTTTTAAAATTAAACTCTTCACCCAAAATCGGCAAAATCAAAGAAGAACTAAGAATTGCTCAATTAAACCAAAAAATAAAAAACAAAAAAGAGGCCAAAAAATTTCTTAAAAGAAAGTATGGAAACTAAACTTGACAAACAAGCTAATTTTACGTTAAAATTAGATATTATCTTTGAAAATGAAGATTTTTTAGTCATTAACAAGCCAGCTGATTTAATCGTTCATCCCGTTAAATCATTGGCCGAGACAACGCTTGTTTCTGTCTTATTAAAAAAATATCCGGGAATAAAAAATGTTGGCGAAAATTGTCTCCGACCCGGGATTATTCATCGCCTAGACAAAAATGTTTCTGGTTTACTGATTATAGCCAAAAATCAAAAAACATTTGATTATTTTAAAAAACAATTCCAACTTCAACAAATCATCAAAGAATATTTTGCTTTGGTTCATGGACAAGTTTCAAAAGAAACCGGAATAATTAATTTAGCTTTAGCCAGAGACAAAAATGGCAAAATGACCTTAGCTAAAAGTGCTCATCTAGGAAATATTAAAGAAAGCTGGACAGAATATAAAATTCTTAAGAAATTAAAAAATTTTACTCTTTTAAAAATAAAAATAAAAACTGGTCGCACTCATCAAATTAGACTACATTTAAAAAGTATCGGCCATTCAATCGTCGGTGACGATCTTCATAAAATTAAACGACAAAAAAAAGTTACCCTTAAAAGAATTTTTCTCCATGCCTTCCATTTATCTTTTATTGATTTAA
>JAGXRQ010000055.1 GCA_018335675.1 Bacteroidota bacterium | reverse complement strand
CATTAACATTGGAAAAAAGCTTTGGTCAAAGCCACTTGACTATCGAATCTATTAACGCATTGTCGCTGAATAACAATAAGTTGGGATTAGACTCTCTTCAAAAAGTTGCTGTTTATTTGCCTCCAAATTATGGCAGCTCAAATAAAAGTTATCCTGTTGTTTATTATTTACCCGGCTTTACAAGCCCAATTAACGAATTTCTATTTGGCGAGTATAGTGGGTTTGAACTGCAAAAAGCAGCAGATTCTTTAATTGAACATCAACTAATAAATGAAATGATTATAGTATTAGTTGACGGCAATACCTTTTTAGGCGGTAGCTTTTATGTTAATTCGCCAATCAATGGGAATTGGGAAGACTATATTGCCTATGACATAGTCCAGTACATAGACAGGAAATACAAAACAAATCCTTCACCAAAGTCACGAGCTATTGCAGGTAATTCAATGGGGGGCTTTGGGGCTTTACATATAGCAATGAACCATCCTGATATTTTTGGTATGGTATATTCATTAAGCCCCGGTTTATTTGATTCTAATGGTATTCTCAAAAGCAGATTTTTAACATCATATCAAAACCTTTCGGAATTACAGCAAGCAATTAACAAATACTTTAATGAGCCAGAATTAAATGAGATTGAGCGGTACAAATACCTTACTGCTAATTTGAGATATGGGCCATATGAAGGATATCTAAAAGGCTTTTTACTCGCTTATGGCAGTGCTTTTTGTCCGAATTCAGAATTAGAAACCCCTCCATTTTTTTATTTACCAGATACATCTGTTACAGAAACCAACCCAAATGACGAACAATTTAAATGTTGGATTAATGGCTTTGGTGATTGGGAAGGAAAAATTAAGGAACACCATTCCAATCTAAAGAGAATAAAAATCATATTGGACTGTGGATTAAATGATGGATGGATAACTGACGGTACAATTTATGTTTCTAACTTGCTGGAGCAAAACCAAATCAAGATTAAGACTCTATGGTTTGATGGTGGGCATACGGACAGGCTACATATCAGGTTGAAGGAATATATGCTTCCGTCAATCTCAAAGTATTTTGAAACTCAAACCAGCAATTAGATATGAGCACTAATCAACGTATGTATTATATTGACTGGCTAAGAGTTATAGCCTTCGGTCTGCTATTTGTTTTTCACTCCTTTCGCCTTTTTGATACTTATCCGTGGCATTTGAAAAACGCTGAAACAAGCATTTCAATCAACTATATCATTGAATTTATGCATAGTTGGCGAATGTATATTATTTTCCTCGTTTCAGGTGCAGGTACTTATTTCGCAATGAAATCCAAAAGAGAAAATTTTTTAAATGGAAGGATAAAACGGCTAATCATCCCCTATATTTTTGGTATTTTGATATTAATTCCACCGCAAAAATTTTTTGAAGCTATTCAACAATCAGGATTTGAAGGCAACTATCTTACTTTTCTGATACAATTGCCAAATGGTTTAATAAATGAAAATTTTGGGTGGAACCTGATATGGACTGGATATTTAGGATACCACATCTGGTATTTAGTGTATTTATTCGTTCAAACAATTTTGTTTCTCCCACTGTTCAAACTTTTTCTTAAAAACCAAAATAAGGTGTGTGAACAATCCGATAAATTGTTCCGTTCATTTTATACTTTTTGGTATATCATCATACCATTTGTTTTACTTGAGTTTCTTTTGCGACCTCTATTTCCTCAATATCTGAACTGGGCTGATTTCGCAACATTTTCACTCTATTTCCTTTTGGGGTTTATTCTGCAAATCAATCAGAAAATCATTTTATTCATTGAAAAAAATGCTTATAAATTTCTATTGTTAGGCATCACTTGTTGGAGTTTGTATTTAATCAATAAAACTTTTCTTGACAATATTTCGATACCAGCATATACATTGGATTGTTTTTTCTCAATCATTCTGAAAAATCTGAACAGCATTTGTTGGGTATTTGCATTTATTGGTCTTGGAAAGAAATTTTTGGACTTTAATCATCGCTATTTGAACGACCTCAATCAAGGTATTTTACCCTTTTATATCCTACATCAAACCATTATTATTATTTTTGGTTTTTTTGTTGTTCAATGGAATTTATCAATACTGGAAAAATTTCTTATTATATTTACTACATCTTTTATTGTTACCATTGGCATGTACCAAATCATACGGAGAAATAATATGATGAGATTTTTATTTGGAATGAAACGAAAGGGAGTAAACCCTGGCAAGACCAGAGTATTCCAGGAAATACCAAATCGAAATGAATAAAATAAATACAAGGTTGTTCTCATTTGGCCTTTTTACCTTCCTGATAATTTCTTGTGAAAGAAACGAGGAAAGAGCAACCCATAAAGAGTTTGAAAAAATAATGCATCAACTTGCGACAGTAAACTAATAACAAATTTAAACGGAATGACAATGAAAAAGAAGTTTCAATTAAACCCGGCAACTGGAATGGCAATGGGTGCTATCGTTGCAGCATTGATTTCAATAGTAGTGCAACTTGCTACAAAAGACAGCTCTATTTGGATTTGGTCAATTCCCATTGGAATAGCAGTTGGTTTGCCTATTGGAATATCTGCTAAGAAAAAAAAGAAGTTCTAATAGCGAAAAAGGAGAGAAAGAATGAAACGAAAAATCTTAAGCCTGATTGCAGGTACATTAATTCTATTTGTTTGGAATGCAATTTCTTGGATGGTTTTACCTTTTCATTCTAATACGCTCAATTCAATACCCGACAATGTAATAAATACTGAATTGCTTAAAGAGCATTTAATAAAAGACGGTGTCTATCACTATCCGGGTTTCCCAAAAGAAGATACACCACAAGCATTAAGCGAAATGGAAAAAAGAATTGAAACGGGACCCAGAATTACATTGATGGTTTTTAAGCGCGGCAAAACAGAACTTTTTAGTATGCTCTCATTTTTAGGAAGCGTTGCGCACAACTTTGTTACAGTTTTGCTGCTTTATTTCTTGATACAAATTTCAAGAGTTCAAACTACAAAATCAATTCTGCTAATGACGCTCTTTGTGGCTTTAATAATCGGCTTTGCAAGTGATTTAGCACAGATGAATTGGTATTTATTCCCATTAGACTATACTATACTAAATATGGTTGACCACTTAATCCCTTTTTTGTTAGTTGGGATTTTATTTAGCAAATACTCATTTAAAGCGAAAACCGTATGAGCGAAACAAAAATAGTGACGTTGCACCCAAGCGGTAAACAAGGAGTTAACATTCTTTTAAGAAGGTATGAAGTAATCAAAAACTTCATTCTTTCAACACTAAAAGAATCTTCAGAAATAAGTTTTTATGAATTAACTGACCTTGCAGTAAAAGAGCTTTCTGAAAGTTTTGATGGTAAAGTTGTTTGGTATATGGTTACGGTAAAACTTGACCTTGAAGCCCGGAAACTGATTGAGAGAATTCCCAAAACAAGTCCACATAAACTCAGATTAACCAAAGTACCATGAAAAAACTAAGGTTACCTGCAATTCAGATAAAAGAAAATTTTTTGAATCACTTGATTCAAGGTGTTATTGTTTTTGCAAGTGTATTCCTTGCATTTTGGTTAACAGAAGTTCGGGAGAACAGTAAGTCTGAAAAGGAGGTTGAAATCGCCCTTAAAAGCATAGCCCTTGAATTAAGCTACAATCACGACAGAATTGTACATACTTTTAATTATTATTACAAAATATCACAGCAGATTGATAGTATTGCAAATCATAATCCTGATACTTTCCAAAGTCTTTACGGCTTCCAATTAGAAGGATGGCAGGGTACTCAATTACCAATGCTTCGCTCAACTGCCTACAAAACTACAACAAACTCTGGTTTAGTAAGCAAACTGAATTTTGAGACACAGAAATCTCTTGCTGATATTTATTCTGTACAAAAACTCATTGAAGATGCTGACAATTCTATCATTGAACTAACAATAAACGATTTGGAGTTAGCAAGACTCAGAAAAGTGAGACACTTGTCAAGTTT
>JAGXRQ010000054.1 GCA_018335675.1 Bacteroidota bacterium | reverse complement strand
TCCTAGCCTTAAATGCCTTGTAATAATGATCTGCATTATGCTTCTTCACTATGCTTTTGATACCAATCGCATCAATAAGACTTATTACTTGTTTGAAAATCGGCTGTCCGACAAATTTTATTTCCGTATTTTTGCTCATGTTGTTTGTTGTTCGCAAAGCAAACTTACAACATGGGGTGAAACCTTCGGGGATTAACCCCTATTTTTTTTTAGTCGTTCAGTAGTGATTTTATTAATGATTTTTTTCAGACGTTGAAATTATGTAATAATTTCGGGTTAAATCGAATGTCAAACACAAATTTATTGTTTTTTAAAAAATTGAATGAATGTGTTGATTTTATTATTTTCGGATTCTGTAGAGACGCCATGCTTGGCGTCTCTGGATTATACGAAATCGAATTTTCCAAGATAGACGCCAGCATGGCGTCTCTACAATTACGTTTATTCGAAAACAATTCCCAAACCATTCATCGAATATTATCCACACCAAAAAAACCATTAATTTTACGCATTCAAAAATCCATTAATGAAGATACACCTTATATTGGCGGCGGGTGAAGCAGACCCTTTGAGAAAGCAGGATCCTTTCATGCCTCTTGCATTGCCGATTCTTGCAAGTAATGCTCCCGAGCATGAGTATGTTTTTACAGATTTGCTTTGGGAAGATTCTGATAAAATAGATTATGATGCTGATTTTGACTTGATTGGTATTAGTTTCAGGGTTTCGGCTACGGATAAGGCTTTTGAGATAGCGGATAAATTTCGTGAAAATGGCAAAAAGGTCGTTTTAGGTGGTGCTCAGGCTTCGTCTATACCTCTTAAAACCAAGCAGCACGCCGACTCAGTTGTTATTGGCGAAGGAGAATTGTTGTGGCCTATACTGATTAGCGATTTGCAAAAAGGTGAATTGAAAGATTTTTATGTTTCTTCTCCTAAAAGTGATATTGATTTTGAAGGTTATAGTGTTTACAGACTGAGCTCTCTGCCTCAGCTGACAAATCTTCCTCTTCCCGAAAGGAAGATGTTCGACAGAAAATATACGTTTGACATGGTTTTTGCCGCAAGAGGATGTCCTGTCAATTGCTCCTTTTGTGCTGTGAGTGATATTTTCGGTACCGCAATGAGATTTAAGGATCATTCTATGGTTATTGATGAAATCAATAGTTTTGGCAGACGTTTTTTCCTTATAGATGATACCGTTTTTGGAATGAACAATTGTTATGATTATTACCTTGAACTTTATAGAAAAATTCAGCAACTTCCAAAAAAAAGATTCTGGATAGGGCAGGCAAATCTGGATGCCGCTGCAAATAGCAAAGGCCGGGATGTTATAACCCAGGCTTCTCTTGCCGGCTTGTCTTATGTTTCAATCGGCTTGGAAACCATCAACCCTCAGAATATGAAGGATACCGGTATTATACCAAAAATGGGGATAACAGATAAAGAAAATCCACTTGCAGAGATCAAGAAAAATATTGAGTTTATTCAGGGGCAGGGAATTGGTATTTCGGGTTGGTTTACAATCGGATTGGAGCACGATACAATGGAGTCGTGCAGACAATCAATTGATTTTTGCATTGAGACTAACATTTTCCCTGTATTTACGCCTATTCAGGCTCTGGAGGGAACAAGGTATTACAGTGAACTAAAAGAAAAATCATTGTTGCTGGATCAGAAATCCAATGTTTCAAATGTTAGAAATGCCAGTCTTGAAAACCATGATTATATAACGATTTTGAAAGAAGTTATAGATAAGGCATATTCTAGAAATCAAATATGGAAAAGAACCTGGTTTTATCTAAAAACGATACATAAAACAAAAAAAGGATTGTTTAATCTGATACATCGTATAATTTTGCTGCATATTACACAGTTAAAACTGAAGAAAATATCAAAGCAGGAATTGATAAGATTTAAATCACGAATAAAAAATGATGATGTTTAAGTATAATTTTGATGTAAAGGGATATGAGCTCGATTCATTCGGACATGTTAATAATTCAGTGTATCTGAATTATCTTGAGCAGGCCAGATGGGAAATAATGCGGGAGCTTGGACTTTATGAATATTTTAAAAAAACCGGAAACTTTCTTATTGTTGTTGAACTCAATATCAAATACATAAAAGAGCTTTGTTTGTTTGATAAAGCTGTGGTTGACACTTCTTTTAAGCGTGAGGGTTTCTTTTTGGTTTTTAAACAAAATATAAGGGATGAAAGTGGTGAGAAAATCAGCAAGGCTGTGGTAAAATGCTTGTTTGTTGATAAATCCAGAAATCCTCTTGATGTTCCTGATGTTTTAACTGAATTCTTTTCTGATGATAAAGCTTGAAAAACATAACGATAGCGTAATACTTACTCTCGATAGTCCACCTGATAATAAGCTTCAGCAACCTGAGTTTATTGATAAGGCTGAGTTGAGGAAGTTTATTGAAGACAATGATATAAAATGCCTGATAATAAAGGGAGAGGGAAGGCATTTTTCTGCCGGAGCTGATATAGAAAGCATAAAAAAGCAAATTGCAGAAGGCACTTTGGCAGAAAAACTTAATAGTGGCAAGGAACTACTGAGCTATATTTATGACCTCGATATTCCTGTTATTGCTGCTATTGAAGGAGTTTGTTTTGGAGGAGGATTGGAAATTGCACTATCAGCACATATCAGGGTTGTTTCGGAAAAAGCTATGTTGGCATTTCCCGAAAGTATGCATAATCTGATGCCAGGGCTATCGGGTTCGTATGCTTTAAAAAAGCATCTTACAATGGGTCAAAGTATTGAGATGATGCTTTGCGGAGATATTGTTGGGGCTGAGAAAGCTGTAAAAATGGGGTTGGCAGATTATATTTGTGATGCCCGTAAAACGTTTGAGTTTTCGGTACAACTCGCAGAAAAAATGACAAAAGATAAGCCGTTAAAGGTGATTAATAATATTATGAAGGCTCTTAAGAATGCTTATATAATGGAAAAACAAGAGGCATTAAAAAAGGAAACGGAGCTGTTTTGCGAACTGGCTAAAAATCTAAACTCTGATGCAGTCTGACAGTTATATAAAACATACAAAAACCGTTCTACTCGAATCTTTTTATAAAGAGATTGAGAAGAATGGTCTTGAAGATTTTTTTCTAGATGAAGAAATTCAACTTTATGGCAAAGAAGTAGGAAAGAGAAGCCTTGCCGCAAGATGGTTAGTTAAAAAGATGATCATTGAGCATTATAAAAATAAAATTGGGTTTAATGATATAATGATAATCAGCGCTGAAAACGGAAAACCAATTATTAAGATTTTTAGCGAGAAAATTTCTGATAATATTTTGATAAGCATTTCGCATACTAAGGTGAGGGTGACAGGGATGGTGGTTATTGAAAGTTAAGGTTGAGGTATAGGTTTTTTAATTCCTCGCAAAAACCGCAAAGGAAAATTTACGCAAAAACCGCAGAGACTTTAGAGAAAGACCTTTGCGTGATTTGCGGACAATAATTTTGCGAACTTAGCGTGGAATTATTTTAATTGAGTTATTTGCATTTAGAACCAAATGTTGGTTCTCTTATTTAACATGAACTACAAAACAATATCATACAAAAAACTAAATAATTTAGCACACCTCGAGCTGAGCAATCCTCCAGGCAATGCTATGAGTATGCAGTTTTTTGATGAATTGCTTGATGTTTGTGAGAATGAAATTGTAAAGGAAGATTATGACGGATTGATTATCAGCTCGCAGGGAAGGCATTTCTCAAGTGGAGCTGATGTGAAAGAACTTTTAAACGTTATAAAAAGCAGTGACAAACTTGTACCTGAAGCAATGGCGAAAAATCTCAGGGCTATAGAAATACTGCATATGGTAAGAAAGCCCAAAGTTGCAATTTTAAAAGGTGTTTGTTATGGTAGTGGTTTTGAGTTGGCACTTACTGCAAATTATAGGATTGCTCAGAATAACACATTGATTGCATTGCCGGAAGTAACATTCGGACTAATGCCGGGATTGGGAGGAGTTAGTGCATTAACAAATTTTGTCGGAGAAGCAAAGGCATTAGAAATGATTTTATCCGGAGAATCAATAAACGCCGAAGATGCATTAAGGCTGGGAATTGTAAATATCATTGCAGATAAAGAACAATTGATAAGTGTTGCGGTTGATTTTGTTTGGAAAAACAACAATTAAATATTTGATTGTCACCGGATAAATTATTGTAGAGACGCCATGTTGGCGCCTTTTTTGAACGAGGGAAAATAATTATTGTAGAGACGCAATGCTTTGCGTCTCTGGATAATACGAATATGAAATTCACAACAGAGACGCCAGCATGGCGTCTCTACGGGATTTGAAATTTTAAAAATATTATTTCATTATGAATATTTCTGTTAAAATTGTTGGCTCGGGACATTATTTGCCCGGCGAGCCAATTCCATTCAAAGATGTAGATTATTATCTTGGTGAGCTAAATGAAATTCCTCCAAAGGTCAAAAAATGGCTTGAGAGAATAAAGGAAGTGATGTCGGAACTTATAGAGGTTGAATATTACCATTTTGCCTTAGACCCTGAAACACGTGAATTTACTGATGATAATATTTCAATGGCTGTAAAAGCAGCGCAAAAAGCATTGGAAAACGCCGGATTAAAAGCATCGGATATTGATTTTATTGCATACGGCAGTGCGCATCAAGACCAAATGCCAACTGCAAGTGTTAGAATACAGGAAGCATTGGGAATAGACTCTTGTGGCGAAATATCAATTCACGCAAATTGCACATCTGCATATAAGGCTCTGCTTACGGCTTATGAGTTTTTAAAATCAGGACGTTACAAAAGAGCTCTTGTATTATCAAGTGGCATTTCATCTTCAGAATTGAGAAAAGAATATTACAACCAGCCTCTTGTAAAAAAGGAGGAACTGTTTTTGAGGTATTTTCTTAGTGATGGTGCCGGCGCACTGATTTTGGAGGCAGATGAAAGTGAAAGCAAATCAGGTTTGTATCTTGAAAGCTGTTATATGGAATCAATTGGAGGAAACAAGCCTTCAGCAATGGGCAACCGCCGTCCGGCATATTTTATGAGTCCGAAAGAAGAATTTGAGAAAGGATATCACCACCTCGCACAGCTTTTTAATGATAATCTTAGGGATTTATTTTATGAAACCGATGGTTCAGTATTTTTAAAAGGCCTCAAAAGAATGATGGAAAAATTCCCTTTTGAAGTAGAAAGAATTAAATTTTTTCAGGTGAATTTCCCTTCAAAGCATATATCCGAAACGATTATGGAAGAGTGCCAAAGCATAGGCATATCGCCCAAAACGCTTTACACAAAAATGTCAACAATGGGTTACATAGGACCTCCAATGGTTTTTGCCTGCCTGGATAAGATAAGAAGAGAAGAAAAATTGGGGAAAGGAGATGTGATTCTTTCTTTTGTAACCGAAGTAAGCAAGTTTATGCAGGCGGGGTTTGTTTGTAGGGTGTGGTAATATGCCAATGTGCCAATGTGCCAATGAGTCAATGTGCCAATTTGATAATATGCCAATTGTAAGGAATTTCCAGCTTCCGATCTCTCGGAACTGGAAACTTCCGGATTGAATAATTAATTCCAAACTCTCTCGGAACTGCAAACTTTCAATAAATCATTACTTACAGGTAATAAAATCAGAAATAAATTATTATCTTTGGGTTATAAAAATAAAAATATTTTATTACCTTTGGGTTATAAAAACATTCTCATAATGATAGAACAACTTTACACCAAGCACATCAAAGCCTTAAATGGATTAAAAGAGGAATATAAGAGCCATCTCCATGATGATATTTTGTGGAAGGAGCGACTTATTGGCATTAAAGGTGCAAGAGGAGTTGGGAAAACAACTCTTATTCTCCAACATATAAAGGATAATTTCGGAAATGACCGTAAATGCTTGTATGTTAATCTGGATGATATTGCATTTCCCTTTGATAATCTGCTACATTTGGTTGAAGAGTTTGAAAAAACAGGTGGAAAATATTTATTTCTTGATGAGATTCACAAGTATGCAAACTGGTCTCGCGAACTAAAAAACATTTATGACAATTTCCCTGATATTAGTGTTGTTTTTACAGGGTCGTCTATATTGGACATATTAAGAGGCAAGGCTGATTTAAGCAGGAGAGCAGTTATATATCGTATGCAGGGTTTGTCTTTTAGAGAGTTCTTGAATATAAAAACCGGAAAATCTTTTGCAAGTTATTCACTTGAGGAATTGTTAAAAAACCATGAAGATTATAGTCAGAAAATAGCATTAAAAGCCAAGCCATTCCAGTATTTTAAAGATTATTTAAAATACGGTTATTACCCATACTTTCTTGAAAGCACTGAAAATTATCACCTTAAACTATCAAATACAATTAGCTTGATGCTTGAGGTAGATCTTCCATTATTATTCAATGTGGATATACAAAACATTAGCAAGCTAAAGAGATTTCTCAATATTTTAAGTCAGGATATTCCTTACAAGCCAAACATTACAAATTTAGCAGGTGCCATTGGTGTATCATGGAAATCGGTTATAAACTACTTGCACTATTTGAATGATGCTGAGATTATAAAAATTTTATATCATGAGGGAAAAGAGATAGGTAGTTTGTCTAAGCCTGAATTGGTAAACCTGCATCATCCCAATCATTTTTTTATATTTAACGAAGATGTTGCCAACAGCGGTAGCTTACGCGAATCATTTTTTATTAATCAGTTATCATACAAAAACAGAGTTGAAAAAGCAAAAAGAGGTGATTTTGTTGTAAATGGGAAGTATTATTTTGAAGTAGGAGGCAAAAACAAAACCTACCATCAAATTGCAAAGCTTAAAAATTCATATATTGTTGCAGATGATATAGAATATGGATTTGGAAATAAAATCCCACTTTGGCTTTTTGGGTTTTTGTATTAAAACCGAAGCTAATAAGGAATTTCCAGCTTCCGCTCTTGCGAAACTGGAAACTTCCGGATTGAATAATTAATTCCAAACTCTCTCGAAACTGGAAACTTCCGGGTTACCAAAAAACACCCCGCCACTAAACCTAAATTCACTACTTTTGTTAATCATAAAATAACACTCCATTATAGTTTTATGGCAAATAAAAAATTCAAACTCATACTGATTCGCCCAAAGCAGAAATACAAGCACTACTCAACTCAGTTTGAGATGGCTAAGCTTATGGGAAAACGGACTGCAAATTCTGCTCTGGCTTTGCCTCTGCTGGCGGCGCTTACTCCGGCAAATTATGATATAAAAATTCTTGATGAGGAAATTATTGATTCGGCTGAAGGATATAATGCCGATTTAGTTGGTATCACTATGATTACCAGCAATTCGGAAAGGGCTTATAAGATTGCTGACCATTATAGAAGCAAAGGAATTAAAGTGATAATTGGAGGCCCTTATGCAAGTTATTCGCCTGAAGAAGTTTTGCAACATGCAGACACTGTTGTGATTGGAGAGGCTGAAAATATTTGGAAAGATATTTTGACTGATTTTGAGAATGGAAAGTTGCAACAACAATATCAGGATAAGGAAAAGATTTTATTTGAAACTTCTGCTGTGCCCCGCTGGGACTTGATAGATACTTCTAACATTCTATCGGTTAATGTTCAGGCATCAAGAGGTTGTCCGTTTCAGTGCGAATTTTGTCTTACCTCTCAGCTTTTCGGAAGAAAAGTCAGAAGAAGAAAAATTGGCGATATAATTAATGAAATCAAGCAATTGCCTCTTAAAAATGTGTTCTTTGTTGATGATAACCTTACTTTGCACAAGCCTTATGCTTTAGAGCTTTTCAAAGCTTTGAAACCTTTGCAGATAAGCTGGATGTGCCAAAGTAGTGTAGATGTTGCCGACGACCCTGAATTTCTAAAGGAAATGTCGGAGTCGGGATGTAAGTTTGTGCTGATTGGTTTTGAATCTCTAAATCCCAAAAGCCTTGCCGAAACTCACAAGCATCAAAACAATAAGGAAAAATATCTTGAAATTATTGAAAATATCCATAAATCAGGGATTCATGTTTATTCATCTTTTATTTTAGGCTTTGATAACGACACTAAGGAAGATTTTGAAATTTTTAAATCGTTTATTGACGAAGCTTGTCTCCCGGCATTTATGCTTAGTTTGCTTGGTTCTACAAAGGGCACCGAGCTTCATACAAGACTTGAAAATGAAGGAAGAATTTACCAAAATCTGAGCAAGAATTTTAACGTAGGCGCTTATCCGGTTTTTAAATATGCGAATTTTAAAAACAAAGAATTGTTCGATCTTTTTAATGAAACCATTAAGGAGTTATACCAATTTAAAAATATCAGAGCCAGAACAATCAGGCTTCTTGAAAAAGGTTATTTTTCAAAAAACAAACCGGCAGGCAGTATTTCTTTCTGGCAAAAATTTAGAACAACATTTTTATTGCTGAGATTATATAGATTCAGTAAAGACAAGGAGAAGAGATTGTTTTTTAAGGATATAATAAGACTAATAAGGGAGAAGAAACTATCTGTAAACGAAGCTGCATCAATGCTTTTGATGATAGAAGGTATTGTTAGACACGTTGAAAAAGCGGATAGTTATAAGAATGAGTTTTATGAGGAGTTGGAGAGGAATGGAATTGGTTAAAGAAAAATAGGTATTAGGTATTGGGTATTGGGTATCAGGTGTCGGGTTTCAGGTATCGGGTATTGGGTATTGGGTATCGGGTATTGGGTGTCGGGTATCAGGTATCAGGTTTTATGATGCTTGCAACATCCTGACATTCAAATACCTAACACTAACACTCGACACCTGACACCCGACACCTAATACCTAAATAAAGTATGACTGAAATTAAAACAATAGCAATAATCGGCGATGGAAGAATGGGTCAGTCCATTTTTCGGCATCTTTATAACTATGACTATAAGTTGATTTGGGTTAATCTTTCATCATATAATGAAGAATCAGAAAAGCTTACGCGAAAGCTAAATCGTTTTTTGTCTAAAAACCTTATTTCACAAGAGGATTTTGATAAAAAGACAAATTCTGTGATTATAACAAACTCTCTTGAGAATATTCATGAATGTGACCTTATTATTGAAACCGTTAATGAAGATATTGACATTAAAAACAGCTTATTCTACGAGCTTGAGACAAAAGCAAATTCCAATGCAATAATTGTCAGTAATAGTTCATCAATTCTACCGGGGAGATTTGATATTAACGAAAAAATAAAGCCCAACTTTTGCGGAATGCATTTTTTCTATCCTGTTGAAACCACAAAACTTCTTGAGATTATCCCATCGTCAGCAACATCGGATAAAACTTTGGAGACAGTAATAAGTTTTGCTGAGACAATAGAAAAGAAAGTTTTTGCTCAAAATGATGATACTGCCTTTGCAATAAACAGATTCTTTCTTGAGATACAATCAGGGTTTTATAATTATTGCATTGAGAATAAACTTGATTTTCAGCTTGCAGATCAGGCTGTGAAAAACAAATTGTTTCCATTGGGAATATTTGAAACTCTTGATATAATTGGTTTTAGAATTCTTGAATATTCTATAGAAAACTATATCAAAATGCAAAGCCAATCATCTCACATTATTCCAATTTTTGATTTTATAAAAACAAAAATGAATGAAGGCAAAAAGGGACTGATTGACAATGAGGGGTTTTTGAAATACCCGTTGGGAATAACTAATGTGGATTCAAATTCTGAAACAAAAATTAGTGATTTTCTTAAATCCTTAATTTCGCAAACCGCTGATAATTATATTCATTCAGGGTTTTTCCGCAACAAAATGGATATCGAATTTGTTATTTCTGAATATACGAATTCGGAATACATTCTTTAACCTTTATCTTTGCATTTTATTTTGAATTTTGTTATGAAGAAAAAAGTTGTAATTACTGCCATAAACACCATTAATTCTTTAGGTTTAAATATTGATGAATGTTGGAATAATCTTATCGATGGCAAATCAGGTATAAAAAGGATTTCAAGGTTTGACCCTTCTGATTTGGAGACACAGATAGCTGCCGAACTTCCCAATGAATTTGAAGAATATGCATCTGAGCATGTGAAAAAGCGCAGTGCCAAGCAGATGACCAGAGTTACAAAAATGGGCCTTGTTTGTGCAAAGGAAGCAGTTACTCGTTATAATTTCAATACTGAGAATTACCCCAAAGATAGAGTTGCTGTTCTTGCAGGGGTTGTAAACACAGGGTTTTCCTCGATTGAGAAGGCCAATGATGATAAAAACAGCATTCTCAAGGCAATGAACAATTCATTGAGTGCCTGGATTTCTTTGGAATATGGCTTTACCGGGCCTAATTTTTCTGTTGCTACCGCCTGTGCATCCTCTGCTTATGCAATGGCTTTAGGATTTGATATGATAGCCAACAATCAGGCTGATGCTGTTATCGTTGTAAGTTCTGATTCGGTTGTAAATCCTGAAGAGATTAAGGGTTTTAATGAGATATATGCATTGTCAACCAGTAATGATAGGGGAGCAGCGGCAAGTTGTCCATTCTCCAAAGACCGCGATGGTTTTGTTATTGGCGAAGGTGCAGGCGCAATAATTCTTGAGTCTGAGGAAGGCGCCAGAGCCAGAGGAGCAAATATCCTGGCGGAGTTTGCAGGTTATGGATTAAGCAGCGAGGCATACAATATTGTTTCTCCTCAGGAAGGTGGAGAGGGTATGATGTTTACAATGCAAAAAGCACTAAAACATGCAGGTTTAAAACCTGAAGACATTCATCATATTAATGCACACGGCACAAGTACTACTCTTAATGATATGTATGAAACAATGGCTGTTAAAAAGCTGTTTGGAGACAATGCAAGTAAAATTCCTGTAGTTTCATCAAAGTCAATGATAGGCCACACTATCGGCGCAGCAGGAGTTATTGAGGGTGCGATTACAGTGAAATCTCTGTTAGAGCAAAAATTGCATCCAACTGCAAATTATATAAATCCTGACCCTGAATTAGATTTGGATTACGTGCCTAATATAGCCAGAGAACATGAAATGTCGTGTGCTTTATCCAACTCTTTCGGTTTTGGAGGACACAATGCTACTTTGGTTTTCAAATCATATATTTGATAATAGGAATAGCCATTTTTACATTTGCCTGTTTTTTCAGTTTTTTTTCACGCAAAGATTTCTATGTTAATAAACAAGAAAAATTATTTCTTTTTTGATAGAAATAATCTTCTTTTTTCAAATAGGGTTGTTTTCTCTTGATCACGGCCATTATTCGTTGGATTAATTTGTTCCTTACAGCATTCAACACGCTCATTTTGTTTTTGCCCTCCGCTACCTTTCTAGCAAAGTATTCTTTGAGTTCTTCGTCAAATCTTACGGCCGCCATAGCTGCCATATGCAAGAGGCTCTTGATGTTCTTGTTG
>JAGXRQ010000053.1 GCA_018335675.1 Bacteroidota bacterium | reverse complement strand
CTGCAATTTATATAGGGGGTGGCTTTTAAAAATAAAATCATAATGCCTGTTTATCTGGTAGTTACGTTTGAAAAAGAGTAAAATTACTTTTTAGTCGGATAATAGTGATAGAAAATAAAACATTAACATATGGAGAAAAATAATAAAGGATTGGTTGCTAGAGCTTTGGGTTATGTTGAAAAGGTTGGAAACAAGCTTCCCCATCCGGGGGCATTATTTGCATATTTTGCTCTAGGTATAATTGTATTAAGTTGGATAGCTTCATTGTTTAATGTTTCTGCAATTCACCCCGGTACAGGAGAAACAATAGAGCCATTTAATCTCCTTAGTAAGGCAGGCTTGCATAAAATCCTGACAAATATGGTGTACAATTTTACTTCATTTGCACCACTAGGCACAGTACTTACGGCTTTGTTGGGGATTGGAATAGCTGAAGCAAGTGGATTAATGTCAACCGGATTACGCTTGCTGGTTATCTCAGCACCTAAAAAACTGCTAACTTTTGCAATTGTATTTGCCGGAATATTATCAAATACTGCAAGTGAAGTTGGATACGTTGTTCTTGTTCCACTTGGCGGTATGATTTTTCTTGCTGTTGGCCGAAACCCAATTGCAGGTATTGCAGCCGCATTCGCAGGTGTGTCAGGAGGATACTCCGCAAACTTATTGCTTGGCACAATAGATCCTCTTCTGGCAGGTCTTTCTGAAGAGGCTGCAAAAATTATTGATGCAAGCTATACTGTTAGTCCTGCTTCAAACTATTATTTCATGTTTGTCTCTACTTTTTTTATTGCAATAATTGGAACCTGGGTAACAGAAAAAGTTATTATTCCAAGATTAGGCGAATATACAGGTGATGCAAAACCAGAGGTGATTAAAAAACTTGATGCAACAGAAAAAAGGGGGCTGAGGTTTACACTTATAACATTGATTATTATTATTCTTCTTGTTGTTTGGGGTTTATCTCCTATTGATAGGGGTTTTTGGAGCTATATCCCGAACTCAGGGTTCTTGCGAGACCCAATTACGGGCGGATTGTTAAAATCTCCTTTTATGGGAGGTATTGTTGCTATAATATTCCTTGTAGCAGGAATTCTTGGAATTGTATATGGAATAGGTGCAAAAACGCTGAAAGGAGCAGATGATGTTATTAAGGGAATGGGTAAGTCAATGTCAACATTAGGTACTTATATAGTCCTTGTGTTTTTTGCAGCTCAATTTGTAGCATATTTTAATTGGACCAACCTTGGGCTAATATTTGCCGTTAAAGGTGCTAACCTTATCGGCACCCTAAATCTTGGAAATATACCTCTTATGATAGCACTAGTGCTAATCGCAGCAGTTGTGAATTTATTAATTGGAAGTGCAAGTGCAAAATGGGCAATTCTGGCTCCTGTCTTTATTCCTATGTTTATGCTATTGGGTTATTCTCCGGAATTTACTCAGTTGGCTTATAGAATAGGGGATAGTGTTACTAATGTTATTGCACCAATGATGGCGTATTTTGCAATTATAGTAGCATTTATTGAGAAATACGATAAAAAAGCAGGCATAGGAACTATCATTGCAACTATGCTCCCTTATTCATTTGTTTTTCTGATAAGTTGGGTATTATTGTTAATAATTTGGATTCTTCTGGAGTTGCCTATAGGCCCTGGAGCACCTTTGTTTTATTCACTTTAACAAATATCCGGTTTAATTCTTTTGGCAAATTATGTATTTTGTCGGATTAGAATTAATGATGTCATATTTTTTTATAACTTTGAATTCTATCTAAACTCTGTTTAAAGATAGTTTTCCTAACAGATTATTCTTTATTTATCATTTCGATGAAGATGACCAGGCATAAAATATTAGTTGCTGTAGATTTTGAAGAGCACTCATTACAAGCTCTTGAACATTCCTATCATCTTGCTAATGTTTTTAATGCAGAGATAATACTTTTGTATGTGATAGAACCTATTCCCGGCTTTTCAAAATTCCTTTTCCCGGATGATTACATCAACAAAATTGTATCTCATGTTAGGGAAAAAATGGATGAACTTGAAGAATTGGCAAAGAAAGCCGAAGCAAGCACCAGAGTTCCCGTAGCATCAATTATTGTTAAAGGTAAGCCCTATGAGAAAATTCTCGAGATAGCAAAAGATTACGGGGTTTTAATGATAGTAATGGGTAAAAGCTCTATTATTGATAAGAAAAAAAGAAAATATTTAGGAAGTAATACCTATAATGTCGTTAGAGATGCCCATTGTCCTGTAATCTCTATTAAGGGCGGTAAATTGTCTCATGAGTTTAATAATATACTTGTTCCTGTCGATCTTTCAAAAGATTTTGGAAATCAAATAAAAACTGCAATAGAAATTGGAAATTACTTTGGTGCAACTATAAACGTGTTATTTGTTTTTTCAGGCGAAAATAAAGTATCTCGAATTCTAAAGCAAGCTCAATTAAATCAAATAAAAGAGGAAGTTACAAAGCATGGGCTGATTTGCAATACTGAAACTCTTAACACAAGCTCAAATCATGCGGTGGGGAATATAATAATTAATTATTCACATAAAATTAATGCCGACCTTATCGTAATGTTAACGCAACAAAAGAAGGTGGTCACTGAGTTTTTTGTTGGCTCGGTAGCTCAAAATGTTATTCATAATTCTGATATACCTGTTTTAACAATTATGCCTAATGCTGATTTTAATACAGGAATTCTTCATAATTTTGTTGATCCCATGGGGATAATTGAAGAGAAAAAAAATAAAAATAATTAATTCATTGATAATTGGTTAAAAATGAACAGTATTAGCAGTAAAATTATACTTGTACCAGTTGACTATACCGAAAGAGCGGTGCATGCAATTGGCCATGCACTTGTTATGGCAAGGCTTTTCGGATATCGCATAAATCTTTTACATGTAATTACAAAGAAAGTTGATAAAGATGATGAAGCTAAAGCTCAGAAAAAGATAGGTAAATTTGCGGCTGATTTTTATAAAAAAAGTGGCGTTGAAATTCAAGGCATAGTTAGAGAAGGTAGTATTTTTACAACTATAGGAGAAACAGCAAATGAAATTAAGGCTGATCTTATTTTAATGGGTATTCATGGCAAGAAAGGTTTACAGCACCTTTTCGGAAGTTTTGCATATAAAGTTATTTGCAGCTCTTCAGTCCCTGTTGCTGTTGTTAAGAATCCATTAAAGAAAAAGAATTTTGAGAACATTGTACTTCCTATTGATTTCTCCAAGGAAAGTACTATAAAAGTGAACCAAGCAATAAAGTATGCTCATTATTTTGGAGCATCTATTCGTATAATTGGCATTCTTGATACAAAAAGCACTGTAATGAAAATCCATAAAGAAGCCCTTCTTAAAAAGGTAATGGATTATATTAAAAGTGCTGGTGTTAATGTGACTGCTGACGTCCTAATACAGCCTGGATCAGATGTTCATAAAGCTACACTCAAGTATGCCGATGATATAGACGCTGATATGATTATTATTGTTGCTGAAAAAGAAGGCGGCTTGTCGGATATATTCTCTAAAAACTCTGCAGAAGAAATTATTGACAAAGCAGAAATGCCTGTTATGACTATTATTCCTAATCCTGATGAAAAAGATTTTTCAGACAGTCAGGGCAAAATCGTTAAATCATTCGTAGATCCTCTAGGATTGATAAAGAATTAATTTTTTAAATCTTTGCTATAACAAAACCAAGATTCTTTAAATTATTCCAAAAGCCCGGAAAAGATTTGCCAACAACTTCCGGGTTTTTTATTTGTATTCTATCTAGCTTCATTGATAATGTTGCAAACGACATTGCCATCCTATGATCGTTATATGTCTCAAATACAGGGTTCTCTTTTATTTTTTCAGTTTGCTCTATAGGGTCTAAAAACCATTTATCGTTGTCTGTCTCTTCGAAATTATATCCAATTTTTTTTATTTCTTTTTTTAAGGCAGATATTCTATCAGTCTCTTTATGTTTTAATGTTTGTAATCCTGTAAAAACAGCACTTATATTTAAACCGGCTAAGCAAACTGCCATTGTTTGAGCAAGGTCAGGATTGCTCAAAAAGTTTATTTCTGCAAATTTTATTTTTGTTTTTCTTGTTTTCTTAATTAGCAATCCGCTCTCGTTATATTGGCTTTCTATTCCTAAAGGCGTGAAAAGTTTCAATGTGGTTACATCTCCCTGTATGCTTTTTTCTTTTATGTCTTTTAACAATATTTCGCCTCCTTCTGCCAATGCCAGTATTGAGTAGAAATATGATGCTGAAGTCCAATCTGGTTCTACTGTTATTTCTCCCTGCAAGTATTTTCCCGATTTAACTATGATAGAGCTTTTCTCAAATTTTATGTCGATTCCAAACTTCTTCATTAAATCATAAGTCATAAGAATATATGAAGCTGACATAATATGCCCTTCTAAATTAATTCTTAAACCTTTTTTCATTAGCGGAGCTATCAGCATTAGTCCTGAAACAAACTGACTGCTAATTCCGGCATTTATAGTAACTTCTCCTCCAATCAGAGTTTTTCCCTTAATTTTAAGTGGAGCGAACCCGGGTTTTCCTGCATAGCTTATATCTGCACCAATACTTATTAATGCATTGACCATTTCTTCAATAGGTCTTTCTTGCATCCTTGCGCTTCCGCTTAGTAAATATTCTCCGGGAGTATTTGCTAATAATGCAGTCAGAAATCTTAATGCTGTTCCTGCCTCTCCAATATCAATGTTTTTGTTTATTTTAAGATTGTCAATTGCATTTTTTAAAATTTGGGTGTCTTGTGAATTACTTAAATTATGAATTTTTAATGCTCCATTACTTAAGGCATTAATTATTAATAACCTATTGCTAATGCTTTTCGAAGAAGGTAATTCAACTTCTGCCTTAAGCAATTTGGAAGGTGATTGTAATTGAAAAATATCTGGCATTTTTATTTTGTGTTAGATTCAGTAAGCCATGCTACATATTCTAATGAACTGCGGATATCCTTTTTATTTACGTTTTGATTAACAACAGCCTTTCCCGGAGCTTCCAGCAAAGTAAAGTTCATTTGAGAAGAGGAATGTTTTTTATCATACATAATATATTGCAATATTTCGTCAATAACGTTTTTGTCGAAATTAACCTTAAGTAATCTCTGCTTGAGCTTTTCAATAATTAGATCTAAATCATTTTTAGATAGTATTCCGTGCAACTCTGATAAGTAACTCTCAGCTATCATTCCTAATAATATTGCTTCACCGTGCAAGACAGATTTGTCTGAAAACCTCAAAAAAGCAGTTTCAATTGCATGTCCGATTGTGTGTCCGAAATTTAGTGTTCTTCTTAACCCTTTGTCGAATGGATCTTCTGAAATAATGTTCATTTTTATCTCAACTGATTTTCTAATTGCCTCGGAAATTCTGTTTTCAAAGGCATTATCAGTTAAATGCACAAAATATTCAGCATCTGCTATCAACCCATGTTTTATCATTTCATTATATCCGGAATGAAACTCTCTTCTTGGAAGAGTTTTAAGGAATTCAGCATCTATAAAAACTGCTTCTGGGAAATTAATTACCCCTAAAATGTTTTTAAGATTGTCTAAGTCTACACCTGTTTTTCCTCCAAGTGATCCATCTACCATTGCCATTAAAGAAGTAGGAATGTTTATAAAGGGTATACCTCTTAAATAAATTGATGCGCAAAATCCCCCAATGTCGCTTGTAATTCCGCCACCAAGGTTAATAATCAATGAATCTTTTCTTATGCCAAATTCAGATAAATAACTCCAAATGGTCTGACAAGTTTTAAGATTTTTGTGTTTTTCACCTTCATAAAAAGCTACAAAGTTTAAAAAATAAACCTCGTTAATGTGTTTCTTCAAGATTGGAAAGCAAAGTTTTGCAGTGTTAGAATCGCAAATAACGTGAAGTTCTGTTCCTGGCTTGAAGCGACTACTTAAATATTCCAGGAGTTTGCCTGAACTTAAAAAATCAGAGTAAACCGAGTGAGGATAATTATTGTGGTTATTTTTCATAATTTTTGTAATGAAGCAAATTTATGAAATAATTTTGAGCTTATTATAATTGCTAATTTTGATATTTAGTTATATCTGAACAAAACAAAACTTGTATGTGATTGTTAATCCAAAACAAAAGATAAATTGAATGTTACAGTTTGAAAATACTAAGGTAGCTTTTGCCGATAAGAGTAATTCATACCTTAAAAAAGCAAAGTTTATATTTCGAATGGTTGCTAGTCCTAGATTAGTAAAGGTTGGTTCGTCTTTATTACGATTCGCAATTTTGATAAGATTTCCCGTTAAGTGGATGGTAAAACCAACAATTTTTAGTCATTTTTGTGGAGGTGAAACAATCTCAGAGTGTGAATCTAGTATAGGCAATCTTTCGAATTCAAATATTAAATCTATTTTGGATTATAGTGCAGAAGGTTTGCAAAACGAAAAAAGCTTTGATAAAACCACAGAAATTATTCTTAGTATAATAAAGAAAGCCTCTGTTGATGTAAGAATTTCACAGGCCGTATTTAAGCCCACCGGTATTGCAAGGTTTAAGCTTTTGGAAAAAGTAAATAATAATCAGTCTCTAACTCTTAATGAGGCTGATGAGTTTCAAAGAGTTCAAATAAGATTTGCTAAGATTTGTGATTATGCAGCAAAGCATAATGTTGCTTTAATGATTGATGCTGAGGAAAGTTGGATACAGAATACTATAGATAGGCTTGTCGAAAATGAAATGATGAAGCATAACAAAACAAGACCACTTATATATAATACTGTGCAACTATATAGAAAAGACAGGCTAAAATATATGACAGAATTTAGTAAAAAAGCATTTGATTCCGGATATTTTGCTGCATTTAAATTAGTTAGAGGTGCTTATCTGGAAAAAGAGAATGATAGGGCAGAGGATTTGAATTATGACACTCCAATTCATACTTCAAAAAGAGACACTGATACTGATTTTGACAAAGCAATTAAGTTTTGCATAGATAACATTGATAGAATGGCAGTATGCATAGGTACACATAATGAAGATAGTGTCAGGTACGCTGTTTCATATATGGAGCTGAAAAATATTCCAAAAGATAATAAAAACGTTTATTTTGCCCAGTTATACGGTATGAGCGATAATATAAGCTATAATCTTGCTGCTGAGGGGTATAACGTTTCAAAATATGTTCCTTATGGTCCTGTGAAATTAGTTCTACCATACTTAATAAGACGTGCCGAAGAAAACACTTCTGTGGCTGGCCAGACAAGTAGAGAGCTTGAACTCATTCAAAAAGAGATAATGCGCAGAAGAGCGAAATCCTAATGTTCTGCTTTTTATTAAGAAATACTAAGGTTATTATACCGCTTTAGACTATCTTTGCAACCCATTTTATTATTTAATTATTTTGAAAACGTTCTCTGAACTTGGTATTTCCGAAGCATACATAAAGGCTTTAGATGAAAACAATATCATAAAACCGACAGAAATTCAGCTCAAAGCTATTCCATTTTTATTGGAAGTTGGAACTGATTTTATTGGGCAAGCACAAACCGGAACCGGCAAAACTGCTGCTTTTGGATTGCCCATCTTACATTCTGTTAACCCGGATATAATTATCCCACAAGCATTAATTCTTTCTCCAACTCGCGAGCTGGGGCAGCAAATTGCTAAGCAATTATTTAAATTTACAAAATATCTGCCTAAGAAGATATTTGTAGAATCTGTTTACGGAGGAGCACGAATTGATGAACAAATTTATGCTCTCAAAAGGCCAACTCATGTTGTTGTGGCTACTCCGGGACGATTAGTTGATTTGCTTGAAAGAAAAGCTATTAACCTTTCTGCGGTCAAGATTATCGTGCTTGACGAAGCTGACGAAATGTTAAGCATGGGATTCAAAAATGAACTGGATGCCATACTGAGTTATACTCGTGGTAAACGCCAGACCTGGCTTTTCTCTGCAACAATGCCTAAAGATCTTAAAGAAATTATTGCCGGATATATGTCGCCCAATGCAATGAGGGTGCAAGTAAACGAAAATGATGTTATCAATAGAGATATTGATCATAAGTATGTTGTGTGCCACAGCGACGAGAAATCTGATATGCTTTTTCGTTTTCTTGAATCTCAGCAAGATAGCAGGGGTTTGATTTTTTGTAGAACGAAAGCCGGCGCACAAAAGCTTGCTCAGGAACTTTCATACGTACAGTACAACTCAGACGCTTTGCATGGTGATATGATGCAAAAAGAAAGAGATAAAGTTATGCGTGCCTTTAAGAATAAAAAACTTCAAATTCTTATTGCTACAGATTTGGCTGCTAGAGGTGTAGATGTAAAAGGCCTGGAATGGGTAGTGCATTATAACCTTCCCGAAAAATCTGAATATTATGCTCATCGTAGTGGTCGTACCGCCAGAGCCTGACTTAAAGGATTTTCTTTATGCATCGTTAGCAACAACGAATTAGATGCATTGAACAGTATCGAAAGAGAATTGGATATTAGCGTAACAGAAATATTCTTGTAATATTTATAAAATTATGAGTGATCATATTAGTAAAGATCCATTGCATGGAAAAACTCTTCAATCAATTATGGAGTATTTGATTGAATTTTATGGATGGACTGAATTAGCTGCCAGAATTAGGATTAACTGCTTCGCAAAAGATATGAGTTTGCAATCAAGCCTTAAGTTTTTACGCAAAACTAAATGGGCTCGCGATAAAGTTGAGTCTTTGTATATTTATACACTTAGAAAAAATAAAAGTAAAAACACTTCTTCATCTTAAAATGAGATTTAATCAATATAAGTTTGTTCAGGAACTTAAGCTAAACCTTGAAAATCTTGGCTTTAGAAAGCCTACAGATATTCAGTATAAAGCTATTCCTCCTATTCTGAAAGGTGAGGATGTATTGGCAATTGCTCAAACAGGTACAGGTAAAACTGCTGCATTCGCAATTCCTGTGATTCAGTTGTTAAGCTCAAAGAAAATCAGAACTGAGGAATATATGACGAGGTGCTTAATTATGGTGCCAACTCACGAACTTGCAATTCAAGTAGCTAATGTTTTTGTTGATCTTACAAAAGGAATGAACCTACATATTTTGGGTTTGTTTGGCGGCGTTGAACAAGCTCCTCAAATTGAAAGACTGAAAAAAGGTGTAGATGTGTTGGTGGCAACTCCGGGACGAATGTTTGACCTGGCAAGCCAAGGATTTTTGTCTTTCAAAGGAGTTGAAATTCTGATTCTTGATGAAGCTGATCATATGCTGGAACTAGGCTTTATCTCTGATATGCAGCAACTTATAAAGCGAATTCCAAAAAGAAGACAAACTCTGTTTTTCACAGCTACAATTAATGAGCATATAAAAGATTTAGCATACGGATTAGTTAATCATGCTGTTCGTATCCACATTTCTCCCAAAGATCCTGTCTCGAAAAATATAGACCACGCAGTTGCATACGTTGAAATGGATGATAAACGGTTTTTTCTGGAACATTTTATTAAAGATAATCCTGAAAGCAAAGTGCTTGTGTTTGTAAGAACAAAGGTAAGAGCAGAAAGAGTCGCTAAGGCACTCGAGCGCGTTGAATTAGCAAGTCAGACTATTCATGGCAGCAAAGACCAGAATGAGCGATCTAAGGCCATGAAGGATTTTAAAGACGGAAGCAATAGAATACTTATCGCAACTGATGTTAGTGCACGAGGCATCGATATTCCAAGTGTTGATTTTGTAATCAATTATGATTTGCCTGATGTGGTTGAAAACTATGTTCATCGTGTTGGAAGAACCGGAAGAGGAGTGAAGAGGGGTGTTGCAATTTCTTTCTGTAGCAAGGAAGAAAAGGGCGTTTTGTTAGAAATTGAAGAATTTCTTGGCAAACCAATTTCTGTAATGGCTATTAATCAGGATGAATACGAAGCCACAGTTGATTTCTCCGAAGAAAGCGAACACGATTGGAAATCTCTTCTCAAAGAGCAAAATACTTATGAAGCTTCTCCAAAAGCCAAAAAGAGCAAAAAGAAGAAGAAAATTTAACTTAGAAAAGCTTTAAAAGAAATTCTTATCAGAACCTAACTACAAACTCAAGTACCAACTTATTTTCTGTATTTATGATTCCATTTTTGAAGAAAAAATGCTCGTAATTTAGCCTGATGTCGTTTAAAAATGGCTTAGCAAGACTAAAAGTAAATCCACCGGTAATTCTTGATTGCTCAATGTCTGTTTTAATATTTCCATCCACGTCAAACGAAAAATTATTTGTCATCATATCATACCTAATAAGTGGAGTGATTTTTTGAATATGATTTTTGTTTTGCAGATTGATATTATATGCTAAAAATGCAAAAAAGCCTTTTGTCGGGTCGTATAAGTTGTTTTGATATGTTTTATAATAATATTCCATTTCGAAATGTAAGTCGCTTACATCAATAAAAAACCCTCCGTTATATAGTGTCATTCTGATGTCAGATGGTTTTTTCGAATTTACACTAAATGAAAAATTCAGAAATGACGCAGGCTTAATTGTAATACGTGATGCAAAGCTTAATTCGTCAGACTTTCTCCATGATTTTTGATTATACAATCCTGTTCCATTGTAAACACCGATGAAAAATCTTAATGGAAGTACTTCCTTGTTAATAAACTCAGCAGTAGCTCCAACATCTCTTAGCTTCGATGAGAGTTGCTTTCCAATAAAAGAACGGTTTGCAAAATATAGTTCATGTGGAGAGCGTATATTATCTGTGCTAAACGGAATCTTTTGCTGGCCAATAGTAAATCTATACCAGCTTTTGGGTTGGAATTTAAGATATGCATCAAGCATCTTTGTCACACCTTCATCAGATAAATCAATCTCCGCTTTGTAAGATGTTATTTTGCTGAAATTGCCATTTACGCTAAAACGTGCATTTCGGATTTGAAATCTATGCTCATCAGTGTTAGTCCTATATTCATATTTCGGACGGATGGTGCCCTCCACAATTGGACAAAACAAAGAATCATTTTTGCTAAATGATATATTGGCGCTTAGCGCAATCACTAAACTGATTGTCAGAAATCTAATAATCATTCCTAAGAAGTATTTAATGGATAAAATCAGGCGCGAATTTACAAATAAAAGTTGTCAGTTATTATTGCAATTCGCAGATTAATAGTTTTTAAGATGCCTAAATTCAAGTAATTAATGCAACTTTTTACGAGGATATAAAGTAAATAATATTTTTCAAGACAAAGGAGAAAGAAATTATCTTTCCCCTTGTCCTGATGGATAAAGTTTAAATTGGCTTTCCTCGTCAAAAAAAAGTTGCAAAATGAAACATTTAACCAGAGAACAAAGGTACACAATTTCTGAAATGAGA
>JAGXRQ010000052.1 GCA_018335675.1 Bacteroidota bacterium | reverse complement strand
AGGTGCTAATGAAAATATAAATGGGCTTATCAGGCAATACTTTCCTAAAGGGTCTTCTTTTGAAAATATTACTAATCAACAAATTCAATATGTTCAACACAAGTTAAATAACAGACCAAGAAAAAAATTGGGGTTCTTATCACCAATTGAATTTTTATCATTAAATTTGATTAAACAAAAAGTTGCATTTGTGACTTGAATTCAGCGGAATTAAAAGGATTATAAAATGAAAAAAGTACTGCTAACCTTAATGGTTGCGCTATTATTGCCTATTGTTTCTAAAGCAAGCACCGACACAACCGACACAAGTAAAAACCCTAAAATTTACATTGCTTTTTTGTGGCACATGCATCAGCCTATTTACAAGCCTTACGAAAGCATTATTACTACAGCCAATAGCGGTGCATATTCGTTTAACTTATATGATGTTTTTAATCAGAGAGTCGGGCCCTATACCGACTGGCCAAAAAATGCTGTGCAAATGGGTATTAATGCAGGATTTGGAAATTTTGGTGCACAAGTTAGTTTTTCGGGGTCATTGGTTGAAAATCTTAACAACATTGCGGCAGCCAATGCCTGCAATGGGAGTTTCAACAACTGGAAATCTCACTGGAATTATATAACCGGACAAAAAACTGTTAGAAACAATCCGAGAATCGACCTGGTTGGCTTTGGTTATCACCACCCATTGATGGGATTGATTGATTATTATGATATTCGTAAATCAATACAAGACCACAGGAATATATTTGCAACCAACTTCCCTAGTTACACATATTCAAAAGGTATATTTCCTCCTGAAAATGCCTTTTCTGTAAGGATGATACCCGCATTGGTTGATGAAGGAATTGAATGGGCTTTGGTAGATAACTTCAATTTCGAGAGAGCATCTATTGGAGCTCCAGTTGGAGATGGAACGGGAGTTAAGCGGCCCAATAAGGCAGACATATTAAATCCAAACCCAAACGATTGGACAAGCTTAAACGGGTTATGGTGCCCGGCGCCTGTTTCCGCAAGATGGGCTCACCAACCAAAATATGTTCAATATATAGATCCTCAAACCGGCGCTGCTAAAAAAATTATTGCAGTGCCTGCATCAAGATACCTCGGTAATGAAGACGGCAGAGGCGGATTTGGAGCATTAAACTATGACTATGTGATGAGTCAGCTTGAAAGTTATAATACAGATCCTAATCATCCAATATTGATAGTACTGCACCACGACGGAGATAATTACGGTGGAGGTTCTGAAGGATATTACGGAGGAAATTTCTCGAATTTTGTAAGCTGGCTGGGGTCTCAATCAAGTAGATTTGTTTGCACTACAATACAGGATTACCTGGAAATGTTTCCCCCCAACCCAAATGATATTATTCATGTTCAAGATGGAAGTTGGGTGGGTGCCGACTCCGGCGACCCTGAGTTTAAAAAATGGAATGGGGACCCGGGCAATTATAATGGTACTCCAAATTACAGCCCCGACCGAAACAGCTGGGGAATTATCACAGCAGCAAAAAACATTGTTCAAACTGCACAACAGGTAAATCCTTCATCTGCACACACAGTAAATGCATGGAAATACTATCTGAATGCGCAAACAAGCTGCTATTGGTATTGGGATGGAACAGAGATGTGGGACTCTCACCCTGCAAGAGCATGCAACTTGGCAGTAGCCGCTGCAGCAAATGTATTGGGTGGAAGTTATTCTGACCTTACCCCACCATCAATTTATCTCCCGCAAAGATTTCCATATAATCCGGGAGATGTTGAATGGGATGCTGTTGGTGTGATGTCGTCTGATTTTAAAGTATGGACATACGTTTACGACCATTCAGGATTGCAATCCGTGAAACTTAAGTATCGCCTTGTTGATGAGGGCGTTCATACTGCTACTTCTGTAGTAACAAGAACATACTCAGGAGGAGCCGGTGTAAGCGAATGGCAAGAAATTCCGATGACAGGCATAACTTTTCCTTCTATAACAAATCCTTTACCAACATACAAAGCAAAAGAATATTCGGCAGAAATTGCAGGATTGCAAAATGTTATGATTAATTATTATGTTGAAGCAAGAGACAATAACGGAAATGTTGCAAAATCGCCGATACAGCATGTTTGGGTTGGAGACAGCAGTGGATCAGGCGGAGGAAATGTAAACTGGTCTCCTCAAAATCCAAACCTGAATGAATATATAACTATTACTGCGTCGTATGCAAATTCAAGTACATATCTTCACTGGGGCGTCAATAATTCAGGCTCATCATGGCAAACACCACATGCAAGCTATTGGCCAAGTGGAACAACTTTGTTTAATGGCACAGGTCCTGCTGTTGAAACTCAATTTACTGATAGTGGAGATGGTGTTTTCAAAGTTGTAATAGGCCCATTCAATAATGCAGCTCAAGTTGTTAATACTGTGGCATTTGTTGTAAGAAATGGAAGCGAATGGGATAACAATGGAGGAAATGACTATCATATAACAATTAACAACTCCCCTTCAGACAACCCTGTAGGAGCTAATGCCGGCATTACAACTATAGTAAATCAGCATTACGACTTTTCTGAATCTGATTTTTATTTTCAGGGAACAGGAGGCGCAACTTTTGCAGGAATTAAGATTGAGAGCACTGTTACTCAAGGAAACCTCACATATAATGGCATACCTATAACTTCCGGCCAGGATTATCCGGTTGTAGCTAATCTAAGATACACTCCTCCTGTAGGCATAACAGGCAACCCATTAACAAGTTTCACCTTCAGGGTAAAAGACAGCGAAGGCAGATACAGTCAATTAGCTTACACAATGAGCATTAATGTATTAAGTGATTTCCCAAATGGCGTTAGCTGGTATCCTGCTGAGCCAAATCAGAATGATAAGATTACCATAATTGTTAAGAATGATGCAAATATGACCGCAACCTCAAAATTACATTGGGGAGTTAATGGCTGGCAACAGCCAATTGAGGCATATTGGCCTCAAGGCAGCAACTTACATGCCGGCACCGGACCGGCTGTTCAAACTCCTTTCCAAAATAGCGGAGATTATTGGTTTGTAAACATAGGACCATTTAATAACTCATCTCAAATTGTTTCAAGCCTCGATTTTGTTTTGTATTATGGTGGTTCTAACTGGAATAATAATGGAGGAGCAGACTGGCATATTGCCATTAAATATGAAGAAGACGATGATGATGATGATGATGATGACGACGACGATGATGACGATGATGATGATAATTCAATAAATGACTCTTATAATTTGGCTAATGCCATAAGTATTTATCCAAATCCGATGACAACAGTGGCATTTATTGAAATAAACAATGATAACAATAGCAGTTACGAAATACAACTATTAAATACACTGGGTGTAGTAATAATATCAACGGATGCCAAGTCGGGAGAGAAAATTGTTTTAAACAGAAACCGGCTTCCTTCAGGATTATATTTCATTAGAGTTAGAGATATCAATACTAATGAAACAAAAACAATAAAACTCAATGTAATAAACTAGATAAGTTTGTGGGTGTTGTTTTATTTACCGTTTATCAGATTAATAAGTAAAACAACATCCCCAACATTTATTGCTCCATCGCTATTCAAATCAGCAAGATTACTGTGAAATCCGACAGGATTATTGCCTAAAATATAACTGATAAGCATTGTAAGATCCTGAACATTAATGATACCATCATTATTTACGTCGCCAAGTATGTGAAAATTAGCATACATTGTAACATTCTGACCGAGCATAGTATAAGTAAATTCAGGTTCAGAGCTAATCTCCACACCACTTACAGTCCAATTACTAAAAACATAACCCTCATTTGATGTAGCGCTTACAAGCACCTCATCGTTTGCGTGATAAACACCTCCGCCTGAAAGTATCCCACTACCTAAAGGATTTGCAATTAGCGTAAGAGAATAGTTTTCTCCTAGCAGCACATCAAGAAAAGTAGTTTGGTAGTTGGTTACATTCACTCCTGTAATAATCTTATCAGGATATCCGCTTGCAGAAACTTTAACAGTATAAGTTCCGGCAATTATAGGCCGGTTAAAATTACCATTAGGCAATCTTGAATATACTTCAGAGTTATAATTGTCGTGTCCTACTATTTCAATTTTTGCGGCAACCGGTTGTAAAGTTATACCATCTCTCACTGTACCTGCAATTCCGTAAAGAGCTTGCTCCATATAATTGAGAAACGACCTGTAATTGTAGTTCCAATGAGCGGGCAGCAAACTTGGGCTCAACAATTTAGTGTTACTAATTTCGAGGGTTATTTCTCTGCAGTACTTATAATAATTAAAATAATCTTGTCTTCCGCCATAAACAACGTACCAATCGCCACCATGTGTAATGCCTCCATAGGCAGTCATATATCCTGAAGGGCTGTAATATTGTGCTGTATCAGCATATTCCCTTGAAACTTTAATATACCAATTGTGATCAGAATGCTTTCTGACTCCGGAAGTCCAACTGTCGTATGGATAGTTTACAAGCTCAATACCACCATGCATATTAGCCGACATCACAAAATTCATAGTATCAGTAAAATTCATCATATTGATAACTTCGAGTTGTCTTACTGATTGCGTACTCACAGGATTAGGATAGTTTCTGTTAAGGTCGTATCCATTTTTGTTTGATCGGGTTGCACCACTAACAGTATTATCATTATTTGTATATGTGCCGTCGGGATTTTCATTTGGGCAAATCCAAATTTCCATATTGTCGAGCAAATAAGTTATTCTGCTGTTAGTCCCATAATTTGTAGCCAAATAATCAATAAGTCTGAGTAATAAAATAAAGCCTGTAGTTTCATCTCCATGCATTGTAGAAGTGTACATAAACCTTGGAACAGATTTGGTTTGATTTACATTAGAAGAAACTTTAGCAAATAATAGTTTCCTCCCCATTACTGTATTCCCAATATCATAAATCTTCACAAGATTTGGGTGGTCGGTTTGGAACTGGTACATCATATTAACATAGCCGCTATAAGTTGGATAATAATCCCAGCTTTTTTCACCTTTTTGGGCAGCAATTTCTTCCCATGATTTCATATTTGGATCAAAATCAATATCTCCAGGACTACGTTCAACCTTATATTCCACACCTAAGCTATTCAGCAAGCTAACAGCTTCTTTGTTTGCATATGCATACACAAGTTTGTTTTGAAAATAATCAAGAGATAAAGCAAGGTGCAAATCCTCATTAAATTGCGAGGAGTCGAAACTAAGATAAACCTCAGATTTTTCTTTAAGAATGTTTAATGCAATATCGCTTTGGTTTTGACCATTTACAAAAGTTGCAGTAAACATAAAAAACACTAGCAGTGGTTTGTAAAGATTCTTTTTCACGTTGGAAATATTTTAAATAAATTATAGATTTAATCGTAAAATTACAAAATCATTTTGGTTAATAAAAGATATTGAGTTCAATATTAAATAATAAATTTTTACGATATGTCAACTTTCAGATAAATGAGATTGCTATAGTTTCTGAATCTTTTTAACTATTACATTACTATCTAAAACAATCTTCATAAAATACACTCCTGCATCAACTCCCGTCAAATTAATTCTACTCTCAACATCATTAATTATCTGAGAATAAACTACTTTCCCAATTATATTATAAATTATCACTTCAATTATTTCGTTGTCGGCCGAAACAAAATACTCACCATTAGACGGATTAGGATATATCTCGAGTTTTTCACTCAACAAGATGGCAGCATTATTAATTAGTTCGAAGTTTGCAGTCATTGTAACATCACTTCCTGGCATTGTAAACTGAAACTCTCTCAATGTACTTTCAATATTACTGCCAATAGTCCAATTAACAAAAACATACCCTGCAATAGGTGTAGCAGATACAAACACCTCTTCTCCTTCCTCGTATGTTCCGCCTCCGTTAGCAGTTCCTGTTCCGGCAGGGTTAACCAGCAATGTAAGGTTGTAAGTTTCCGGCGCAATTTCCTCACTGAACTTAGCAGTAAACTCAAGATTTTCCATTGGCATATTGAATGTATATTCACTTTGAGAATTTACAAGACTACCATCAAGAAACCATCCTTGAAAAACAAAATCTCCATTTGGGCTAGCAGTAATAGTTACCGGGCTTCCTAAATCATACACACCTGCACCGGTCACAGTGCCTGAGGCAACAGGATCAACAATAATTGTAACTTCAAACTCAGTTCCTTCAGGAACAAGCATTACATCGAGCTGAGTTGTATTATAATTAGTAACAGAAACATTTGAAATGGTTTGATCATAGTAACCGGGAGCGCTGAATTTAAAGCTATAAGTACCTGCGAGCAGTGGCCTGTAATAATCACCAAACATCTCTCCTGTATAAACTTCAGAGTTAAAAGCGTCATGAGAAAGAACCTCAACTTTGGCAACAACAGGATCTAATGTTATGGCATTTTTCACCAACCCTTTCACACCATACAACGACTGCCTCATATAATTCAAGAACGATCTGTAATTATAATCCCAGTAAGCGGGCAACTGAGCACCAGGAACCATTTTTGTATCACTAATCTCAATTGTTACTTCCCTGTCGTATTTGTAATATGTAAAATAGTCCTGACGGCTTCCATAAACAACATACCAATCGCCACCGTGAGTGACACCTCCATATGCTGTCATATAACCTGAAGGACTGTAATATTGAGCAGTGTCTGCATATTCGCGAGAAACAAGAATAAACCAATTATGGTCAGCATGTTTTTTAACACCAGAAGTCCAACTGTCCCATGGATAGTTAATTAACTCTATTCCACCATGAATATTTGCAGACATTATAAAACTAATAGTGTCTGTAAAACTCATCATAGCAATAGTTTCAGGTTGCCTAACAGAATGCTGAGAGACAGGATTTGGATAATTTCTGTTAAGATCTACCCCATTTGCATTGCTTCTGGTGGCTCCGCTAACTGTATTGTCGTTATTAGTATAAGTGCCATCAGGATTTTCATTAGGGCAGATGTAAATTTCCAAATTGTCTAAAAGGAAAGTTATATCAGGGTTAGTTCCATAGTTACTTGCCAAATAATCAATTAGTCTCAACATCAAAACAAATCCCGTTGCTTCATCACCATGCATAGTAGATGAATACATAAATTTTGGAACTGCTTTTTGCTGGTTAACGTTTGAAGTAATCTTTGCATAGAGTAAGTCTCTGCCAAGAACTGTTTCACCAATATTATAGATTTTTACAAGGTTAGTATAATCTGTTTGAAACTGGTACATCATGTTTACATATCCACTGTATGTAGGATAAAAGTCCCAGCTTTTCTCATTGCCCTTCGCCAGAATCTCTTCCCATGTTTTCATGTTTGGGTCAAAATCGATATCACCGGGGCTTCTTTCTACTTTAAAATCAATTTGCATATTTAAAAGCAGTTCAAAAGCACTTTTATTGGCATATACAAAAATTCTGTCTTCCTTTTGATAATCATACGAAAGATAAAAATTTAGTATTTCTTTCATTTCAGATGCGTCAAAACTAAGGTAAACCTCAGGTTTGTTTTCGAAGATTTCATAAGCTTTAGTGACTTGTTCAGCAGATTGCGCTTTTGCAAATAAGGCAATGGCAAATAATACAACAAAAAAGAAAGGTGTTTTAAAACTTTTCACGACTGATAAATGTTTGATTAGTAATAAGAATTTGTAAAGTTAAAATTGATTATGTGAAGAAAAAAATAAAAGCTGAATTTTATTAAAGCTTAACATTTGAAACGACTGAATTAAACACCTGAAATCTTTAAAAAATATATCTTTGTGACATAAGCAGAATATTATTAACCAAAAAATAATTTATATGAAGTACTTAAAATTTTTATCATTTGCGATTTTATTTACAACAGCTATTAGCAATGCTTTTTCATGCACTAGTTATCTTGTAACTCCTGGTGCATCAGTTGATGGCTCAAGTATGATTAGTTATGCAGCCGATTCACACATCAGATATGGTGAGTTGTATCATTTTAAAGGCGGCCCAAAGGCTCCCGGTTCATACTTTCAGGCTTATTATCGTGGAAGCCATAAACCTTTGGCAAAAATTCCTTATCCTGCATATACTTATAATGTGATTGGATATATAAATGAGATGCAGGTTGCACTAGGAGAAACTACTTTCGGTGGGAGGAATGAGCTTAACGATTCAACAGGTATGATAGATTATGGAAGTTTAATGTTTTATACATTACAAACTGCAAAAACCGCCAGAGATGCTATCAGAATAATCTCCGAGCTTGTTGATGAATATGGATACTATGGAATGGGAGAATCTTTTTCAATTGCCGACCCGAATGAGGTTTGGATTATGGAAATTATAGGTAAAGGAACTGATTTGAAAAAAGACCCAAAAACAGGAAAAGTTTACAATGCAAACAAAGGAGCTGTTTGGGTTGCTATAAAAATCCCTGACGGATACATTTCTGCTCACGCTAATCATGCAAGAATAACAACATTTCCGCAAAAGAAAAGCAAAGAATCTATAACAAATAAGGAGTTTAAAAAACTTTTCGACCCAAACGTGAGAGTTATTTATGCTCATGACGTTGTAGAATTTGCTCGTAAACAAAAATACTATAATGGCAAAGACGAAGATTTTAGTTTTTCTGATGTATATGCACCACTTGATTTTGGAGCTGCAAGATTTTGTGAAGCAAGAGTTTGGAGTGCTTTCAGGAAGGTTAATGGAGATATGGAAAGATACAAAGATTATGCAATGGGTTATGATAAAACTAATCGTATGCCTTTGTATATAAAGCCAGAAAGAAAATTGTCGGTTCAAGACCTTATTGATTTTAAGCGCGATTACCTACAAGGAACCGAGTTCGACATGACTCAGGATATTGGTGCAGGACCGTGGGGATTGCCAATTAGATGGAGACCATTAACATGGACTGTTGACAGTGTTGAATATTTCCATGAAAGGACAACTGTTACACAACAAACTGCATTTTCTTTCATAACACAATCAAGAAAAAATTACCCCGGACCTATAGGAGGTATAATTTGGTTTGGCGTTGATGATACTAACCTATCAGTATATGTGCCTATGTATGCTGGCATGACAAGAGTTCCGGAAACATTTGCAGAAGGAAATGGCAGCATAATAGAATACTCAGAAAACTCAGCATTCTGGACATTCAATAAGCTTTCTCATTTCGTATATCTGCGTTATAGCTTACAAATTGATGATGTTCGCAAAGTTCAAAGCCAACTTGAAAACAGATTTGCAGAGCTAGTTCCTGCTATAGATCTCGCAGCCAGCGAGCTTTACAAGGCTGACAAAGAACTTGCAATTGATTTTATTACAGATTTCTCGGTAAATATGGGAAATTCGACAGTTGAACGTTGGCAAGAACTTTACAGATTTTTAATGGTGAAGTATCTTGATGGAAATCTAAAAAAAGAAGTGGACGGAAAATTCCTAACAAACAAATACGGCAAATATCCAATTGTTAGCCATCCAAATTATCCGGAATGGTGGTTAAAATTAATAATAGAGAAAACCGGAGATAAGTTTATTTACGAGAAGTAGGTTTAAGTCGGAAGTCGACAGTCGGAAGTCGGAAGTCGGCTAAGGAAAGTGCACTGTTGACTGTTGACTGAAGGCTGAGACAAGCTGTTGATGAAAATAGAACATGACAAATAAGAATTCCATAAAAATTGTGTTTCTGCTTTTGAGCGGGCTTATTTTACTTTTTATTATTGCGCCACTTGCCGGCATGTTTCTTCATACAAGCCTTCCGCAGTATAAAGAAACCTTGGCAGATGCAGAAGTAATGAGCAGCATTAGGCTTACTCTATGGGCATCTTTTCTTGGAACAATAATTTTTGGGATTGCATCAATTCCTTTGGCATATATACTTGCAAGAAAAAAATTTCCTTTAAAAAGTGTTGTTAATGGCATAATTGATCTTCCAGTTGTGATACCTCATTCAGCAGCAGGTATTGCAATATTAGGAATTGTGAGCAGAGGAAGTTTAGTAGGGCAGGCAGGCGAAAGCATTGGGATTAATTTTGTTGGCGGAATAGCCGGTATTGTTGTTGCGATGGCATTCGTTAGTATCCCCTTTCTTATAAATGCTGCCCGCGACGGCTTCGCAGCAGTGCCCGAAAAACTGGAAAAAGCAGCCCTTAATCTTGGTGCTTCGCCGTGGAGAGTGTTTTTTACAATTTCACTACCAATGGCAAAGAAGAATATTTTGTCAGGTCTTAGCATGATGTGGGCAAGAGGTTTAAGTGAATTTGGAGCCGTAATCATTATTGCATATCATCCAATGATAACACCGGTGCTTATCTGGGAAAGATTTACCTCTTTCGGCCTTGCTTATGCGCGACCTGTTGCAGCTGTATTTGTAATTGTTTGTCTTGTAGTTTTTATTGTAATGAGAGTTTTATCAAATAGTAAGTCTGATGCTTGAGCTTAACAACATTTCTGTCAGCTTTCCGGGCTTCTCCCTGAAAAATATATCCCTAAAGGTAGAAAAAGGGGATTACTTTACTGTCTTAGGAATGTCGGGAGCAGGTAAAACTTTAATGCTCGAAATTATTGCAGGTCTTCAACGACCGGATTCCGGAAAAATATTACTCAACAACCAGGATATTACAAATAAAAATATTCAGGGCAGGCGAATTGGACTAGTTTATCAGGATTTGTGCTTGTTTCCTCATCTTACTGTTGCAGACAATATTTTATATCCATTAAAAAACAAAAAATTCAGCAAGCAGGAAAAATCCAAAACATTAGAAAAGCTTGCCGGACATATGGAGATATCTCATTTACTAGAAAGATATCCCAAAAGCTTATCGGGAGGAGAGGCACAAAGGGTGGCCCTTGCAAGAACTTTGGCCTCCAACCCTGAGGTTTTGCTTCTTGATGAGCCTTTGTCTAACCTAGATGTTAAATTAAAAAGCGAATTAAGGCAGTTGCTAAAAAAAATAAATCTCAGCGGCAAAACAATTATTCACGTTACCCATGATTATACCGAAGCTGCAACATTAAGTAATAAAGTGGCATTAATCGAGAATGGTGTATTAATACAAACAGGTTGTCCGGATGATGTTTTCAGACACCCTGTTAATGAATTTGTTGCACGTTTTAGAGGATATAAGAACCTGTTCAAATGCACGTTTGAGTCAGGAGTTAATTCTCAAAATCATAATATAGCAAGAATTAATAATGAAATTGCTGTTTTGCTAAATGAAAAAATAGATTATCACAAAGGTTTTATAGTTGTTCCTGAACAAGATATTATTCTATCTGAAGCTATGCTGGAAACTTCAGCTTTAAACAGATTTAAAGGAGTTGTAAAGGAGTTTTATCAGATGGGATTTGGCATGGAAGTGATTATTGAGACAGGAGTCGATTTTTCTGTTGTAATAAGTCAGGAATCATTTCAAAAAATGAATATTGAAAAAGGGAAAGAGCTTTGGATTACTTTTAAAGCATCTGCTGTTAAAACATTGAATGGATAAAGCAAAATCACACATTGATCTTATCTATAACAGAATAGGAATTTAGTAAAAAAGAAAGTATTTTTGCAGAAGATAAATAAAACAATTAAGCTATTCTAATCCTCTATAACAATTTGATTATCATCGTTATAGTTTAAAACAGATTAAAAATGCGAAAAGAATTCGACAATATGATTGTAATTGGCGGCTCACACCGTCAATCCGGAAAGACTGATGTTGCTTGCCATATTATTAAGAAATTAATGAAAAGCGGGCCTGTTATTTGTTTGAAAGTTTGTTGTCATGATATTAATGATTCCAGAGATACCAAGGCTGATTTTATGCTTGATGATTATTGGATGGTAAAAGAAGAACCTCAAGAAGGAACAAAGAGTACCGACAAGATGTATGCTGCAGGTGCAAGAGCAGTTTATCGTCTTATTGTGATGAGAGAAACACTTGAAGAGGGATTTAATTTATTCCTCGAGGCAATTGGCGACAAACAGATGGTAGTTTGCGAAAGCAACTCAATTATTGATATTATAAAGCCGGCATCATTTATATTTATCAGCAAACAATCTGAAGAAAAGGAAAAGAACTCATCTTCAAGGGTTAGAAAATTTGCCGATATAATAGTTGAAAATGATGGGGAGAAATTTAAACCAGCATTAGACAAGATTAAACTGCCTGACATCAAAGGCAATATTAAAAAGAAAAATGCCTAATTTTTTGTAAAGAATTAAGTACTATAAAATGAATTTTCTAAAAGCTACACTACTCATATCTGTTTGTTGCATATTTAATGCCTGCTCATCAGTCAAATACACAGAAGATACACTCCCTTATCCTAAAAACATAATTATCTTCATTGGAGATGGAATGGGTTATAATCATATACTTGCTGCTAATTATTATGAGCATGGGGAGGCAAATTCTCAAGTTTATGAGCAAAATGATTGGGTAAAGTTTGCAATGGCTACATATAATGCTGTACTTGAAATACAAGGAGGTGATACAATTTTTGCAGGTGGCTACAATCCTTATAAGGCATGGACAGATTCTGAATACCTGAAAACCGGACATACCGACAGCGGAGCGGGAGCAACAGCAATTTCTACGGGCAAAAAAACATTTGACAGATCTATCGGAATTGGAATATTTGGAGATACTTTAACACACATAAGCGAAATTGCAAAAAAACTTGGCAAAAGCATTGGAGTTGCAACAACGGTTCCTATTTCACATGCCACACCGGCTGGATTTTTAACTCATAATGTCAATCGTGATAATTATGAAGAAATTGCAAAATCATTGTTGTTTAGGTCATACGCAGATATTATTATGGGATCGGGCAATCCGGACTATAATAACTCCGGAAAAGAATACAATAGCAAAGCAAAATACGTTGGTGGACGTGAACTGTGGGATCAACTTCTTATAAATGACCAAAGATTGCAGTTTGTTTTAGGAGAAGATACTTTTTATGTTAAAGATGCCAATGGGGATGGAAAGCCTGACCCTTGGCATTTAATTCAAACACGAGAAGAGTTTATTTCATTAATAGAAAATCCTTTACACAATAGAATATTGGGAGTAGCGCAAGCTTATAATGCCCTACAAAGCAATCGTGAATTTATTAATGAAGAATTTCTTCCCTACGACAATCCTTTTAACGAAAATGTTCCTCAGCTAAAAGAGATGACTCAAGCAACACTTAGTATATTGAGTAAAAATAAAAATGGTTTTTTTGCTATGATAGAAGGTGGAACAATTGATTGGGCTAGTCATGACAATTATTCTCAGAGGACTATAGAAGAACAGATAGAGTTTAATAATGCTATTAAGGCTGCTGTAGAATGGGTTGAAAAATATAGCAGTTGGGAAGAAACTTTGATTATTGTAACTGCCGATCACGAGTGTGGTTATCTTACAGGACCTTCACATCCGCAAATAGTTAATTCTAAAGTAAAAAACACAGGAAAAGGAAATCTTCCTTTAATGAAGTGGAACTCAACAGATCACACAAACCAGCTTGTGCCATTTTTTGCAAAAGGGCCTGGAGCTGAGTTGTTCGAAATTTTTGCCGATGAATATGACCCTAAAAGAGGTCCCTTTATTCAGAACACAGAAATAGCGCAATTGATATTCCTGCTTTGGGGAAAAAGATAATTGAGGTTAATCAATATCAACTAACACCTTCAATTCCGTTTTATTGTATCCTGCAAAAACTCCTCTCCCACCCTTTACATTAGAATAGATATGTATAGGCTCTGAGAAAAAGTCATCAGGATAATAGAATTCTAAGTCAATATGATACTTATAATAATGCTCATCAGTTTGCAAAAGCATTAGAGTCACATATCTGTCATCTTCGTATGGAACTTCCTCATATTCATCGTTATACATGTATGTTTCTGCTCTAATTAAATAAGTTTTCGGCCTTTCACCCTTTGCATGAATATAAGAATTGCCATAGGTAGGCCATAATTGTTCCTGGTAATAAACCCATTCCAATGTTCTATAGTCGAAAAACCTCGAATCAAGATATGCTGCACTGTAGTAATAAGTTTCAGCTGAGCCATTGTCATCAAATGTATATTCAACCTGGAAGGCCCTTTCATATTCATTATACTGCACAACTTTTGCCTCTTTCAATTCCAGTGTCTCGTTTTTGCCGGGCACATAACATTCTGCCTCAACACTTTGCCCATCGGGCAGCTCAACCTTTAATACATAACTTTTGCCTGCAATTATAGGAAAGATATCGGTTGATAATGAATAAAGCTTTCTTTCGGGATAAAACGTAAGATTAGAAAATACTCCACCTTTTTCAGCAATTTTAACTACTGCATTTTCTATAATTTTAGGATTTGAATGACTCTGATTGCTGTTAATCGGATTTGACCATGTGAGCAGTGCCATAACTGCAGAGTCGGCTGGGCAAATAAAAGAATGAGCTACGATTTTCGGCTCCGAATCAGGCAGTTCAATATCTGCTACCAAATCTGAACAGGCAGGAAATAATAGCATTAGAAAAGTGACAATAGCTATTGATTTCAAAAACAGCTTCACTATATATATATTAGAGTTTTGTTTCATCTTTTCCATAGCATTTAAAATTTATAATTAACAGAAAGTGATGGTAAAATCGGGAAAACTGAAACTTGTCTTAAAACCCTTTGATTAGAATCATCATATCCCATATAATAGAAGTATGGGTTTTTCCTATTGTAAAGATTATAAACTCCTATTTCAAAAGTTCTTTCGATCAGGCGTTGCTTAATGTAGCGTTTCTTTTTAAACTGCACACCTAAGTCCATTCTGTGGTAGGGAGCTGCTCTAAAACTGTTTTTATCGCCATAATCACTAATCCAGTTATATCCGGAAAACTGAAAAGGAGTTCCATTTTGGTCAAAAAAGTTATCATGATAGTAAGGAGCAGAAGTTCCAAGCGGGTTATGTGTAACTAAGGCATATTCGCCAGTTGGTAAAGTGATTGCATTTCCTGTGGAATATACCCAAGTAGCAGATATTTGGATATTGGGTAAAAACTCATATATTCCAACCAAAGAAATATCATGTCTGCTATCATATCTGGCCCAGAATTTCTGACCATTGTTTACATCATCAAACTGCAATTGAGTCCATGACAAAGTATATCCTATCCATCCCGAAAATTTCCCTGCTTTTTTCTGAATAAAAAGCTCACCTCCGTATGACCATGCTTGACCTGAAGTAATATTATCTTCCCAAGAAACTTCTTCTGCATTAGAAGGGTCGTCGATTAGCATAAACGATGCTCCTTCCTTATAACCAATCGTATTATCAGATTTTTTATAATATCCTTCAATTGAAACTTCAATATTTTGGCCAAGAAAATCTTTGGCAAAGCCGGTTGCTATCTGCCACGTCTGTTGAGGCGCAATGTTCTTTGTTGAAGGCACCCAAAGATCTGTAGGCAATCCTATACCTGTGGGGCTCAATAAATGAACATATTGGTTCATCAAAGCATAAGAACCCTTCCATGCAAGGTCGTCCATTATTTTTACAACCGTGGAAAACCTGGGCTCAGGCCCAAAATAATGCTTATCTTCATGAACAAAATGACTAAGCCTAAAGCCGGGATGAACAACTATTCTATCTCCTATTTTGATTTCATCTTCGACATAGAGTCCTGATTCAACAACATCAATGTTTTTAACTTCACTTGTAAATTCATTGAAATAATCATCTCTCATAACAAATGCACTGGGAGTAAATCTGTGGTAAGTTGACTGCAATCCGAATCTAACAAGATTTGACGGATTCGGGTGCCAGCTCATATCAGTTTTAGCGCCAAAATCCTGAATTCCTGATGAATAAGAGAGCTGATATTTGTAACCCTCAAATGTTTGGTCCATGTATATTTTCAATGTATAGTCACTGAAAATAAAACTTTGATTTGCAAAAAACCTGTCAGTAATAAGCCTGTTCCATCTCAGTGTGGTAGTGGCATTTTGCCAGTAAAGTCCGGCTCCAAATTCATTAGACCCCGACTTCATATCCGTAAAAAACTTATCCCTACCAAAATAGCCACTAAGGAATAGTTTGTTTTTTCTATCGATATCATAATTTAATTTTGCATTCAAATCATAAAAGAAATAACCCACGGATGCTTCCGACGACATAAATGGTTTCATCAAAACATCAAGATACGTTCTTCTTCCTGAAATCAGGAAAGACGCTTTGTCTTTTATAATAGGTCCTTCAAGCAACAATCTACTTGCTATAATTCCAATACCAGCCTCCCCTGAATATTTTTGTTTGTTGCCGTCTTTCATGCTTATATCCAAAACTGACGACAACCTTCCTCCGAATCTGGCGGGGAAACCACCCTTATACAACTGAACATTTTTAATTGCATCACCATTAAAAACAGAAAAGAATCCAAACAAATGGCTGGCATTATAAACTATTGCATCATCAAGAATAATGAGGTTTTGATCAGGACCACCACCTCTAACATAATAGCCACTACTGCCTTCGCCACCTTGTTTAACACCCGGCAATAGTTGAATTATCTTAAAAACATCTTTTTCACCTAAAAGAGAAGGGATGGCTTTTACATTTTGGATAGGTACCTCAATCCTCGACATTTGAGCTGTATTGCTAATTCTATCAACTTTATCAGATTCAACAACAACTTCAGAAAGTGAGATAACAGGCTCTAATTCAATATCTAGCACTATATTTCTATTCAGAAATACTTTCTCGGCAATACTTTGATAGCCAACATAAGAAAAAACAATCTCTATTGAATCTGAAGGTAGAGTAATAGAGTAAAAACCATAATTATTAGTTGTTGTGCCACTTCTGATTTTACTTATGTAAACATTAACCCCGATAAGAGTTTCCTTGCTGCCTTTTTCATAAACATATCCACTAATAGTATGCCTTTGAGCTGTTTGGGATTTTACCTCTGCAAATGACAAAAACAGAAAAGAAATTAAACCAAAGCAAATAACCGCTTTAAAAGAAACTTGTTTCAACATAATTTTTTTTTGCAAATATCGAAAAATAATCATTTAAATTGTGAATATCGAAAAAATAAAGTCGGCAGACTTAAAGCAACTTAAGACTGCCGACTTTTGACTGCCAACTTTCGACTTTCGACTAACGACTTTCGACTTATCTAACAATCTTCATTTCATCAAGCAGATATCCAGCACCGGCAAATTTGTCAATTATGAACAAAATGTATCTTGCGTCAACATTAATAGTGCGTTGAACGGCCGGTTCAAATAAAATATCGCCGCTCATTGCTTCCCAGTTTCCGTCAAAAGCCAAACCAATTAAATGTCCATCGCCATTAATAACCGGACTTCCAGAATTACCACCTGTAATATCGTTATTAGAAATAAAGTTTACATATAAAACACCATTTTCAGCATAATCGCCATAATCTTTTTTCTCGAATAGCTCTTTCAACTTAGCAGGAACAACAAACTCATGATGCGTTGGGTCTTCCTTTTCCATTATACCTTCAATAGTAGTTAGGTAGTGATAATAAACTGCATCTGCAGGATAATATCCTCCAACAGACCCGTATGTAAATCTCATTGTTGAATTAGCATCCGGATAGAAATTCATATCAGGCTTCATTTCCATTAATCCTTTTAAGAAAAGCCTTTCAGCTTTAGAGCGCATAACCTGATATTGCTCTAAAGATTCCGCAACCTCATCAACTTTTTCGGAAGTTGCCACAACAACCTTGTATGCCCAGTCTTTTCTAATGGCCTCAGCATCTGGATTCTCAATAAATGCATTAAGCTTATTGATATCTGCAAACACGGAATTTGCATAGACATAATCAGCAAACTTATTAAAATCGTTGTTGAATTCTCTTACAATATCTTTAAATATCTCAGGTATTAGTTGAGGAGCAACGTTTTCATAATACATTTCCATCATGGCAGCCCAAAGCTTTCGATCAACATCAAGATCAAGATTTTCATATATTCTTTCTGCACCAGCTTTCAGCCTTTGGGCGTGCATTTCAATTCTTTCGGGAGAATCTGAGTTTTCTTCTAAAGAAGTCAAAAACCTCTCACCCATTTGCATTAGGCGATATAATTCAGGGCCTGAAGATAAAGCTTCAGAATGTATAAATAAAAATGATTGAGCCTTTCTTTCACCGGCGTATGATTCTTCAAATAATTTCATAGTAGAGCCGTATTCCGTTTTTCTCTTTTTATCCTTATTAACCCAAGCTATAAACTCACGCTCCAATTCTCTTTTTTTATCAGCAACCTTGTGCTTTTTAAGAGCCTGACTCATGCCGATGAAATTTTTCCAGAAATTAGCAACTCTGGCATGCTTAGAAGCATATTGAATTCTAACTTTATCGCTCTTCAGCATAGCTTCTTCCATAATGTCAAGCTTCTTTCTGCGAATATCAATTCTTATAGGATACATCATTTCAAGATTGTATTCTATACCATAAGATGTAAGATATCTTTCTGTTCTACCAGGATATCCGAATATCATAGCAAAATCATCCTCTTTAACTCCTTTTAAAGAAACCGGAAGAAAATGTTTAGGCTTAAGTGGAATGTTTTCTTTAGCATAATCGGCTGGTTTTCCATCAGGGCCTGTATAGACTCTGAAAAGAGCAAAGTCGCCTGTATGACGAGGCCACATCCAGTTGTCAGTGTCGCCTCCGAATTTACCTATAGAATTGGGTGGAGTTCCAACAAGCCTTACATCTGTATAGTCTTCATATAGAAATAAATAATAGAAATTGCCGGCATACAAAGACCTGACGTTGGCTCTATAGTGAGTTCCCTCAATAGCTTTAGCGGTCAATTCTCTGGAACGTGCATTAATAATAGAATCCCTTTTGTCTTCAGTGATATTAGATTTAATGCCGTCAAGAATCTTAGCAGTAACATCTTCAACATTAACAAGAAACCTCACATATAAACCTGGATTTGGCAATTCTTCTTCGAGGCTCATTGCCCAGAAACCATTATTAAGATAATCATTTTCAAGAGAAGAATGCGACTGAATTTGTCCATAACCACAATGATGGTTTGTGAGTATTAGGCCCTTGTCTGATATAATTTCACCTGTACAAAACCCACCAAAGCTAACTATAGCGTCTTTGAGAGATGTTTCAGCAAAACTAAACATTTGCTCGGGTGTAATATTCAACCCCATATCCGACATCTCATTAAAGAGCATTTTAGGGATAAGGAAAGGAGGCCACATGCCCTCATCGGCTTTAGATGCCGGCATTAGCATCACAAAAGCAACAACAAAACTTAGTAGAATTTTCTTTATCATTTTCATAAAATTTAGAGTGTTAGTAAAACTTATCAAATATACTTTTCGCCAGTATTAATTTTTATGTCATTTACAAATTTTCTAATTTGGCCTTCCTGTGATTTTTTGCAAATCATTAAAACATTATCAGATTCTGCAACAATATAGTCATCCAAGCCTTGTATCAAAACCATTTTATCTTTAGGCATTGTAATAATGCAATTTTTTGAATCATAAACTAAAATGTTATTTCCGCAAATTGCATTGTTTGTAGAATCTTTGGGCCTATACTCAAAAAGAGCTCTCCAAGAGCCAAGGTCAGACCATCCAAGATCGCTGATAAATACAAAAACATTTTCAGCTTTTTCCATTATTGCATAATCAATAGAAATACTTTTGCAAGCTTCATAGGCCGTTTTCATATAATCCAGTTCACTATTTGTATTATAATGAGGTATAGCTTCTTTAAAAACAAAGTTTAGTTCAGGTTGATGCTTTTCAAAAGCATTAATTATTGTTTTGGCCGACCATACAAATATTCCGCTATTCCAAAGGAAATCACCGCTTTGAATAAATGATTCAGCTAATTCTTTATTTGGCTTTTCGGTAAATGTTTTCACCTTCTTCATTCTTTTATCTTCCTTATTAATAGAATCCTGAATAAATTGAATATATCCGTATTCCGTGTCAGGTCGAGATGGAGTAATGCCGAGTGTGATTAGCTTGTTGCTGCCTGCAGAAGCCTTAAGAGCAGTTGTAACTATCTCGCAAAATGCATCTTCTTTCAAAATTATATGATCTGATGGTGCTACCACCATATTTGCATCAGGATTTGCGGCGTAAATCTTATAGGCTGCATAAGCAATGCAAGGTGCTGTGTTTTTTCTTGTTGGTTCGCAAAAAATGTTTTCACTGCGAATTTCAGGTATTTGCTCCTGAACAAGAGTTTTGTAATTCTTATTGGTAATAATATAAATGTTTTCCGGCGGGCATAGCTTAAGAAATCTCTCGTATGTTTGCCTGATTAGGCTTTTGCCTGTTCCAAGGATGTCGATAAATTGTTTGGGTTTGGCATCGCGACTCATTGGCCAGAATCTTTCTCCGGCGCCGCCAGCCATAATAACTACAACATTATTTTTATCCATGGTATTTATAGTTTAATTTAACTCACCAAACATAATTGATTTTCCATTACCGACAAAGGATAAATTTCAGCAAGTGGATGAAATAGAAACCATCGTTTTGTTTTAACACATTTACATCTATATCTTGTTCTAATTTTGGCTTCTTTTTGAAATAGCCTTCCTGAAGGAATAGTAAACATAGCACCTTCCGGTAAATCTCCAATATAAATATTGTTGCTTTCGGGCTGACTAATTTTCTTCAGATATTTCCACAAGTTATGGTCGCTCGCAAATGTAGCTTTCGGCTTAAAAGAAAATTTGTACAATAACTCATTCATTTCTTCATTAAAACATTTGTTATTAAGAAAATCTCGAATAAGCTCGCCATAAAATGCTTTCCACTCTTTACCATGAGGGCTTGCCGCCCTTTTAAAATTGTGCCACACCATTAAATGTGCAAGTTCATGAATAAATACAACAAGAAAAAAATCAGGAGGTAGATTCCCATTAACTGAAATTTTATGAGATTTTGAATTCTTATGCGGAGGCATATAATCGCCTAACTTTGTTTTACGTGATGATGTAATGCGAAGAGTGATATTAAAGTCATTGATAAACTTAAAAACAACCTCAACGGCCTCGGTAGGCAAATGCTTATATAGTTTCTGAAGATGATTCAATGCTATAATCAGTTAATACATCATTATTTGTGTCAATTTCTTCAATATTATAACCCCATGACGGACAATTACATTTCTTACTATTCTTTTTTACAGAACATGAAGTTAATACAAACATCAACAATACGAAAGAACAAATAATTATTGTAAATCCTGTATCTTTAATTCTTTTTAACATAGTAGAATTGTTTATTCAAAAGTATAAAAAACAACGCATAAAACTTAGATTTTATTTCACTTTTTAATTCTCATAAAATTGCGCAAATGGTCATATAATATGCTTATGATTTAATAAATTATACAAATATCATTTTCAAAATTCCAAATTATATGACTAAATTCGCACAAATTCTTTAAGCTTTAATATCAACATAGGTTGTATGAATCTCTTTTATCATTTTGGAAGTTACTTTGTTTTAATGGCCAAAGTATTTAAAAGGCCTGAAAAAGCTTCAATTTATATGCGGCAGATTATCGTTGAGATGGATAATCTTGGACTTAAAAGCATTGGAATTGTTGCAATTATTTCTGTTTTTATGGGTGCTGTTGTAACTATTCAAACAGTATTTAACATCGACAACCCTTTTATGCCTGTTTATGCTGTTGGCTATACAACGCGGCAATCTATCATTCTTGAGTTTTCTCCTACTATTATTAGTCTTGTTTTAGCAGGAAAAGTAGGAAGTAGGATATCTTCAGAAATAGGCACCATGAGAGTTACAGAACAAGTAGATGCTCTGGAAATTATGGGTATAAATTCTGCCGGATATTTGATTCTGCCAAAGGTTGTAGCATCTATGATTATAAACCCTGTTTTAATTATAATAAGTATGCTTCTAGGAATTCTTGGGGGTTGGTTTGCTGCAGTTTTCGGAGGAATTCTTCCTGAAGCACACTACATTATAGGAATATTGCTTGAATTCTCTTTTTATGACATTACTTATGCTTTGATTAAAACTATAGTTTTTGCCTTTTTGATTGCCACAATTTCAGGATATTTTGGATATAATACAAAGGGAGGAGCACTTGAAGTAGGACAATCCAGTACAAAAGCTGTTGTATTCAGCAGTATATTCATTATTTTGTTCAACTTAATTCTTACTCAAATTCTGTTGGCATGATTTCAGTAAAAAATTTGTATAAATCCTTTGAGGGTAATAGTGTTTTGAAAAATGTTTCTGTAACATTTGAAAAAGGCAAAACAAATCTTGTGATAGGGCAAAGCGGAAGCGGCAAAACTGTTTTAATGAAATGCCTGGTAGGATTGGTTGAAGCAGACAAAGGCCAAATACTGTATGACGATCTCGATTTCGCCAATTTATCTTTTTCTGAAAGAAAAGTAATTAGAAAAAACCTAGGAATGTTGTTTCAGGGCGGAGCTTTGTTCGACAGTTTAAATGTTGAAGAAAATATTATTTTCCCGTTGGATATGTTTACCAACATGACAAAAGATGAAAAAATTGAAAGAGCTAACTTTTGTTTAAAAAGAGTAAACCTTGAAAATGTAAACAAACTATTTCCGGCAGAACTTAGTGGTGGAATGAAAAAAAGAGTTGCTATCGCAAGAGCTATTGCAAATAATCCGGAATATCTTTTTTGCGATGAACCAAACTCCGGCCTAGACCCTAAAACTGCTATCGTTATTGATAATCTGATTAGTGAAATTACAAAAGAGTATAATATGACAACCATTATCAATACTCATGACATGAATTCAGTTATGGAAATTGGAGATAAAGTTGCCTTTATCCACCTGGGAGAATTATGGTGGGAAGGAGATAGAAATGCTATACTTGAAACTGACAATAAAGAGCTCAACAATTTTATTTATGCATCAGAATTAATGAGAAAATTGAAAAAAGAAAGCTAGTCGTTTGACTTTATAAAGATATTACTTCCCAAACAACACTATAATGATTCTTTTTATTAAGCTGCTCAAAGAAAGTGTAATTTTTGCCTTTACCGCAATAGTTGCAAATAAGCTTAGAACTATATTAACTCTCTTAGGTATTACAATTGGGATATTTGCAATTATAACTGTTTTTTCTGTTGTAGATTCAATGGAAAGGCAGATTCGTTCTAGCATTGCTTCATTGGGCGATAATATTGTTTTTGTTCAGAAATGGTCATGGGCTTTTGGTGGAGATTATCCATGGTGGACATATTTAAACAGACCTGTTCCTAAATTCCAAGAAGTTGATGAAATTATGAGAAGGGCAACAATTGCCGAAGCAGCTGTTTTCTTCTCTACTGTTACAAGAACTATTGAATATCAAAATGCTAATATTGCAAATACAAATATTCTAGGTGTATCCAGTGACTATGAAAAGGTCAGATCTTTTAAACTTCAGAAAGGCCGCTTTATTTCTCCTGTTGAATTTGCAGGAGGCAGAAATGTGGTGGTTATAGGTAATGACATTGCAGAGAACTTATTTCAAGGCACAGACCCAATTGGTAAATACATAAAGTTCTTTGGTCGCAGGGCTGAAATAATTGGTGTTTTTGAAAAAGAAGGCACCAACATGATGGGAGACTCCAACGACAAACTAGCCCTTGTGCCTGTGAGCTATCTTGCCTCTTTTGTTGATGTTAATAATGAAAGAAACAATCCATACATAATGGTTAAAGGAAAAGAGGGAGTTTCGACTGATCAGATGAAAAGCGAACTTAACGGAATAATGAGATCTGTTAGGAAAATTAAACCTGCTGCAGATGATAACTTTGCCCTTAATGAAGTTAGCCTTCTAACCAGTGGATTTGACGGACTTTTTAAAATATTAACATTAGCAGGTTGGATTATTGGTGGGTTCTCAATTTTGGTTGGTGGGTTTGGAATAGCCAATATTATGTTCGTTTCTGTGAAAGAAAGAACTTCTATAATTGGCTTACAAAAAGCTTTGGGTGCTAAGAAAATTTTTATTCTTATACAATTTCTTGCTGAATCTGTTTTACTAAGTATAATTGGTGGTGCATTAGGACTTATAATTGTTTTCTTAATTACCTGGATAATCTCCAGTGCATTCGACCTTAGTTTTGTTTTAACATGGTCAAACATTTTACTCGGATTAAATGTTTCTGCTATTATAGGAATAGTATCGGGATTTTTGCCGGCGTATTCTGCCGCAAATTTAGATCCGGTGGAGGCGATAAGGGCTAATAATTAGGGGATAGGGTATAAGGGTATAGGGTATAGGGTATAGGGTATAGGGTATAGGGTATAGGGTATAGGGTATAGGGTATAGGGTATAGGGTATAAGGAAAGAGAAGAGAAGAGAATAATATGATTACATATTAGCTTTTGATTTACAAGAACTTACAAATGATAATAATATGATGAACAAGAAATTTTTACTGGTAATACTTGATGGATGGGGCGAAGGAAGGCATGATAATTCTGACATTATTTATAATGCAAATGTGCCTTTTACTAAAAGCTTATATAAAACAGCTGCTAATACTACTATTCTTACTTCTGGGGAAGATGTTGGCTTACCTGAAGGTCAAATGGGAAACTCTGAAGTGGGACATCTCAATATTGGCGCAGGAAGAATTGTTTATCAGGATTTGGTTAGAATTAGTCTGGCCATTAAAGACGGCTCTTTTTTCGAAAATCCGGTCTTAAATAAAGCTTTTAACTACGCCAATGCAAACTCTAAAAAAGTGCATCTATTCGGACTAGTATCAAACGGAGGCGTGCATTCTGCTATGGATCACCTTTTTGGAATCTGCGATGCCGCTAAAAAACATGGCTTTGAAGATTTATTCATACATGCATTTACTGATGGCAGGGATACAGACCCAAGAAGCGGACTGGGATTTATTAAAGAACTTGAAGACCACCTTAAAAACTCTGCCGGAAAAATTGCCACTGTTTGTGGAAGATATTATGCAATGGACAGAGACAAGCGATGGGAAAGAGTAAAGATAGCTTATGATATGCTTTTGGAGGGAAAGGGTGAAAAATTCAATTCTGCTAAAGAAGCTATGGAATCAAGCTATGCAGAAGATATTACTGATGAGTTCATTAAACCTAAAGTGATAACAGACTCAACAGGAAAGCCATTGGCAAAAGTTGAAGAAGATGATGTAGTAATTTGTTTTAATTTCCGCACCGACAGACTTAGGGAAATCTCTACCGTACTCACTCAGAAAGATATGCCTGAGCATGGCATGAAAACTATTCCTCTGCATTATGTTACTATGACAAGGTATGATGAATCTTTTAAGAAAGTGGAAATTATTTACGAGAAAGATGACCTTAAAAACACATTAGGAGAAATCCTTTCCATTTATGGCAAATCCCAGCTTAGAATTGCTGAAACCGAAAAATACCCTCATGTTACTTTCTTCTTTAGTGGCGGCCGGGAAGATAAATTCCCATTGGAAGAAAGAGTAATGGTATCTTCTCCAAAAGTTGCAACTTACGATTTGCAGCCTGCGATGAGTGCTCCCGAAGTGAAAGAAGCTGTTATTAATGAAATTAATAACAATAAGCATGATTTCATCTGCCTCAATTTTGCTAACGCTGATATGGTAGGACATACCGGCATTTATGAGGCAATAAAGGAAGCCGTTGAAACCGTAGATGCTTGTTTGAAAGAAGTTGTTGATGCTGCTATTGAGAAAAATTATTCTATACTTATAACAGCAGACCATGGCAATGCAGACTTCGCAATTAATTCTGACGGTTCACCAAATACCGCTCATTCAACGAATCCCGTTCCTTGCTGGCTGATTGATAAAGATTATAAAAAAATAAATCCAGGCAGATTATCTGATTTGGCGCCAACAATATTAAAAATAATGGGAATTGATATTCCAAATGATATGACAGGGAATGTGTTGGTATGATAAACAAAATATTCCAAATATCATCCCCCGATGAATTCAACCAAAATGCGTTGAATGTTTTTGAGTATCAATACAATAACAATTCATTATATCAAACATTTTGCAATAATCTTAAACGAAATCCTAAATCTGTAAATAAGATTGAAGATATCCCTTTCATGCCAATCAGTTTTTTTAAAAATCACAAAATTATTTGTGAAGGCAAAAATGAAGAAATTGTTTTTTTAAGTTCAGGCACAACCGGCGCAAACACATCAAAGCATTTTGTAACCGATTTGGAAATTTATGAAAAAAGCTTTTCTGAAGGATTTAAACATTTCTATGGCAATATTCAAGATTATTGCATATTGGCACTTCTTCCCTCCTACCTCGAGCGTGAAGGATCTTCTCTTGTTCATATGGTAAATAACCTTATTGAAAAAAGCAGACATAAAGACAGTGGTTTTTATCTTCATAACATTAAAGAATTGTCCAACAAACTTCTTGAACTTCAGTCTGACAAACAAAAAACCCTTTTAATTGGAGTAAGTTTTGCCCTTCTTGAAATGGCAAAATCGCATACTGTTTCTATACCTGATGCTATAATTATGGAAACCGGCGGAATGAAAGGCAGAGGAAAAGAACTTGTCAGAAAAGAACTACATGATATACTATGTAAAGGTTTCGGAGTTGAAAAAATTCACTCGGAATATGGCATGACAGAGTTACTTTCGCAGGCATACAGCAAAGGAGATGGACTATTTGAATGTACACCTTGGATGAAAGTTATGATACGCGATGTTTACGACCCTTTAAACATTTTACCTTCAAAAGCTTCCGGAGCTATAAACATAATCGACCTTGCAAATATCAACTCCTGCTCATTTATCGCCACTGATGACCTGGGAAAAGTCTATAAAGACGGCTCTTTTGAAGTCACAGGCAGAATGGATGCGAGCGATGTGAGAGGATGTAACACTATGATATAATTTTTCAAATTTAACCTCTCACATAATCACAATTTCACTAGCTTTACAGTCCACAATTTTTTAACATTAATTGCTAATTAAGATTTTCAAACTTATATAATAACTCAAAACATTCTTTTATGAAAAAACATTTACGAATGGCAATAATGATAATTGCCTTATTGCTATCTTACACTTCTATGTCCCAGGAATCTGTAATCTACACTACAGGATTTGAAGCCGGAGAAGGCTTTACAGCCGCAACCGTTTATAACAACACTACTATAAAATACGACGGTCCTGCCGGACAACAATGGGGGACTTACTACGGCACAGCATCTACAACAGGTCCGATAGCAGGAAGTATGTCTATGCAGATGCGCTTCTACACAGCTAATCCGTCAAATCTTGGATATACTTTTATGAATTTTGATCTTGCAAATGTTACAAAAGTAACTTTCAAGGCATTAAACACATCAGGAAACAATGTAAGAGTTTCATATTCAACAGATGGAGGAACTTCTTATGTAGGTGAAACATTATTTACCCTTACAACTGCTGCTGCAGAATACACATATAATATAAGTGCAACGGGTGAGTTTGCAAATGTAAGGGTAAGATTTATGCTTTCAGTGCCTGCAAGCCCGGTTAATGCTACAAGAATAACCATTGACGATGTTAATGTATATGGTATAACCGGAGGAGGCGAACAAGTTGAAACTCCCGCATTTTCACTTGTGGGTGGCACTTATTATTCTCCAATTAATGTATCTATATCAACCGGAACTTCCGGAGCAACTGTATATTATAGCACAACAAGCAATACTGGTCCATGGACAACATACAGTTCAGCAATAAATCTATCTTCAAACACAACTCTATGGGCTTATGCTGCAAAATCCGGAATGGACGACAGTAATGTAGCTACCGCAGTTTACAACTTTCCAACTGTTGTTGATGTAGCAAATATCTCAGCCTTAAGAAGCGGACTAACGGATGGAACCGTTTATAGACTTACCGGACAAGCAATTTTAACATACCAGCAAACTTTTAGAAATAAAAAGTGGATTCAGGATGCAAACGCCGGCATCGAAATTGACGACCCTAATCCACCAAAAATCACAACAACATACAATATAAATGATGGTATCACCGGAATTATTGGAACCTTAAATCGCAATAATGGAATGCTGCAATTTCAACCTGTTGCAGACCCTGGTGCTGCCAGCTCTACAGGCAATACACCTGTGATTGTTTCACGTACTTTAGCTTCACTTTCTGAAGCAGATCAAGGGAGATTGGTGAAAATAAATGATATTTACTTTGACATTATGTATTCAGGCTTGAACTATGCCACCGGAACTAACTACACAATAGACGACCCCTCTGGTTTTGGAACATTTAGAACTGAATTTTACGAAGCTGATTATATAGGTCTGCCAATTCCTATGGATATACAAGATATTGTTGCCATAGTAAGAGAATTTAATAGCGTATTTCAAATAACTGCGAGAAGCCTAAGCGACTTTAATTCTCTTAGCAGTGATGCAACACTTACAACCTTCAGCCTTAACGGTCAAAGTGTTTTGGCATTGCCCGGATTATTAGTAAACAATCCAACCACCGACCCTGGAGCAAATCTGTCGGTTGCAGATTTTACAGGTTTTCAAGGAGTAGCTGCTACTACCACTCATACTGCTTCAACCTTTGAAATCACAAGAAATGGCAGTATTGTTTCACCTGCAAATTACGCTACTCAACCTTTTTATGATGGCGACATCGTTGTTGTAACTGTTACAGCAGAAGATAGCTCTGTAGCTTATTATAAAGTTACTCTCAGTCAAACTGCCGGAGAAGATACATTATTTGCCTACTGGAATTTTAACGATAATGTTCCTGCAACAGACACCAACTGGGGCACTCCAATTTTAGCAACAACAGGAACTGGACAAATTACATATACTTTTACTCAAGCATATACATTTGCCGGAACAACAATTAATGGTGTTGTCGGCGAAGTAAACGGAGGTAGTTTCTGCCCAAGAGGAGGCGTAGGTACCGAAAACAATGGAGGATATTTTACAATTGCAGTGCCTACATCCGGTCATGAAAACATCAAAATAACATACCCTACCAGAAGAACTAGTTCCGGCTTTACTCATCATGAAATTCAATATACTACTAACGGAACAAACTGGATTAATAAAGAAACTTTTAATATTTCTACTTTTGAAAATAATTGGAGAGATTACCAGATAATTACAATTGATTTTGCGGGAATTACTGCAGTAAATAACAACCCAAATTTTGCAGTTAGAATAATACTTTCTGGCGCAACTGCAGATGCCGGAAACAATCGCATAGATAATATTAAGGTAGTTAGCTCAACTGTTGTTGCAGATAGTAATGCAAATCTTTCTGCATTTACTGTTGGTGGTCTTAATTCGTTAGGACTTAGCGGAGTTGTGGTTAATGATCCGGCTGCAGACCCGGGAGCGATACTGCCGGTTATTGACTTTACAGGGTTTAACGGTATTGTTGCCACAACAGCTAGTGCCGGTGCAAGCAGAACAGTTACAAAAAACGGAATACCAATAGCAGAGGGTAATTTGGCAACACAACCAATTATTCAAAATGATGTAATAGTTGTTACTGTGATAGCTGAAAATGGCATTACAACAAAATATTATAAAGTAACTGCAGTTTTATCAACTGGAACACCCGAAATATTAACCTCAGGAACATTATACAGTTTCAAAGATGTTTACACAGGAAATACCTCTAATGTTCAGTTTTATTACACTAGCGCTACTGACCTTATTTCAAATCTTACTATCACTGCGCCTCAACATTTTCTTGTTTCACTAAACTGCAATACAGGATTTGCGAGTTCGCTAAGCCTCACCCCTAACAATGGTGAAGTGACATCAACCAAAGTTTACGTAAGGTTTAATCCTTCAACTACAGGAGACAAGACAGGAAATATTGTGCATACTTCAAATGGAGCAACAACAAAAAATGTTGCCGTAGCTGGAAAAGGCATTGCGAATCAGATTCCTGCCGGATATTATTCAACTGCTACAGGCACTGAAAATGTTTTATTAACAGAACTGCATAAAATTATTAGAGGCCATAATCGCGTATCTTATGCTTCAATTTGGACGCATTTTGAAGCAACAGACACAAAATTTAATGGCAAAGTATGGGATAATTATTCAGATATCCAATGCTCTGAACCTCCATATGAATACACTTTTGGTGTTCATCAGGACACCGGATTGCCTGCAACAGTTGAAGGGCTTTACTATAACCGTGAACATTCATGGCCTGCAAGCTGGTGGGGAGGAAGTACAACAGACACCATGTACACAGATTTATATCAATTATACCCATCTGACAAATGGGTAAATGCAAGAAGAGACAACTGGCCATATGGAAAAGTAAATTCACCTTCTTGGACATCACAAAATGGAGGAAAACTAGGCAATAATGCTTATGGAACCGGATATACAGGCACCGCTTTCGAACCTATTGATGAATATAAAGGAGATTTTGCAAGAACGTATTTTTATATGGTTGCAAGATATAATACCAAAGTTGCTTCGTGGGCTTCAAATCCTAATGCAGAAAATGTACTAGATGGCACATCCTACCCTGCTTTTGAAACCTGGGCTTTGGATATGCTTTTAGAATGGCATAACAACGACCCTGTAAGTCAGAAAGAAATAGAAAGAAATAATGCGATATATGGCATTCAAGGAAATAGAAATCCATTTATCGACAATCCTTCATTTGCAAATATGATATGGGGAGGACCTACAAATCTCGGAGATGTTAACAATGATGGAATTGTAAACGTTTTAGATGTGGTTTGGCTGATTTCACATTTAAATGGCTCTACTCCTGTTAATTTCAACTATGATAATGCAGATGTGAATAATGACGGTTTTATCTCTATTGCAGATTTAACATATCTAATAAATATGATATTAGAAATTACAAAATAGTATTTTTAAGCTAATGTTTAAAAATATTGTTTATTCTGAAAGCGCGAAATGATAATCATTTCGCGCTTTTGTTTTTTCAAAACCCAAATATTATTATTTGAAATCCTCATATTTTATTCATAAATATTTTCCCTTAATTGGTATTATATTACAAACAATTTGACAAAATACTTGACATTAACAAAAATTTTAAATTACTTTGCTAGTTGAAATATTAGATATTTTAGTTATTATATTATAAAACATAGTACAAATAACGATTTTAAACGAAAAGGAGGATTGCCCATGAAACAAAAAGGGGAGTTTTAAAATGATTTACTTATTGCCCCTGAACACAGCTTTGATTAAAAACAAAATTTCGAAAACAAATTTTTATAAATTAATTTTTATTAACCAAATTTTTAAACTATGAAAAAAATATTAACATTTACCTTAACAATGTTGTTAGCTATAAGCTGGCTTAGTGCACAGCAGTTACAGCAAGCCTACTCAATTGAAAGCAAGAAACTTTCTGAAAAAGAGCTTGAAATGCTAGCTGGTAATGATGTAACTGACAAGAATGCCCCTAAAGCATGGACAATTAACTACGCATTTGCACAAGATGCTGCTACTTACACAGCAATCACGGGTGGCACTCTTCACGGAAGCGGTACAACTGTTGACGATAATAATTACAATGCAGTTAACATTGGGTTTACCTTCACATTTAACGGCTTAACGTACACCCAACTAGGAATTAATGCCAACGGCTTTTTAAGGCTTGGTGGAACCGCATATAGCGGATCTGCAGGATATGCGCCAATAAGTGGCGTCCATACCCAAAACCCTCCGGGAGTTATTGCAGCTTTAGGTGCCGATTTAGTTGGTAACGCTGGATCATCATTACGCTCCGAGCTGATAGGCGTAGCACCCAACAGGATTTTTGTAATTCAATGGACAGATTTCCAAAGATATTTGGATACTGGAGATAATTTCAACTTTCAAATCAGACTTCATGAAACCACCAATGCTATTGAATTAGTATACGGCGCTTTTACTAAAAATGCAAATGCACGAGCAGCGCAGGTTGGTTTAAGAGGAGACTCAAACGTTGATTACTACAATAGAACAACAACAACCAATTGGGCAACCACAACAGCTGGTGTCGCAAACAATGCTACATGCGCTCTAACTGCAACAGTTGTGCCTACTTCAGGCTTAGTGTTCCGCTACACCCCAATTACTCCGCCGGCTATTGATGCCGGAATTACAGCAATAACATCACCTGTTAACGGCTTAGCAGGAACTCAAAATGTTGTTGTAACTCTTAGGAATTTTGGTACAACTGAGCTAACCGCCTGTCCTATCCATTACGATATTGATGGGGTAACCGGCGTATACAACTGGACTGGCTCATTGGCTTACAACGCCACTGCTAACGTTACAATTTTCGAAAACTTTAACTTCTCAGAAGTTAAAAACTACGTTGTTGCAGTTAATACCAACCTCCCTGGCGACGAAGATGCTACTAACGATTTGTTTAGCAAAACCGTTTCCATATTTGCACCTTTTACTGTTCCATTTGTTGAAAAATTTGATGCAGTTACAGCTCCAGCATTACCAGCTCGTTGGGCAAGAGAAAACCTCAACGGAGATGCAAATGTTTGGGTAACCTCTACTTCCAATCCTCGATCTGCACCAAATTGTGTTCGACTTTTATACAATTCAGCAATGGCTTCAAACGACTGGTTATTCACACCACATATAAGCATAGAAGTTGGCAAAAGGTATAATTTATCTTTCTATTATAGAGCTGCAGGTGCCTATAACGAAAGGTTAAAAGTGCATGTTGGTAGCCAACAAACAAATACCGCAATGGATGCTACCCCGCTTGTAAACCTTGTTGATTTCCAGAATACAACCTATGTACTTGTAGAGCACGTATTCATAGCCGATGCTTCTAAAAATATTGTATTTGGATTCCACGGCTACAGCGCTGCTGATATGTGGGCAATCCATATCGACGATATTTCATTAACAGAAGTATTTGATAACGATGCTGCAGTATTAGGTTTCAATTTAAAAAGCATATACGGTACTGTTGGTGATATTGTTCCAGCAGCAACTATTAAGAACAATGGGCTTAACATAGCCAGTTTCGATGTAATTCTCAACGTTTACAACTCTGAGATGGCGGTTGTGGAAACCCAAACCGTTGCTGTAACCAACTTGGCCTCAGGTACATCGCAAGTAATCAATTTCATGCCATTCAACCTTGCAGTAGGTAGCTATAGCGCAACGGCTGAAATTGTATGGGCGAGCGATGAGTACATCGGCAACAATATGATATCACGCAATTTCAACGTTTATGCTGATATTATCGTGCACTATGACGATATGACTAATAATAACGCCATAGGAGCCGGTGCTAACCCATTCGATGCGGCAATTCGTTACCTCCCTGAAGGTAAGTTTATACATGGTGAAGGTTCAATTACCCATGTAAGGGTTTACATTGCACAGCTCGTTACTTCGCATACCATAAAAATATGGCAAGGCGCAAATGCAGCTACCGAGGTGTATTCGCAACCCTTTACTCCTGTTGCAAATTCTTGGAATACTGTTGTACTTAATACTCCGTATGAAATTGACACAACCCAAGAATTATGGGTTGGATTGAATGTTGTAGGTATTGCTGCCACATTCCCAATTGGTATTGATGCTACAACTAATGTAGACAATTTTAGTAATATGTCGAGAGTTGGAGCAGGAGCTTGGACGCCGCTTTCAGCTTATGGTATAGCTGGCGACTGGAACATTCAATTTGTATTTAAAGAACTAGAACTTTCTGAAGTTCCTTTTGCTACTGCCTTTGGTATCGAAGCAGGCTGGAACAACCCGGGTGGTTCTTGGACTGGCTACAATGAAAAAACATACACTGAAGGTGAATGGTACTTCCATAGTACTGCTGCTGTAAGAGGTACTCCAACTGATGCCGGTGAATTAACTTATGATGGCTCTCCTTATACAATGAGAGACAGAGGAATTTTCACCGTTACTAATAATGAACTTGCAAAAGATATGATTGGCTTTAGCTTCCAGTTAAGAGACTGGATGACAGGCGAAGGTGTTAACAGAGACATTAATGTTAGTTATAACGGTGGTACTACATGGGATTTAGCCGGAACAATTAACAAAGCATACTTTGATGCATATCAGGTTTATCAACCATTCGTTTACTACTTTGGTGAAGTGAAAAACTTCTTACCTGGCGAACTTGTAATCCAAATAGTTGGAGGTACAGGTGCAAATGCTAGCCGTATAAACATTGGTCAATTCAGAGCTCTTGATGTTGAACAAGCATTAATAAGCCCGGTTGTCGCAACTTACGATATATATAACCAATATGATGTTGAAGTTGACATTACTTGGGGAAGTGCAACTGCTATTGCATCTGTTGTAGAAAGCGGAACTCCTCTGGAAGCTACAGAGTTTGCAGTTGATGTTGATTTACTTTCAATTAAAGCTGATTATTTCGTTGGCATGGCTGCTGGAACTCAAGTGTTCTTTACAGTTAACTTTGATAATGGAGATAAGTCTTTCTTAAGAGTTACTATCACCAATCGTACGCCTATAATTACATGGCCAACTGCTACTGATATTTATTTTGGTGAAGCTTTTGGTGAATCAGTATTAGAAAACGGATTAGCTGTTGACCCTGCTGATGGTGTTACTGAAATTGCAGGCACATTTGCTTTTGTTAACCCCACGGCTGTTGCACCAAGTGCAGGCACATGGAATGTTGATGTAATGTTTACTCCAAATGCTTACCAAAGCAACAACCCTGTTTATGGTACTGTTGATGTTATTGTTAACAAAGCTTTTGCGGATATTACAATTTCAGATCTTGATTATGTATATGACTACACAGCAAAATCTGCAACTGTAGTTACAGATCCTGGTGGTTTAGTATATACAATCACATATGATGGATCAGCAGACCTTCCGGTAGAAGCAGGAACATACGAAGTTGTGGTTACTATTGTTGACGACAACTACCAAGGTGTTGAAATAGCTAGCCTAGTTATTGAAAAAGCTCCTCTAACTATTACGGCTGAAAGCTTCAGCAAAACCGTTGGAATTGACTTGACATTCATTGGGACAGAATTTACTTATACAGGCACTCTTTATGGTGATGACGATGTTGCTTCTGTAACATTAACATCTGACGGTGCTGTAGCAGGTGCTGTAGTTGGTGATTATGACATCGTTCCTTCTGATGCTGTTGGCGTTGGGGTTGACAATTATGACATTACTTATGTAAACGGTACTCTAACGGTTACTAATAAAATCACTCTTACATTAGTAGATTTGGTTGCCGATAACAAAGTATATAACAACACAACTGCTGCTACAATTGCTAACTTTGGAACATTAACCGGAGTAGAAATTGGCGATGATGTTTCATTGGTTACTACTGCTGCTGTTGCTACTTTCAATAACAGACATGTTGGTGTTGGAAAACTCGTGACTGTTACAGGTCTTGCTTTAGAAGGTGTTGATGCTGATAAATATATTATCAATAATCAAACTACAACTGCTAACATCACTGCTCGTCCGCTTACATTAAGTTCTTTCACAGCAAACAACAAAGTGTATGATGGAACTACTGCTGTAACAGGAACAGGCTTTGCTGATGACCGTATTGCAGGCAACGTTTTAGCATTTACTTTTACGGCTGCTTTTGAAGATAAAAATGCTGAAGTTGATAAAGACGTTAACTATACTGCAATTACTATTAGTGGTGGCGTTGATATGCTTAACTATGCTTTAGTTTCTACTGTTGGTACTGCTATTGCAACTATATCTCCAAAAGCTCTTACTGTTACAGGAGCTGTTGCACAAAACAAAGTTTATGACGGAAGTGCAGTTGCCGAAATTACAGGTGCTGTATTAACAGGCGTAATTGCTCCTGACGATGTAGTTCTTGAAAATGAAACTGAAGGTACATTTGCTCAGGCTGCTGCTGGAACTGGCTTAGTTGTTACTACTGCTATGACTATTTCAGGTCTTGATGCAGACAACTATACTTTAACTCAGCCAACATTAACTGCTGATATTACTCCAAAGGCTCTTACTGTTACCGGTGCTGTTGCACAAAATAAAGTTTATGACGCTACTACTGCGGCTGTTATTACCGGAGCAACTCTAGAGGCTGGAGTAATTGGCGATGATGAAGTTGTTCTTACTAACCATGCAACAGGTACATTTGCTCAGGCAGGTATTGGAACTGGCATTGCTGTTTCTACAGCTATGACATTAACAGGTGTTGATGCAGGTAATTATTCTTTAACTCAGCCTGTCGGCCTAACTGCTAACATCACTGCTAAAGCTCTTACTGTTACCGGTGCTGTTGCACAAAACAAAGTATATGACGGCACTACTGCTGCGGTTATTACAGGTGCAACATTATCAGGTGCTATTGTTGGAGATATTGTAACTCTTGCTAACCATGCAGCCGGTACTTTTGCTCAAGCAGGTATTGGAACAGGTATTGCTGTTTCTACTGCTATGACTCTAACTGGAACTCATGCAGCTAACTACACATTAACTCAACCTGCAGGATTAACTGCTAATATTACTGCTAAAGGACTTACAATTGGAGGTACTTTCACTGTTGCTAATAAAGTTTATGATGGCACAACTGCTGCAACAATTACTAACAACAGCTTAACTCTTGTTGGCGTTGTAGGTGCAGAAACTGTAACTCTTGCTAATGTTGTTGCTACATTTGCTAATGCAGGCCCTGGCAATAATATTATTGTAACCATTACTAGCGCAAACATTACTGGTGCTGCTGCTGCTAATTACACTCTATCACTTGCAGGTGCTCCAACAACAACTGCTAACATCTTTGCTGTTACTTATACTCTAGCACTCGAAGTAACTCCTGCTGATGCCGGAACAGTTACAGGCGAAGGTGATTATGAAGAAGGCGAAGAAGTAACAGTTATTGCTACTGCTGCTGAAGGTTATATTTTCATTAACTGGATTGACGAAGACGACGTAGTTGTTAGTACTGAAGCTACATATACATTCGATATGCCAGCTGCTGACCTTACTCTAACTGCTGTATTCGAAATTGAACCTGCAGTTATTGATCCTTCTGTATTCAATATAAGCTTATATCCAAACCCATCAAGGGGTAATTTCACTGTAACTTCTGATGTGAAAATTTCTGAAGTAAGTGTTTTCAACCTGATTGGTAAAGTAGTTTACACTGCTTCAACCGACAGTAATGTAGTTGAATTGAACATAAGCGGTATTGAAACCGGAATATATTTTGTAAAAGTTACTACTGAAAACGGAACTTCTACCTTGAAGCTTCAAATTAACAAGTAATAACACTCGACTTAAACAGTCGTATTAAAAGAGGGGTTCATCTGAGCCCCTCTTTTTTTTACATCAAAATTTAACAAAACATTAAAGAATATTAATTACATTTGAGGCATTCATTTTTAACCACATTACAATAATTATAAATCATTTCACTATTATCCGACTAAAAAGTAATTTTACTCTTTTTCAAACGTAACTACCAGATAAACAGGCATTATGATTTTATTT
>JAGXRQ010000051.1 GCA_018335675.1 Bacteroidota bacterium | reverse complement strand
ATCCTTTGCACGACAAAATAAAACAATCAAACATAAGTCTATATTGGCTAAGGAACACATAAGCAAGGAAAATAACAATATCCACCTTCAACATGTAAACAACCTTCATGCTCAACTGCGTAAATTCCTAAGACCATTTAATGGTGTAAGTTCAAAATATCTACAAAACTATCTAAACTGGTTTGCATATAAAGATAAACTATATGGAACGAAGTCAACCATTAAACAATGGTTCTACGCAATTCTTGCTACGCCATACGCATATGAGCTGTTTTTGCAATTTAAAGATAATGCTGTTAATATTAGAACTTAGCCCTTTTGATTTATATCGGGGTTCAAATTCTTCATGGGAGGAATATGGAAAATGGATATGGGAAATGAACAAAGGAAGAGATAAACTTCCTCAGGCAACCATAGACATGTTGAATAATATGGTTAAAGACATTGCCGATGATAAAGAGAAAGTTAAAGCTATTTATAAGTATTTGCAATCAAGAACACGTTATGTCAACATCGTTCTGGGCATTGGTGGAATGCAACCGTTTGACGCACAAACAGTTGATAGAAATGGATATGGAGATTGTAAAGCATTGTCAAATTATATGGTTTCCATGCTGAAAGAAGTAGGAATAGAATCTTACTATACGCTAGTAAGAGCAGGTAGCCAAAGGCGTGATTACAGATTTTCACCTGATTTTGTGGCAAGTCAATTTAATCATGTTATTGTTTGTGTTCCACTGAATGGCGATACAATATACTTGGAATGTACAAGCCAGATTAATCCTTTCGGGCATCAAGGTGATTTTACAGACAATCGCTATGTGCTAATTGTTAGAGAAGATGGTGGTCATTTAAGAAGAACGCCTTACATCCCAGTTAGCGAAAATGCAGTTAATGGAAATGCTGTGGTCAAGATAGATTCTCAGGGCAATGGTAGTGCAAATGTTGTGATGAGTTTTGGCGGACATTTCTTTAGTCAGCTAAACATGGCGAGCAGACAAAACGAAGAAGATCAGAAAAAGTGGTTATATAGTAAAGATTATTTGCCAAATAGCACAATAGAAAGGCATTCAATTAAATTAAATGATAATATGCCTGCTATTGCAACTGTTGAACTTCAAGCTTTATTAAAAACCTATGCAAATGTTAGTCGAAATAGAATCTTTATCCCGGTTAACCTTCTGTCTGCGTCAAAATCGACTCCGCCAAGAATTAGAAATAGAGTTCTTCCTTTTGAACTAACATTTGAGAGGAGCTATAGTGATACAATAATGTATATTGTTCCTGAGGGTTTTGTTGTTGAAACAGTACCTCAAAATAGCTTTTTAGATTCAGAATTTGGAACATACAAGTCAAGTACTTCGGTTGAAGGGAATATTGTAAAATACATTATGTACTATGAAAGCAAATCCGGGCATTTTCCTGCTGAAAAATACCCGGAATACTTTGAGTTTTGGCAGAGCATTGTCAGAGCCGACAACCAAAATGTTACTTTCCGAAAGGAATAATTAACTAGCGGGAAACAATCAGTTTTTTCCTAAATTTTTCGTTGTTTGTTTCAATGCTGATTATGTAGATGCCGGGTAATAAAATGCTGATGTCAATATTTTCTGATATCAGCCCTTGTTGTCCGGCATTTGTGTATTTTTCAAATACAACCTGACCTCCAAGATTGAATATTTTTATATCAACTCTTCCGTTTATTGAAGGCATATCTACATGTAAATTATTTGATGCCGGGTTTGGATATATATTTAGTTCAGGCTTTGCATAATGAGTGTAATCGGAGTTTGTTAGCGATTCAAAAACAGCAACAAAGATTTTGTCAGAATCAACAGTAAAGCTATAAGTATTTTCCTCTGTCAGTATAGTAGAGCCGTCCATCCAGTGCAGGAAACTCCAGCCTTCATTTGCTTCTGCATATATGATTACCTCTGAGCCATAATCTTTTGTGCCGCTCCCAAATACATTTCCACCCTCAGCCGGACTAGCAAAAAGTCTTATGGAATATTGACTTAAAGCGAAACAAGCTGTTATTCGCGAGTTTTTGTCTATTCCCCATTCAAATGATTGTTTGGTTGAAATAATTTTTTCTTCATCTCTCCAATATAAAAAATCATAACCTAGTGGTACAGTAGTGTTTAAATATACTGGTTGCCATGCATGATACAAGCCACTGCCGGTTTGAATGCCTGTATCCTCCGGATTTGAAGTAAGTATGAGTTCATATTCATTAGGCTTGAAAAATGCAATTATTCTTCTACTTGATGTTAATGTAATTAAGACTTCATCTTCTGTTGAAATCACAGTAGAATTTTCCTCAAATTTCGAGAAAGTCCAGTGATTATCTGCTTGTGCCGATATTTTTACTACAGCGCCTGAGTTGTAAATGTGCTCTCCAATGCCGAGATTTAATAATCCATTTCCTTCAGCTTCCAAAATTAATACAACAGGATTGCTTGATATGATTTCTGCGAAGACGGTATCAGACGGCAAAGATTCACCAAAAGGGTTGTTATACAAAGCTGTAACAAAATATTCATAACTACCTATTTGAAGTCCGGAGTCTGTATATTCGTTTTCGGGAATAAGCTGCCCCGTGTAAACTCCATTCCTGTATAATTTATATCCTACAAGCTCAGGGACTACTCTGGCGGGTTCTTCCCATGTTAAATGTATGCTGTGGCTATCAGTGTCAATAACCGTAAGATTAGAAGGAGGAGGATATAAAGCATTATAATGAGCTTTTATACTAACATAATCTATGCATATTCCATGACCTCCAAGAGATGTAGCTTCAAATGCGATTTGTGTAGATTTTGAAACAATTGGGATGAGCACTTCGGAGAAAGTCCATTTGGTAACGTTTGAAAAGTATGTTTCCAACAATATCCAATCTGAAAATTCGTCGGTACGATAGTATATTTTCAGTCTGTCCTGAGTGCATGTGGATGCATTTGTATAATAGAAGCTTAGCACAGCATAATCAAAACCCCCAAAATTAAGGTTTGGTATTATTAGTTTAGCCGTATTTAGTTGATTTTCTGATTTGAAATAGATGTTGAAAAACCCGGAATAAGGTTCTTCAGGAGCGTTATTTCCATTTCCTTTTCCTACTTGCCAATATGTATTGCCTGTAATTACCTCTTGTTTCCAGCATGATGGTATTGAGTTTTCTTCAAAGTCTTCTAATATCGGGAAGTCTGAAATTATTTCGCAGAATGTAGTAGCTGAAGCAATTATACCTTCAGAATAATTTAGTTTATTATCGAAAGACCAAACCTTATAATAATATCCTATGTTGCTTTGTAGATTTTTGTGGAATTTATTATTGTCATTTCCCATATAAATAACTCTTCCACCTCCGGAGATTTCTTCTCCGAGCACAAATGGACTATTTGGTTGTCCGAAAATTCCATCTTGGGAAACAGCAATTAAAACAGAATTATTATTCAAATTGAGGCCCCATGTGAGCATAATTTCGTCATTACTAACTGCAGTTGCCTTGAATCGTAATGGGTTTTTAACTATATCAGATGTATAGGATGTGCCACTTATTGCCTCAAGGTTGGTATTATCAGGGTCGAGCCAGTTGTTTAGCCTTGAAGACTCAGTTCCTCCGCCTGTCCATGATTTTCCAAAAACACCATACCAGTCGGGTTGCGTATTACCGCATGCTGCATATCCGCCATGAAGTTGACCGATAATTCTTCCTTCTGAGTCGAATAAAGGCGAGCCAGATGACCCGGGTTCAGTTGTAGTACCACCACTCCATACTATTCGCCAATGACTTGTTCCGGAGCCAATATTACCAAGATATGCTGCTGTATTAACACCTGTAGTTGAGTAGCTGAATTTTTTTATATCGCCCCTTGGGTGATGAACTCCAACAATAAACTCATCTAATCTGCTTTCCAGGGTTCTGTTCCAGCCTGCAAAATATGGATTGTAATCTTGAGGGATTTGTTGATTGAGCTCAAACAACCAAAAGTCAGTTGATGAATACTTAGCTTTTTGAGTTGCTCCACTCATAGATTGATATGATGGAGATGATGAAGGGTTGCTGCATGTTTGACTTTGCCAGTTAAACCATACAACAACTGTTGAAGGTGTTTTATAACAATGATTTGCCGACAAAACATATGGAGTATAATCTTGCCTGATATTGTTAAGAATAGAGCCTGTGCAAAATGCATTGCCTCCAACAAGCAGCAGCACTGTTGAATTTATCTGGTCTTGCCAATCATTTGCCTGAGGGCAAGCAACATTCAAATTGCAACTACCTGAGTGTCCGAATCCTTTAATAAAATCGAACGGACTTCTATAACCATGTGTTACTGTCTCAATTTCAAGAACACCTTGAAATTCAACATTTGCAGGCTCAAAATAATCAACTATGATTCTTTCTCCGGTTACAAGTGTTGTTGCAAAATATTCATCATCCTGATTGTTTTGGTCTGTAAAAGCACCTATAATGCTTGTTCTATCTTCATTATAAATGAACAATTCAGCGCCTTTAGGAAGAACATACCTATTAAATGTTAGGTTAATTGATAAAGCTCCCTTTGAATAAATTCCAAGTTGCCAAATTTTGTCACCATTCTCAAGAATTGTCAATTTGCCGGAGTTTTCTAAAGAAATATTTACGTCAATATTTTCTCCAAACCTCCATGGAGTATCAGCAAGATTATCAAACACAAGATCTTCTTCATACAGATTTTCAAGGTCTAACTCGGGCATTGAAATAAAAGGAATAGAAGAAGAGCCTTTTTCTAGTGAAAAGCTTGTTGGATCCCCAGGCCTGCTTATTTGACTTTGCAAGATATTGCAGGCAAAAATAATGATAACTAGTATAAAAAGTATTTTTTTCATGACTAAATAGTTTTTAAATTTCCGCGCAAAGATCGGAAATAATTTTTAATGTGCAAGAAAAAAATAATATATATGTAAAAAATATTTACACTAAACGTAAAAAATCACTTACTAAAGCAAAAAAATCATCAGGTTTGTCATAATGTAGCCAGTGTGTAGCTCCATTAATTGTTTTTATTTCTGCAATAGGAAATTGCATTTTAATTTGATGCATCTCTTTTAAAGTAACATAATCAGATCTTCCTCCTCTGACAAACAAAGCTGGTCCCATGTATGGTTTATCAGAAGCAATAGCTTCTCCGATTTTCTCCATATTTTCAAGAACTGCTTCCATATTAGTTTTCCAGCCCAAATTGTTTTTATCTTTCCAATATAAGTTCTTCATTAAAAACTGTAATAGCCTTTTACTCTTGATTGTTTTAGACAATAATTCTTCAACATCCTGTCTTGATTTTTGTTGTGAAAAATCTATAGAAAGCATTGCATTTATAATCATTTCATGCTTATTCTCATATTGAACAGGGCCAATATCTGCAACAACTAGTTTATTAACTCGTTCAGGATAGTCAAATGCAAATTGCATAATTGTTTTTCCACCCATAGAATGACCAATAAGGTGAGATGTTTGAATATTGTTAGTATCCATAAACTCCAGAAGGTCATCGCTCATCGCCTGATAATTAAAAACATCGCTTCTGCCTGATTTACCATGATTGCGCTGGTCAACAAGATAAACAGTATAATCATTTTCAAACTTTCTTGCTATTGTAATCCAGTTGTCGAGCATGCCAAAAAGGCCATGCACGATAATTATGGGAGGCCCGTTGCCGAAGGATTTATAGTTTAGTTTCATGTTTTAAGGGTATAGGGTATAGGGGTATAGGGGTATAGGGGTATAGGGTATAGGGGTATATGGTATAAGGAGTGCACTATTTTTCATTTTGCAATTGTTTTTTTACAAAATTTATATATCCATTTATAGTAATTTTTGCGTCTTCAATTAGACTGAGAGCTTTTTCAAATTGCGCTTTATTTATATATTGCATATCAAAACAAGATATTACGTGGTCTTTTAATTCAAACAAAGACCCTCTTGAAATACGATAGAATTGAATTCCTTCTTTATAATGAAATCTACCATATCCTTCCGCAATATTAGCAGTAATGCTAACTGATGCTTTTCGTATTTGGAAGGCAAGATTGTGTTTTTCTTCATTTTGGACAAAAGGTATTATTTCTTTGTAAAAGAATAACTTCACAATTCTTGCTTTTCTCCAAGCTTCTAATGTTGTGAAATCCTTGTCTGAGTTATAACTAGTTGATTCTTCTTCAACAATATCGCTTTCAAGATTATAATTATCAATTTCCATAATTAGCTAAAAAAGATGTTTATTAAATTTCCCAAATACAATATTCCATACCTTATAACTTTACACCCTATACCCCTATACCCCTATACCCCTATCTCCCTCAAATACATCTGAACCGTATTCTCTAGTCCGAAATACAATGCATCGCTTATCAAAGCATGCCCTATAGATACTTCAAGTAGGTTTGGGATGTTTTGTGCGAAATACTTAAGGTTTTCAAGGCTGAGGTCATGGCCGGCATTCAAACCTAATCCTACTTCATTTGCTGCTTTTGCTGCCATAATAAAAGGAGCAATTGCTTTTTCCTTTCCAAATGGGAATTCGGCAGCGTATGGTTCGGTATATAGCTCTACCCTGTCTGTACCAACTTCTGCCGCTTTAAAAATCAGGTCAGGATTAGTTTCTATAAAAATTGACGTCCTTATGCCGTGACTTTTCAGTTCTGCGATTACATCTTTCAAAAAAGCTTCATGTTTTATTGTGTCCCATCCTGCGTTTGAAGTAAGGGCGTTTGGTGGGTCGGGCACAAGAGTAGCCTGAGCCGGTTTAATTTCTATTAGCATGTTTAGAAACTTTCTCGATGGATATCCTTCAATATTAAACTCAGTAGTAACAACATTTTTAAGATCATAAACATCCTGCATTCTGATGTGTCTTTCGTCAGGTCGGGGATGAACAGTTATTCCTCGAGCACCGAATCTTTCACAATCAATAGCTGCTTTTACTACATTTGGAATATTGCCACCTCTGGCATTTCTCAGAGTAGCAATTTTGTTTATGTTTACACTTAACCTCGTCATACGTTTTTTTATTGCAAAGCTAAGCAAAATGGGGGAGTAAAGCTTTGTATTTTAGTTATTTTACAATTTAAAAATTTCAATTCCGTTTCTGTTTTATGAGTATTTTTGTTAAATAAAATTCACTAAAAATCAGGCAATATGCAGGCAAAAGATTTATTGACTGACAACATTGTTACGCTAAAAACTTCCGACAGTGCCTCAACAGCTTTGTCTCTTATGGAAGAATTGCGTGTTTCTCATTTACCCATTGTCAATAACGAAGTGTTTTTGGGCTTAATTTCCGACACTGATATTTACGAAATTAATGACATGGAATTGCCAATTGGCAATCATAATCTGTCTCTCAATAAACCCTATGTGCACATTAATCATCATATATTTGATGTAATTAGGCTTGTGGATGAGCAGTCGCTTACTCTGGTGCCTGTCTTGGATAGTAAAAATAACTACTTGGGATGCATAACTCTGGCTACTCTGGTTGATAATTTCGTAAAAATTACAAGCGTTAACCACCCTGGTGGAATTATTGTTCTTGAGGTAAATACTCATGCATATTCCTTAAGCCAGATTGCTGGAATTGTTGAGGCTAATGACGCAAAAGTATTGTGCTCATATTTGTCAACCTTTGAAGACAGCAATAAACTGGAGATAACCATTAAGGTTAATAAGATTGATATTTCGGGTATAATTCAAACATTTAATCGCTATGATTATATTATAAAAGGATTTTACTCTGAAGAAAGTAGATACGGCGATTTGCTTGACGATAGGTTTCAATCGTTGATGAATTGGTTGAATATATAGGTATAGGGGTTTAAAGGTATAGGGTATAAAGGTATAGGGTATATAGTATGCCGTCGTCAGCTCCCCCTTTAGGGGGCTTGGGGGGTAAGGTAATAGGGTATAAGGTAAGGTATAAGGTATAAGGTATAGGGGGTATAAGGGTATAGGGGTGGAAATTTTAAAGATTCAAAATCTATTAACAAAAAGCCTTATATTTTTCCACTAAACCTCAATAGCCTTTAAATTGAGAAAAAATTGATTACAATATAATTAAAGATTAGTGAGAGTTCGGTTCGAAATTTTGTTATTTACAATTTTATCATTGCTGCCTTTTTGGGGTATTTCGGGTGTTATTGAATCAAACTCTAAAGGGATAAAGATAGCATACACATATCCTGCTGAAGAGACCCCAATTCAATATGTTGTTATTGGAGATGTTTCCTATGAAGGAAACAAAATTACCAAACCACACATCATAAAAAGAGAATTGTTGTTTAACTCAGGTGACACTATTTCTGTGTCTGAATTTGAGAAAATTTTATCAAGCAGCAGAGAAAATCTTCTTAATACTTCATTATTTAATTTTGTTGAATTTACTGCCAACCTGCATCCGAACAATGGATCAACAATAAATATTTTCTTTGTGGAAAGATGGTATTTGTGGCCATTTCCAACTGTCGATATTCATGAAAGGAACATTAATACCTGGATGGATTCGCCCAATTTTGACAGAGTAAGCTATGGCTTTTATTTGGTGTTTGAGAATTTCAGAGGTCGTAAAGAGCGACTGAGATTTAATCTTAGAGCAGGATACAATCAAAGATATGCATTTTCCTATACTATCCCTTATCTTAATACAAATCAAACCCTTGGGATGTCTGTCTCTGCCGGCTACGTAAGGGCAAAGGAAATTAATTTCATGAGTATTGATAACAAGCAAGTTTTTTATAAAGATCCCTTAAGTTTTGTCAGAACCGACATTTATGCCCAACTTAATTTTACCTACCGTAAAAATTTCTATCATACTCATTTTATAAACTTTCGCTATAATAATCTTGCATTTGCAGATACAGTGTTATTGCTAAATCCTTTATTTCTTAACTCAGATAATTCACATTTGCAATACTTTATGCTTAAGTATGAATATATTTCCGATTATCGCGATTTGAAAGCATATCCATTAAAGGGCTATTTTAATAAATTGTCTGTTACACAGCATGGATTTAATATTTTCCACAACGACATCTCTCCACTTTTTTCAGTTGAGAATTCTTTTAGAAGGTATTTGGCCTTAGGAGATAAGTGGTATTTTGCAGCCGGACTTAACACAAAGGTTTCATTCGCAGAAAACTATCCCTATTTTCTTGAAAGAGGATTAGGGTATAATGAAAATTTTGTTAGGGGATATGAATATTATGTTGTTGATGCCCAGCATTTTGGGGTGTTAAAAACAAATTTGAAATATAACATCCTTCCACAAAGAGTGAAACGATTGAGTTTTATCCCCGGAGAGAAATTTGGTCTGATGCATTATGCAATATACATTAATGCATTTGTTGATGCAGGTTATACTTACGATAGAGTGTTTTTCGAAAGAAATCCATATTCAAACATATGGCTTGGAGGAGCCGGCTTGGGGGTAGACTTTGTTACTTATTACGATAAAGTGTTCCGCACAGAATTCACAATAAACCGCCACGGCAAACCCGGATTATTTTTTCATATTGTTGCTCCGATTTAATTGATTGGAAGATTAACGATTATAAGATGTAAGATGATTCCCTAAATTTTTTACAACACTTTTAGGAAGTATTTGCTTTTAATTATTCCTCAAAACAAAAAAATCCCTTAATTTTAAACCTTATTATCAGGTTTTGGAAAACCCTGATTTTATTTTTGGAACTAAAGGATTATTAACGAAATTTTATTCAAATGAAAACAAGACCAAGGCTAAGTTTTTGGCAAATTTGGAATATGAGTTTTGGATTTCTTGGAATCCAGTTTGGCTTCGCCCTCCAAAACGCCAATGTTAGTAGGATTTTCGAAACTCTTGGAGCTAATATTGATGCAATTCCTATTCTATGGATTGCAGCTCCTGTTACAGGACTGATAGTACAGCCTATTATTGGGCATATGAGTGATAATACCTGGGGGCGACTGGGAAGACGGAGGCCGTTTTTCCTTATTGGTGCTATTCTGGCTTCAATAGCTCTTATTATAATGCCGAATTCTCCATTCCTATGGGTTGCTGCCGGGATGCTTTGGATTCTAGATGCCTCTATTAATGTTTCAATGGAACCTTTCAGAGCATTTGTTGGTGATATGCTGCCTGCCGAACAACGAACAAAGGGTTTTGCAATGCAAAGCTTCTTTATTGGCACCGGCGCTGTTGTTGCCTCCGCTTTGCCTTATATTCTTACTGAATGGGTTGGTGTTGCAAATACAGCTCCGGAAGGGCAAATTCCACCCTCTGTTAAGTGGTCATTTTATCTTGGTGCATTGGTCTTTTTTGTAGCAGTGTTGTGGACTGTTATAAAATCAAAAGAATATACTCCTCAAGAATTAAAAGGGTTTGAAGAAGCTGAAAAAGCTCATGCTAAGCAAGTTACGGGTTCTGAAAAGCAAATTAAGCATGTTGATCATCCTGCAAAATATTTCCTAAAATATAGTTATCTGTGGATGCTTATAGGCGCCGCTCTTACTCTAGGTGTTTGGTACTTTAAATTAGACCAAAAACTGTTCGTTCTTTCCGGTGGTGTTTTTGTTTTCGGAATTGTTCAGCTTGTGGCTGGGCTGCTTAAAAGTGCAGGAAAAAATGAGGGTGGACTTGTTGTTGTTTTAAATGACTTGTTTAATATGCCCAAAACTATGGGGCAACTTGCAGTTGTGCAGTTTTTTAGCTGGTTTGCTTTGTTTGCAATGTGGATATACTCAACGGCAGGCATTACCAGTCATATATACGACATGAAAATTTCTCTTGAAGAATTTAATCAATTAAAAACAGAGCAAGTTCGGTTGACTAATGAAATTGAGGCTTACGACATCTCTGATGCTTGGCTTAAAAATCTTGATGAAGAAATTAGAAAAATTGGAAATAATTTTGAAAAGGGAAAACTTGAGGTAGCTGTGCCTGTTCGCGTACTAAATTTATTCTTGAAAGAAGGCCGTTCTGATGAAGCAACAAAAGAAGCTTTATACGATAATCAGTATAATATTGATGGTAGATTATTTGACAGGTTTAAATCAATTTTAAAGGAATATAATACCGGTGCAAATTGGGTAGGGATTTGTTTTGCAATGTATAACGGGTTTGCTGCTCTAATTGCATTCTTCCTTCCTGTTTTGGCAAGATGGACAAATCGAAGAATAACACATGCTCTTGCGTTAATTCTTGGTGCTGTGGGGTTTGTTTCGGTTTATTTTGTTCCTTCTCCTGAATGGCTGCTTGTTTCTATGCTCGGAGTTGGTATTGCATGGGCAAGTATTTTATCAATGCCATACGCTATCCTAACAGGATCTCTTCCTTCAAATAAAATGGGAACTTACATGGGCATCTTCAACTTCTTCATAGTTATACCTCAAATTGTAGCTGCAAGTCTTCTTGGTTTCTTTGTTGTGAATATTGCAGGTGGACAGCCAATTTATGCTCTTATGATTGGAGGTGCTGCTTTTGTAATAGCTGCTGTCTCAATACTTTTAGTCAAAGATGAAGACGAAATCAGAATTAAAAAAGTACTGGAAGAATAGTCTTTGCGATAGAATCTGTGACGCTTTTGCGTTTTATTTTTGCGGCTTTTGCGTGGAGCTTTTTATAATAGAATATCCTGCAATGGAATACCGCATTTGTTCTTCCTTCATTTTAAAATACTAATAATACAAAAAACACATTATATGAAAACAGAACGTTCGAGTGGAATATTACTACATATAACATCTTTGCCCGGCAAATACGGAGTTGGAACGATGGGCAAGGAAGCTTTTGAATTTGTTGATTTTTTGGTGGAAAGCGGTCAGAAACTGTGGCAAATTTTGCCACTAGGGCATACCGGCTACGGCGATTCACCTTATCAGTGCTTCTCTGCTTTTGCAGGAAATCCATCGCTTATCAATCTCGACAAACTTGTTGAGAATGGTCTTCTTAATGTAAATGATTTGCCTTCAGCAATTGAATTTGGCGACGATGAGGTTGATTTTGGGCTGATTTATAATTATAAGAGAGATGTTTTGAAAGCTTCTTTCAACAAATTCAAAGAAAATAATTGCAAGGTTACCAAAATCCGTTTCAAGAATTTCTGCAACAATAATAAAAAATGGCTTAATGATTACGCTTTCTTTATGGCATTGAAAGATCATTATCACGGCAAACCTTGGTCGGAATGGGCGCATGACATTAAGATTCGCTCTCACCACGCAGTTGAAAAGTACAAGCACGATCTTAAAGAACAAATTGAATATTACAAGTACATTCAGTTTTTATTTTACTGGCAATGGCTTGAATTAAAATCATACTCTAATCTTAATGATATTAAAGTTATTGGCGACATTCCTTTGTATGTTGCATTCGATAGTGCTGATGCATGGGCAAATCCTGAAATATTCGATTTTGACAATGATATGAATCCCAAAACGGTTGCAGGTGTGCCACCAGATTATTTCAGTGCAACCGGCCAGCTATGGGGAAACCCAATTTATAACTGGGAAAAACTTTCAGAAACAGGATTTAAATGGTGGATTGATAGAGTTGAGGCTAACTTTAAGTTATATGATATTCTAAGGATTGACCATTTCCGTGGATTAGCTGCTTACTGGGCAGTGCCTTTTGGTGAAAAAACTGCTGAAAAAGGAGAGTGGAAGCCTGCAATGGGAATGGAAATGCTTGAGGCAGTTTATGATGCACTTGGAAATCTTCCTATCATTGCAGAAGACTTAGGTGTTATCACCCCCGACGTTGAAGCTTTGCGAGATGGGTTCGATCTTCCGGGAATGAAAATCCTTCAATTTGCATTCGACACCGGCGAAGATAACGACTTTATCCCTCATACTTACGGTAAGAATTGTGTTGTTTATACAGGAACTCACGACAACGATACTACTTTGGGCAGATACAACGAAAGTACTGAGGAAGAAAAGCAATTGATGCGCGATTATTTTAAAATTGATGAGTCTGACCCCGCTTGGTCGTTTATCAGGTTGGCATGGTCAACAGTTGCAAACATTGCTATTGCTCCAATGCAAGATATTTTAAGGCTAGACACTTCTGCCAGATTCAATTTCCCCGGAAAGGCATCAGGATATTGGAAATGGAGATATAAAAAGGGACAGCTTACATCTAAACATACAGATGATTTACTAAAATTAACGGAAGTGTTTGGGAGGAGATAAGTTTATTATAGGTGTCGGGTATCGGGTATTAGGTTTTCCGATACCTGACACCCGATACCTAATCTATCATTATGAAACAACAACCAATTATTAAGCAAGCAGCAGAAAAGCTTCAAAAATCAGAAAAATCCATGCACTGCCTTGTCGGTTTTGATGGTTTTGTTGATGAGATTATACATGTAGTTGACAAAAGAAAAAACCTGACAGAGCACGAAAGAGTTCCGGATATTAAAACTTTTGCAGAGAAAATAGCCAGTCTGGCCGGACTCAGCGGCAATTTAGAGCTGGTTCCTATTCAAACAAAGCTTGGCGGTAATGGTCCGATCATGGCAAATGCACTTATTGCTCAGAACCATAATGTTACCTATATAGGCGCTTTGGGGAAGCATTATGTACACCCTGTGTTTAGAGAATTTGCAGATAGCTGCAAACAAGTTGTCAGCCTAACTGACCCCGGATTTACAGAAGCGCTTGAGTTTTTTGATGGAAAGCTTATGATGGGCAAAATGAATAATTTGCCGGAAGTAAGCTATGATCATCTTATTGAAAAACTTCCTGAGCCTGAACTTAAAAAGATAATGTCTGATATTAGTTTGATTGGATTTACTAATTGGACTATGCTATACAGTCTTAACTCAATTATTGAAAAGTTTAGCAGCATTATTGCAGAACAAAAAAATAAACCACTTGTATTTATTGACCTTGCAGATCCTGAAAAAAGAACAACTGAAGATATTAAGGGTGTTTTAAATCTGATTTCTAAAATTCCAACAAAGACAATTCTTAGCATGAATCAAAACGAATCGTCAATTATCTCTAATGTTCTGGGAATTAAGGAAGAAGAATTACAAAAAAGAGCTTCGAAAATTCGCGAGAAGATTAATGTTTTTGGAATAGTTATTCACCCGACTAATGGAGCAGCCATCGCTTGTGAAAATGAAACGGCATGGGTTGATGGTCCATACACGCCAAAGCCAAAACTTACAACCGGAGCAGGAGATAATTTCAATGCAGGATTCTGCAACGCATGGATGAATGGTCTTGGTCCGGCAGAATGTTTAGCCGCCGGAGTTTCTTCATCAGGGTTTTATGTCAGAAATGCTAGGTCTGTTAATCGAATGGAACTAATAAACTTTATGAAAAACTGGGCAGAAGGAAAAGTTGGGGAGTGAGTTAATATGCTAATGTTTTAATATGCCAATGTGCCAATGTGATAAATGGGGGTAGGTTTGAGGTTTTGGGTTTTGGGTGTCGGGTTGCGGGTTGCGGTCATCTCGAGCGTTAGCGAGAGATCCCTTTGATCAATGAACACTCCCTGTAACTTTCCTTTCACTCTTCCGTCACTTTTCCGTAACTTTACCTGTCACTTCACTGTAACTCTTCTGTCACTTTTCATGTAACGCTACCTGTAACCCAAAAAATCCATGCGCTTAGACATTTATCTTATTAATAAAGCCATATTTTCTTCCCGTATTAAAGCTCAGGAAGCTATTTCTGAAGGATTGGTGAAAGTAAACGGCAAAGAGATTTACAAAAGTTCGTTTCAGGTTACGGGCGATGAAAAGATTGAAGCAGAATATCCCGATTCCATGCGGTATGTGAGCAGGGGGGGCTTGAAGCTGGAAAAAGCACTTCAAAGTTTTGAGGTTTCGCCGGAAGGGAAAGTTGTTTTAGATGCAGGTGCATCTACAGGAGGGTTTACTGATTGTCTGCTGAAAAACGGTGCTAAGAAAGTATGGGCGGTAGATGTTGGTGAAGGACAGTTGCATAAGTCATTGCAGAATGTTCCAAGAGTTGTTTCTATTGAAAAAATGAACATTAAAGAATTGACTATTGAACATCTTGATAATAGCAAGCCCGACTGGATAGTAGCGGATCTTTCCTTTATATCATTAACTCATGTTTTTGAAGTTTTTTCCAAATTACTAGCCGATGATGGTCTTATAATTGCACTTATAAAACCACAGTTTGAAGCCGGCAAAGAAAACATAGGAAAGGGAGGGATAGTCAGGTCTAAAAATCTACATATTAAAATACTGAATGAGCTATCAGTGAAATCAAAAACTCACAATCTTTACTTAAACAAAATTGATTTTGCACCTATTTATGATGATAGCAAAAATATTGAATACCTCGGATTATTCTCTAAAGCAAAATCATACGTGCCAGATTTAAGGGGAGTTGTTGATGAGGCGTTTGGGAGTTAGGCAAATAAACAGCTTAAGTTTATTAAACTTCCTTTCGTTATTAGAATAAAATCAATTCAACAAAATAGAAGACACAAATCCACTATGCCAGACAGTAAAGGTATTGTGGATTTGTGTTATTAAATAATCCTATTTAATTAGAGACATAACTATTCTTTAACCACAACTATTCATGTGCTTCAGGATTAAAGAATTTTAATTGTTTCCTGGTGTTATTGGCTATTGAGGTAAGTGCTTTAAAGAATTCAGCAAAAAATCTAAAAATAACTATTATAAGAAATCCAATAACAGGCATTAAAAATATTCCATATATGCCAGAATCAAACATGCCTATCCCTAAACTGCTGGCAAATCCAGAGCCATAGTTACCCATTAATAATGCTGTAAGCAGAGAAGTTGAGAAGCCAACAATAGCTACCCACATTCCAAGCCATTCGCCAAAAGTTTGAACTATGTGAGAGATTACAGGCGTAGCAACAAATTCTGCGCCCTCATCAGAGGTTTGATTAACTTTACTTCTTCTGTCCCACCACAGTTGAAACCCCAACCAACTAACAACTGAAATAATCAGGAAAGAAAAAATAAAAACAATTATCGTTTTAATGTATATCCCCGGCTCAATTTCTCTAATATATGCATAGTTTTGACTGTTTAAAACACCGCTATCTATTGCCTGATAGAGTATAAATATTGGTAATAAAAGATTCAATCCTGCAATTAATGCATAGAGCCAGCTAATTGGTTTTCTGAAGAAATTCCCACTATCAACATAATTTAAAAATGGTTTAATAAAAGTAAAAAATTTGCTTTCCATAGTTTTTGTTTTTTAAGTAATCCTACTCTGTTAAGGCTTTTCGGAAATCGCCGGAGAAAATGGTTATTAATAGGATATAAAAATAATTTATTTTTTATTAATTCATGGAAATAATATAATAAAAGACGAGGTGGCATATTGCCACCTCGTCTTTGCCAAAATTAAACAAACTTTTAACTATCAGCATGTACACGACAAGCCAATTTGTTCAGTACAAGGCACTACAATACTTGTAGTTTCATCATTTTTTCTCCGGCACTCGTAATAATCTTCACAAAGTATAAGCCAGGCTCTATTGCCGATAGTTGTAAATCAACTTGTTCAGCTTCAGTATTAACTTTTTTCACTAGTTTTCCTGTCATATCATACACACTTATTTCAATTATGATGTAATCAGATGTAATGATAACATTGCCTCTGCTTGGGTTAGGATACATGCTTATAGTTAAAGTTTCCGGATTAGAAACAGACACTTTTTCCTGGAATTTTGCAGTTAGAGTTACATCTTCTGCAGGCATTGTGTAA
>JAGXRQ010000050.1 GCA_018335675.1 Bacteroidota bacterium | reverse complement strand
TACATCTGAACATTCTTTTGTTTCCCTCGCTTGTGCACTTTTGTACTTGAGCAATGAGGACATGATTTAATGATTCTTTTCTCTATACGCTCTTGCTTCACATTCTCTAATACTTGACCTTTTAACTCAAAGTCTTTTAATAAGTCATCAAGTAATTGCTCTTGTGATGCTCCTGTTAACTCTTGGAATAAGTTGCGGATTTCTTGTATTGTTTTCATTTGGCAAAGATAATATATTTGCTGATATATTTAGAACTTAGCTGCAAAAAATAATTTCTTGTGAATCACATTTATGTATTCTAAAAATCTCTAATTTTGCTCATTCCAAAGAGTCTTTTTATTTAAAATCCACAGCTTGCTAATGATACCGATTTTCAATTATCGCATTTGCTTACGGATACTTTTTGTTTTTGTGTTTTTTTGTGGCGTATTATCTGCATGTGGGTTAAGCTCAAGATATACATTAGAAAATTCAGACAGTAAGCCTAATGCTATTATTTCATTAGCAAAACCTTTTTCTCAAGACACTGCAACTACTAAAAACACTGAATATACATCCATCAACCAATTTAATATTTCCAATAATAGGGATGTAAAAACTTCAATAGCACACTTATTATTTATTGAGCATCCTATTGAGTCGAATTTTAAAAAATACAATTTTTGTTTAAACAACAAACTAATTTACTATGGTCGAAAGGCCATCTTTTTCCCTTTCCAATATTTCTGGTAGCTGTATTCTGAGGCAACAGGCTTAAAAGCCAACGATCAACCATTTCTAACAAATACAGGCTATTAACAAAAATATAACAAACATTATGATTACAATATTTGTCGGCATATTAGTTGCCGTGCTTTTTATCCTTCCTTTCATCCTATTAGGGATTAAAAAAAACAAAGGAGGAAAACATCTAAAAGAAGCCCTTTCCAAGATAGCTAAAGAGAACAAATGTTTAATTACAATATCTGAATACTTAGCAGATTCAGCCATTGGTCTTGACGAAAAAGCCAATCATCTTTTTTTCGTTCACACATTTAATGGCAAGGAAACCTTTCAGCACCTGATTCTTAGCGATTACCATCACTGTGAAGCTAAAAACATTTCCAGAAACGTTAAAAACAGCAAAGGAAACTTTAAAGCTATTGACAAGATTAAATTAGCGTTTATTCCCATAAACCAAAACAAGCCCATAGTAGATCTTGATTTTTTTAATTCTGACGAGAATACTAATATCTCAGACGAAATAATGGTAATCGAAAAGTGGGAAAAAACAATAAATAAAAGAATGAAAATGCACACTTAATTCCAAGGCTATGATTAATAGGAGTAATTTTCGTAAACAATTAGGTTTTATTGACGTTTTTAAAAATGAAGCTAATTTTTTAGTCTTTATTCTGGTTCTTTTTGTTGTAGCATCTCTTGTTTACACAATTACTCCTATTGCAATGTGGTTTGGATTTGCGATTGCCGGCTTTTCTGTCATTTCTAACGATAGCATTCAAACGATAGGAACCTTTCTTTCCTCAAACTCACATCGTAAGTGGTGGGTATTGTGGCTTTATATTGGTGGACTTTTTGCCTTGACAATCGCCTTGAGCTATTTTCTCTTTGATGGAGATATAAGCTTTAAAAGACTTGCGACAAAAGGGTTCAACGAGGATCCATCTTCTTTTGAGTATCTGCAGATAGCAGCGCCTATTCTTTTAATAATTATAACTAGAATGAGGATGCCTATTTCTACTACTTTTCTTCTACTAAGTTCTTTTGCATCAACAAGCGGAGCAATAAATAAGGTTCTTGAGAAAAGTATTGGTGGGTATTTTATTGCATTTATTGTTTCTTTCGCAATTTACATACTGCTTTCACAATATTTCAAAACAAAATTTAAAGGAAAGCCTCATACCTCTTGGACTGTTGCACAATGGATTACAAGTGGTGCTCTATGGTGTCTGTGGATAATGCAGGATGCTGCAAATATTTCAGTTTTCCTTCCTCGTCAGCTTAATCTTTCTGAGCTAGGGCTAGTTGTAGGCTTCGTTTTCATAGGCTTGGGCATACTGTTTTATAACAAAGGAGGTAGAATTCAGCAGATTATAACAACAAAGGCTGATATTACAGATGTTAGACCTGCTACTATAGTTGATCTAATTTACTCAATTTTAATGGCTTTCCATCTTATATACAGCACTGTACCAATGAGCACAACTTGGGTTTTTTTAGGACTGCTTGGAGGTAGAGAAATTGCGATGAATTTAAGAAAATCCAATCAAAAAAGTTTAAGAAAAACAATTATTGTTGTTGGTAAGGATATTTTACTAGCTATAATAGGATTAATTATATCCATTATCATTGCCTATGCTGTAAATACTTCTGTTAGAAATGACATTAACAGTTGGTTTTTTTAATCATAAGTGAAACTTTAAAGATTAATGATTCTTCAAATTTTTCTACTTGCAATAGGTTTCGTCCTACTAATTAAAGGCGCAGATTGGCTGGTTGTTGCCGCATCATCTCTTGCCAAAAAATATAACGTATCTGATCTTGCAATTGGATTAACAATTGTTTCTTTTGGAACATCAGCACCTGAATTGGTAGTAAACATATTAGCATCATCACAAAACCATCAGGATATTGTAATCAGCAATATTATAGGAAGCAATATATTTAATTTATTTGCTATTCTCGGCATTGCCGGACTTATAACACCGTTTGCAGTTCAGTCAAGCACTGTTTGGAAGGAAATTCCCATATCATTGTTTGCCTTAATTGTTCTTTTTATTGTTTCAAACGACTTTTTTAATTCAAATTTTCAAATTATTTCACGGCTAGATGGTGCTTTTTTGCTTCTCCTCTTCTGCTTATTCCTTTTATATTTAATTAAACAGCTTAAATCAAACCAACAGAAAGCCGAAAAAACGCATAATATTCCTATTTGGAAAGCAATTATGCTGTTTGTAATAGGACTTGGTGGGCTTATAATTGGAGGCAGCATGATTGTTGACAATGCTGTAAAAATTGCAACTATTTTTAATGTTAGCGAAAAAATTATTGGTTTAACAATTATTTCAGTTGGTACTTCCCTTCCAGAATTGGCAACGAGTGTTGTTGCAGCCATAAAAAGAAACAATGATATTGCTGTTGGTAATATTATCGGTTCAAATATCTTTAATATTTTGTTTATTCTAGGATTGAGTTCCTTGATTCAACCTATTTATTTTGACATTGCGTATAATTTAGAGTTTTATTTGCTGGCAGTTGGAACACTAATTCTTTTCATAGCTATGTTTACAGGGAAAAAGAAAGTAATAGACAGGTGGGAGGCTGTGTTTTTGATTGTTGCATATTTGGCATATATGTCTTTTTTACTAATTAAATAAAATGCATAAAATACGCGTCAAATAACACTTAGCGAAGCTAGTTAATCAAGCTTGAGTTTATGAGATGAATTATTTAGTATTTTTGAGCAAATATCAATTCAAAAATTGGATTAGCCCTTTAACAAAAAATATCGCAAACAAATCTGACTAACAAGAATTGCCTCAACAACATTTATATGAAAATTTTTCTTAAACATCTTTTATTTGCATTCATCATAACAGCCTTATTATCATGCGATAAGGAAGTTGATGATGATATTATTGATGATGCACCTTACGAACAATACGGTACTCCTTTTGCAGATGTTCCTAAGACTCAGGATATTATTATGTATGAAATCAACTTGCGGGCATTTAGCACAACAGGAGATATTCAAGGCATTATCAATAAAATGGACCATATTGAAGAATTAGGCATTAATGTAATTTGGCTTATGCCTATTCATCCGATTGGTGAGGTAAATTCAGTGAATTCTCCCTACTCTGTTAAAGACTATAAAGCGGTTGGTTCTGAATTTGGAACTCTTGAGGATTTAAGAAACTTGACCGATGAAGCACATTCAAGGGGAATAGCTGTTATTATGGACTGGGTTGCTAATCATACTGCATGGGATCATGAATGGATTGAAAACAAAAGTTGGTACACTCAGGATGGAAATGGAAACATTGTTCATCCTCCGGGCACAAATTGGCTTGATGTTGCTGACTTAAATTATGATAATCATAATATGAGAGCAGCCATGATTGATGCCATGACTTATTGGGTTTATGAAGCAAATATTGATGGCTTCAGATGTGATTATGCAGTCGGTGTTCCCTTTGATTTCTGGCAAGCGGCAATAAAATCATTAAACGATATTCCAAACAGAAAATTAATCTTTTTTGCAGAAGGAACTCGAAGCGACCATTTTAATGCAGGTTTTGATTTAAATTTTGGATGGCAAGTTTATGGCGCTGTAAAGAATGTTTTTAACGGAGATCCCGTAAACAGAATTTTTACAGCTCATTATAATGAGTATAATAATACTCCGTCCGGCAAACATTGGGTAAGATTTACAACCAATCATGATGAATCAGCTTGGGATGCAACGCCAATAAGCATATTCAATGGAGTTGACGGTGCGTTGGCAGCATCTGTTGTTACAATTTTCACCGGAGGTGTGCCTCTAATATATGGAAGTCAGGAAGTTGGCACTGCCAATAATATTCCTTTCTTTTCCAATTCAACCATAAACTGGAACAATAACCCTGAAATGCTGGAGTCATATAAAAAAATACTTCAGTTTTATAAAAGCTCCAATGCAGCCAAAATCGGCCAGAACAATATTTACTCTCACAATGATATTGCTTGTTTAAAAAAAACCTACAATGATGAAGAAATTGTAATAATGGCTAATCTGAGAAACTCTAACATAACTTTCACTATTCCGACTGCTTTAGAGGGCACAACCTGGATTAATGCTATTACATTAAGCAATCATACTTTGAGTGGGAGCATAGAATTATCGCCCTATCAGTTTCATATTTTTAAAAAATAGAGCACAAAATCGACTAACTCTGTGCAACTGCAATAAAAATTAAATTACATTTGCTGCGCAAAATCAATTTTTGTCACAATAGTTATTGTTTTTAATGGCAAATAATATTTCCTTAATCTCAAGTTGTACAATCCTATGAAACCATCAGTCGTTGTAAAAAGAATCAGACAAAAAGCTTTTCTTACAGTTTTATTTTTAATCCATATTTCGGCTTCTGCACAAATTGTTTATGTAGATGCCTCAAATACAGGCGCATCACCTGATGGCAGCCAACAAAATCCTTTTAAAACAATTCAGGCTGGCCTAAATCTAGCTCAAAATCTTGATACTGTTAAGGTAGCACAGGGAACTTACAATGAAAACATAGAGTTTCCAGACAATAAAGGAATTATTCTATGGGGAGGTTATCAGACGGCGAATTTCGGCAATCGTGATAGTCAAGAATTTGTGACCATAATAAATGGGAATAATTCGTTGCCGGTGATTAACATTGAATTTAGCGCAGGAAGTGGCAATAACAGACATTTTGAAATAGATGGATTTACAATTCAAGGAGGTCAGCGCGGGATTCACACTGAAGATTGGGGAAATGGTGGCTTTGGCTTTATTAAAATTGCAAATAACATAATACAAAATAATGGAGGATTAACCGGTTCAAATGATTATGGCGGTGGTATTAACGCCCGATTTGCTGCTGAAATCTCCAATAATATTATAAGAAATAATAGTTGCGGAAAGGGTGGCGGACTATTTCTTGGTCAGCACTCTACTGATTATCTGTTTATTATAGAAAATAATCACATTGAAAATAACGAAATCTATTCTGACCATGGGGCTGGTGCTTATATTGCCGGAAGAAAGGGATTAATTAAAAATAATTCATTTATTGGCAATGCCATACTTGAAGGCTGGGGCTGGGGTGGCGGCTTAATAATTGACGGTGGAATTTTTGACGGATATTCAAATTCGATTTTTATAGAATTAAGAGGAAATATTTACGCGGGAAATTTCGCTCCATCAGGAGGTGCGGGAGTATTTATTGATGAAGGTGCAAATGTTAGGATGTTTAATGAATTGATTTACAAAAATATATGCACAGGAAGTTTTAGAAATGGCGCTCTTTATGTTGATGGATTAAGAGCAAATGGAAATGCTAAAACAATTATTGAAAACTGTACAATTGCAGAAAACATTGGTGCTGAATACAGCTATGGACATGCAATTTTTGTTGAAGGCGGCTCTGAGGTTATTGTAAAAAATTCTATTTTTTGGGATAATTCTTCTGATGATAATGATAACGACTTTTATGTAAGTGAAGATTCTTCTTTATCTATTGATTTTTCAATTTATAAATCAGGCAACATGGGAGATGGCAATTTCACAATTACCAACAGCTTTAAAGCAGATCCACTTTTTGCAGATGCCGAAAACAACAACTTTCATCTCAAATCCAAATCAGGTAGATGGGATCCTCATTACCAAGCCTGGATGTATGATGAAGTATATAGTCCGGGAATTGACAGCGGCCATCCGGATTCGCCTTTCGACAAAGAGCCTGCTCCTAATGGAGGCAGAATTAATCTAGGTTGCTATGGCAATACAGAATATGCATCCAAATCATATGCAAACTCCATTGGAGTTATAAATAGCTCGATAGCTGAATTTTCTATTTTCCCAAATCCTGCAATTTTTAATACAACCATAGAAATAATCACAAAATCTGATGGTGTTTTAAAGCTGGAAATATTGGATTCCAAAGGAAGAGTTATAGAAGTTTTACACAACCAAAATAAGCCTGCCGGAAAATATAGCTTTGTTATTGATTCAAGCCATATATACCCGGGAATATATTTCTGCAAACTAGAAATAAACCAATATAGCTATGTGGCTAAGTTGATGATTATACGGTAATTAATCAACGCTTAATTATTCCTAAGACTATCTAAGATAAACTTATAATTTGTTTTAGAAAAATCAGAAATTGTAATTCATCGTAAAAGCTTGCTTATGGTCAGATTTAAGCTCGAAAACTATTCAATCATTTTATTTGAAGATAACTGTATTTCAAATTGTATTATATTTGAATGAAGTATATTTGAAATTCATATCAAACCGCATTTTTATACTAGTCTCATTCAATTGATTTATGAAAAAAGCACAGTTGATTTTTTATTTTGTTTTTTAATGCCAATGCTCTCTTTGGCGCAACTTACCTTAACAGTTGAAATAAACAATATCCGCAATAATAAAGGCCAAATCCACTTAGAGCTTAGCAATGAGCGCGAAGTAAGTTTAATTGGTTTAACCAAAAACATTTCAGGTAATAAATGTGTTTTTGTTGTTGAAAACTTAAAGCCGGGCAAATATTCTTTTAAGTTTATTCACGACGAGAACATGAATGAAACACTGGATGTTAATTGGTTTGGTATTCCAACAGAAGGGTTCGGCTTTTCCAACAACCCAAGCATGACGTTTGGTCCTCCTTCTTTTGAAAAAACGATTTTTGAGTTAAAGGAGTCAACAACAATAAAATGTAAACCCAAATATTATAAAGCAGAATGGATAATCAGGATCAGCAACCTATGGTTGAACAAGAAATGCAAACTTTAAACATTGACACAATAAAGGTTTTATGGACGCAAACCTATAATCGTGAGGGCAAACCCGATTGGTCGCACATTTTTAAATACTATCACAAGGATATTGTTTTTCAGGATACTATTCAGCGTATTGAGGGAATTGACGATTTTATTGCCATGTGCAACAGACTTACAAAACGCACAAAACAGCTTAAAATGGAAATCTTATCCATTGCCCAAAATGATAACGTTATAATGTTTGATTGGGTGATGACAATGATGTTTAAAAAATACCCTGATACTCCAATGTATGGTGCTACAAAATTAGTGTTAAGTGAAGATGGCTTAATTAAGGAGCAAAGAGATTACTACGATTTGTGGGGAGATATTTTTAATAATATCCCACGATTTGGGAAAATGTATCGCAGATTTTTGATTAGAAAATTCGGTTAATAAAACATTATGGCAAAAAAAACATCAAAATATATACACGAATATAAGTGGTCTAACATATTTGCTATGATTAGAAATAATATGCGAGCACCTAATATTTGCAATGACAATTTTCGGAATAAATTAGTTGTTATAACAGGCGCTACATCCGGAATTGGATATATTACTGCCCGAAAATACGCAGCACATGGAGCTAATCTGCTTTGTGTTAATCGAAATCCGGAGAAATCAGAAAAACTTAAAATTGAAATCGAAAGTGAATTTGATGTTAAATGCGATTATTTAATTGCCGACTTAAGTAGTTTAAATGACATTTTTAGAGTTTCAAACGAACTGTCGGCTCTTGAGCAACCAATAGATGTTATAATTCATAATGCGGGAGTATATCTTACGAAGCGAGAATTAACCCCGGATGGCTTTGAAAAGGTTTTTGCGGTTCATTATCTGTCTTCTTTCATTATGAACTACATCTTAATGAAAAAGCTTAAAGCTCAGGAAAATGCAAGAATAATTTTAGTAGGTTCTGAAGGACACAGGTTTGCTGCCTGGGGATTAAAACTTGATGATCTAAATTGGGAAAAGCGCAGATTTTCAGGATTGAAAAGCTATGGCTCTGCCAAAACAGCCCAACTTCTATCAATGATTGTATTTAAAGAAAAATTTGAAAATTCCGGAGTTACAATAAACACAATGCACCCGGGAGCTGTAAAAACTGATACCGGACAAGAAAACGGCAGAGTGTATCGCTGGTTTAAAAAAAATATCTTCGACAAAACCTTAAAATCACCTGAAATATCGGCAGAGGCGCTTTATTACTTGGGGGTTTCAAAAGATTTAGAAGGCATTAGCGGTAAGTTCTTTAACTTAACAAAGGAAGAAGTGCCCGCACCTCCTGCTTTAGATAAAGAGGTTGCATTTGAACTGTGGGATAAAACACTGATTATGACAGCCTTGAATGAGCTAAATTTAAAAACATAAAGTATTAACTTTAATAATTGAAGTAAATATGAGTGAGAAGTATTACGATGCAGTAGTTGTAGGTGGCGGCATAGCAGGCTTAACGTCTGCAACTTATTTGGCTAGAAAAAAACAAAAAGTTTTACTAATTGAAAAAAACAAAGAATTTGGAGGGCTGGTAAACACTTTTTCACATAATGGCTTCCATTTCGACGCAGGCGTTAGAGCGCTGCTAGATGCAGGTATTATTTTTACAATGCTTAAAGATTTAAACATAAAACTTGAAGTTGTAAAAAGCCCGGTTTCTGTTGGGATTGAAAATGAGATTCTTAACATTAAAGATCTTAGCAGTTTGTTGGAATACAGGGATCTTCTTAAAAAATTCTATCCCCGTAGCGAAAAAGAAATTGATGAGGTGATAAGAATTATTAAAAGGATAATGAAGCACATGGATGTGCTTTATGGAATTGAGAATCCTGTTTTTAAAAACCTTAATAAAGACCTGCCTTTTATTTTCAAAAAGATTCTGCCTTGGTTTCCAAAATTTATTTTTACCGTTAGGAAAATAAATCGAATGAACACTCCTGTTGAGGATTATCTAAAAACCATTATTAAAGATAGCTCATTAAGGGATATAATAACTCAGCATTTCTTCAAGAACACTCCTGCTTTTTTTGCTTTAAGCTATTTCTCACTTTATCTTGATTATTTCTATCCCAAAGGTGGAGTAGGCACGCTATCCGAATCTCTTCATGAAAAGCTTCTGGAGTTTGGAGGAGAAATTAAAACTGAGACAATCATCACAAAAATATTTCCCCAAAACAACATTGTTATAGATGATAAAAACAACAGCTATAAATATAAAAACTTGATTTGGGCTGCTGATTTGAAAACATTATATAAATCAGCTGAAATTGATAATCTTTCACCTACTGTAAAAACAAAAATTGAGAATACAAAAACAAAAATTTTAAAGAACAGAGGTGGGGATTCTGTTTTTACTTTGTTTCTTGAAGTTGATGAACCTCTGGAAAGTTTCGCAAAAATTGCTCATGGTCATTTCTTTTATACACCATCGCCTAAAGGTCTGGGAGAAACTCACCGTGATGTGCTAAAAAGCCTGTTGGACAATTTTGACAACTTGAAAAAGGAAGAGATTATGCTATGGCTGGATAAATTTGTAAGCCTAAACACTTTTGAAATTTCAATTCCCGGGCTAAAAGATAAAGGCATGGCGCCCCAAGGGAAAACCGGTGTAATTATAAGTTTGCTTGCTGAATATGACTTGTTTAAAAGAATAAAAGATGAAGGATGGCTAAATGAGTTTATTACTGAACTTGAAACCCGAATTATAGATGTAATCTCAAGTTCGGTTTACCCAATGATGAAAGATAAAATTATTGGAAAATTTTCGTTTTCACCATTAAACATTGAAAGCAGAGTTGGCAGTTCGGAAGGAGGTATAATAGGATGGGAATTTGTTGAAGATATGCCGGTAGTAAATAAAATTCAGATTGCTGATCGCTCTGTTTTTACACCATTCCCTTCAATATTCCAGGCAGGGCAATGGGTTTATAGTCCCGGAGGCGTCCCTATGTCTATCCTCACCGGCAAACTTGCAGCAGATAGAGTTCTGAAAAACAAACAATAAAGTTTTCCGGCATTTTCAAAATTTTTGCATACTTGCAAAACATGTGTTTTTTTGAAATAATTTTACATCTAGAAAAAGCACCTAATGGGTTAGGTTTTTCTAAATGTAACATCCTGTCAACTAAACAGCTACACAATATGATAAAAGCACTTACTACTATCTCCTTTCTGGTTTTATCAAATGTTTTTATGACTTTGGCATGGTACGGACACCTTAAATTTAAGGATATGAAAGGTTTTACCACCTTGGGCTTATTTACTATTATCCTTATCAGCTGGGGTGTTGCTTTTTTCGAGTACTGCTTTCAAGTGCCTGCAAACAAAATTGGATATATTGAAAATGGCGGCCCATTCAACTTGTGGCAACTTAAAGTAATTCAGGAAGTTATTACACTTACTGTGTTTACAGTATTTACAATTGTGTTTTTTAAAAATGAAACATTCAGGCTAAATCATCTCATAGGATTCTGCTTTTTAATTCTTGCCGTTTACTTCATTTTTAAAAAGTGATATCATTTTCATTTTATTAATTCCCCTAAGAAGCAGTTTAACAACAAAGGTCAACCCTCTAATTATCGTTTTATAGAAAAAACTGTAATTTAGCCCCATGGAAAAAGACGAAGTTTTAAAAAAAATTCAAGATGCTATTTCTAGAACAGAGTTTCTAATTGAGGAATACAAAGAGTTAACTCAGCCCATTGCCCCAGATGCAGCTATTGGGCGCATATCCCGCATGGATGCTATCAACAATAAAAGTGTAAATGAAGCATCTTTAAGGCAGGCAGAGAAAAAGCTCAAAAACCTTCAAAGAGTGCTTTCTATGCATGGAACTTCAGACTTTGGAAGATGTTTAAGTTGTAAAACTCAAATACCTATTGAAAGGATTCTATTCAGACCCGAAAGTTTACATTGCGTTAATTGTGCAAAATAATGGATACAAACTCCTGCCCTCTTTGCAATTCATCTTCTCAGCCAATAGCAGAGTATCAAAACAGACAATACTTGCATTGCCCGGAGTGTAAGGGAGTGTTTTTGAACAAACAAAATCACCTTTCTTTTGAGAATGAGTTTTTTAGGTATAACGAACACAACAACGATGTGAATGATGTTCGATATCAGGATTTTGTAAAACCCATTGTAAATGAAATATTAAAGGACTTCAAATCTTGCGACAAAGGACTGGATTTTGGGGCAGGACCCGGACCTGTTATCTCAAAGCTGCTTACTGACGAAGGCTATCAAATTGCACAGTACGACCCGTTTTTTCATAATAATGAATCTCTATTGAAGCAGAAATACAACTACATTGTTTGTTGTGAAGTAATCGAACATTTTTACAACCCTAATAAAGAGTTTAAACTACTTAATAGCCTTATGAAAAACGGCGGAAAACTCTATCTTAAAACAACTCTTTTCTCGAATGACATTGATTTCAGAAACTGGCATTATAAAAACGACAATACTCATGTGTTTTTTTACCAAAAAGAAACGTTTGATTATATAAAAAATCAATTTGGGTTTTCTGAACTCAAAATTGAAGGCAGCTTAATAGTTTTTTCAGCATAATTATAAAGATTATTTCATTATACATAAAATGACTATACATCATAATACCAAACATAGCCAAGGTCTCAATTCGCAAAAAGGCAGCACCGACCACAGTCATACTTTCGAAACAAAAACCCTTATTGTAGTTATTATTACTGCTGTAACGATGGTTGCAGAGATTTTTTTCGGGTATTGGACAAATTCAATGGCATTGCTTGCCGATGGTTGGCACATGGCATCACATGTCTTAGCCTTAGGACTGTCGTGGATTGCATATGTCTTTGCCAGAAAATACGCAAACTCAAAGAAATACTCATTCAGTAAGGAAAAACTTTTATCCCTTTCAGGGTTTGCGAGCGCCATTTTTCTATTGGTAGTTGCAGTTTTTATGGCAATTCAATCTGTCGAAAGATTGATTTCACCAGTCTCTATAAAATTTGGAGAAGCAATTATTGTTGCAGTTATAGGGCTGATTGTCAATGTATTAAGCGCCTTTATACTTCACCACAAATATGAACACAGCGATCATAATATTCGCTCAGCATACCTACATGTTCTTGCCGACGGATTAACCAGCTTCACTGCAATAATTGCTCTTACCGCCGGCATGTATTACAATCTCTTTTATTTAGACAGTTTAAGTGGCATCATAAGTTCTGTTGTAATTACAAAATGGGCTATAGAATTGATTAAAAATTCAGGCAGAACTCTTATAGAATTCAATAAAAAGTAATGAGGATCATTAAGCATCATGATTAATTAATATTCTTTAAAACAATAAAACATGAAAATTTTAAGCGAATTTAAGGCATTTGCCATGAGGGGCAATGTTATGGACATGGCTATCGGTATAATTATCGGTGCAGCTTTTGGAAAAATAGTTTCATCTATCGTAAATGATGTCATTATGCCTCCTATTGGTTTGTTGGTAGGTGGTGTAAATTTTACTGATTTATCAATTGTTATAAAAGCAGCAACAGCCGAAAAGGCTGCTATAACTTTAAATTATGGTGCTTTTATACAAGTAGTATTCGACTTTGTTATTATTGCATTCGCAATTTTTATGATTGTAAAAGCTATGAATGCAGCTAAAAAGAAACAAGTTGAAGCTCCAAAAGCACCTCCAGCACCAACAAAAGAAGAAGAGTTGCTTACTGAGATAAGAGATATTCTAAAAAACAAATAAACATTTTACAGTAAAAGTAACAGCCGAACTTTAATTATAATAATTAACTATAACGACAGTTTACCCGGCTTAAGCATATTTTCCGGAGCAAGTATTTTGTCGAGTTGTTCTTTTGTGAGAAGCTTATGCTTTAATACCAGCTCATAAACACTTTTACCTGACTTCAAAGCTTCTTTTGCTATCTTAGATGAGTTTTCGTAACCTATAAACGGATTCAAGGCAGTTACCAAACCTATGCTGTTGTAAACCATTTCACGACAGTGTTGCTCGTTTGCGGTAATTCCGTCAATACACTTATATTTTAGAGTGTTCATCCCATTCTTAAGCATTTCTATTGATTCGAAAAGGCTCTGAACAATAATTGGCTCAAACACATTCAGCTCTAACTGTCCGGCCTCGGCGGCTAAAGTTACAGTAAGGTCGTTTCCTATAACTTTAAATGCAATCTGATTAACTACTTCCGGAATAACAGGATTTACCTTGCCGGGCATAATTGATGAGCCTGGTTGCATAGGTGGAAGATTAATTTCATTTATTCCAGTTCTTGGTCCGGATGACAACAACCTTAAATCATTGCAAATTTTCGACAACTTAACTGCTAGTCTTTTCACCGCCGACGAATACATTACAAAAGCTCCTGTATCTTGAGTGGCTTCCACAAGGTTAGATGCAAGCACCACATTAAGCCCTGAAATTCTCTTAAGGTGTTTCATAACTTTTTCGGCATATTCCGGCTCGGAATTAATCCCTGTACCAATAGCTGTTGCACCCATATTTACTTCAAGAAACAGCTTAGCATTTTGCTCAAGCCTTTCTACTTCTTCCGACAATGTAACTGCGTATGCTTCAAAGGCTTGCCCCAAAGTCATAGGAACCGCATCCTGAAGTTGGGTGCGTCCCATCTTTATCACTTGGGCAAATTCCTTTGCCTTAGACCTGAAAGAATCAACAAGGGTCTGCAAAACAACAATCAGCTTTTCATTTGAATTTATCAGAGCAATTTTTACCGCTGTTGGATATGCGTCGTTGGTTGATTGTGAGAGATTTACATGATTGTTTGGATGACAATAATCATACTGACCTTTTTCAAAACCCAACAATCCTAAAGCTATATTCGCAATCACTTCATTAGCATTCATGTTGGTGGAAGTTCCTGCTCCACCTTGTATCATATCAACAACAAAATGATTATGATATTTCCCTTTCTGAATTTCACGGCAAGCCTCAACAATAGCATCCTTCAGTTTTTCATCCAACAATCCGAGTTCAAAATTAGCCTGAGCTGCAGCTTCTTTAACAACTGCCAATGCATCTATTATAGTTGGGTAAAAATTTAGATATACTCCACTGATGTTGAAGTTCTCAAGTGCTCTAAGTGTTTGAATCCCATAATAATACTCATACGGAACATCTCTATCTCCCAAAAGGTCGTGCTCTGCCCTGGTCCTACCCGATTCGTATTGCGCAGAAGGGTTTATCATTCGATTGTTTGCATAGCGCATACGCCTCGAGATAACCCTTGCAATGTTTGAAAAAATCTTAAGAGCTGCTGAGGTATTCTTTTCAAAAACCTCATTATCAATGGTAAAAACATTTGTATGCATCAGAGCTCTGGCAGAAGTAGAATGAGGCGAATCATCAGTCCAGGCGCCTTCTCCCAAAAAATCGCCTTTATTAAAATGAGTTAGTTTCATTTCACTCCCGTGAGTATTGCTTTTAAACAATTCAACTGCACCGTCATAAATAATAAAAATACTTTCCCTTGGAGTATTTTCCTTGAATAACAACTCGTTAGGCTTAAACTTTTTCTGCTTAATGCACGATGTCAGTGAAACAAATTCATCATCTGTTAATCCAAGAAAAAGCTCAATCTTTTTCAGAAATTCAATCTTATCGTTGTTTTGCATATCATTTAATCTTTTGCCTTTATAACAGTATTACAATGGTTTTGTTGCAAAGGTATAATGAATTTAGATTAGACGTTTTTATAACATCCTTTATATCACCTTTTAGTATAAATTAACAACAGCCACAAAACCTTATGTTTACTTTTGAATATCGAGTATTTAACAATATATTTACTGCATTTAATAATCTCACAATTTGTATAACGTTTGTCATTAAACAATAGACACTTTAGTGTGTTTTACATAAGTAATTAAAAATCAACATGAAAAAGAAATACAGACCAATTTACATTACGCTAATTCTAATAGCAATTGCAGGTGTTATTTTTCTACCAAAATTATTGTCCTATTTCGGGAGTTCAAATGAAGATAAAGGAGCTCTTCCTGCCTCTGGTCCAAGAGCTCTTCACGTAGATGCTTTAGTAATTAAGACACAACGTCTTGTTGAAGTAATCAACAGCTCAGGCACAATTATGCCCGACGAACAGGTAGATCTTTCTTTTGAGACTTCCGGTAAAATTGTCGAGCTAAAGTTTGATGAAGGGTCAAAAGTTTCCAAAGGACAACTATTAGCCAAAATAAATGATGCTCACCTTCAGGCTCAATTACAAAAGCTGAAAGCTCAAAAAAAACTTACCGAAGAAAGAGAATTTCGTCAGCGCACACTGCTATCAAGAGATGCTATTAGTCAGGAAAGTTATGATCAGGTAGTTACTGAACTTCAAACAATTGGAGCTGATATTATGCTTGTTGAAGCCAGAATTGCAGAAACTGAGTTAAGAGGTCCTTTCGACGGTATTATAGGTCTTAGGCATGTGAGCGAAGGTGCTTTTGTAAATATGAATACCCAAATTGCACAACTTATTAAAAACAATCCGCTGAAAATTGAGTTTGCCATTCCAGAAAGATATTCAGGAGAAATTCAACCCGGATTCCCCATCAAATTTACCCTCGACGGCATACAAGACAGTTTATTTGCAAAGGTTTATGCCGTTGAACCAAAAGTTGATATCAGAACAAGAAATGTTGTTGTAAGAGCCCGCTATTTCGACCCAAATGAAAGAATAAAACCCGGACGATTTGTTTCTATACAACTTGAGCTTTCATCTGTAAACAATGCTATTGCTATACCAACTGAATCTTTAATTCCTGAAATGGAGGGAGATAGAGTATTCGTTTATCGCTCAGGCAAGGCAGAATCTGTATTAGTCAAAACAGGTTTAAGAACTGAAGATATGATTCAGATCACGAATGGACTTGAACCTGGCGACACTCTTATTACTACCGGCATTCTGCAATTGCGTCGAGGAATATCGGTTAATATAGATAATATTAAGTAAATTTTTATCCCCATGAGTTTATCGTCAATAAGCATACAACGCCCTGTACTTGCAACAGTTTTTACTATCATTATCCTTTTGTTTGGATTGATAGGAATGACGTTTCTTGGTGTGAGAGAGTTTCCCAGTGTTGACCCTCCTATTATTTCTGTAAGAACTAATTATCCAGGCGCCAATTCCGATGTAATTGATGCACAAATAACAGAACCTTTGGAGCAGGCTATAAACGCCGTTCCCGGAATTCGTACAATTACATCTGTCAGCCGACAAGGTGGCAGCAATATTACTGTGGAGTTTGAGCTCAGCGTTGATATGGAAACTGCGGCCAATGATGTCAGAGACAAAGTAGCACAAGCATTGAGGCTGCTGCCAAATGATGTTGACCCTCCGGTTGTTGCTAAAGCAGATGCCGACGCTAGTCCAATTATGCTTATAAATCTGCAAAGCGACAAAAGATCGCTGATGGAATTGTCAGAAATTGCAGAACTTTCTTTCCAGGAAAGACTTCAAACAATTGATGGAGTAAGCTCTGTAGGAATATGGGGACAAAGACGATGGAGCATGAGGCTTTGGATGGATCCTGCAAAATTAGCCGGATATAACCTTACTCCTCTGGATGTCAGAAATGCAATCGCAAGAGAAAATGTTGAACTTCCTTCAGGTAGTATTGAAGGCTCAACTACAGAACTTACCATCAGAACACTGGGCTTGCTTACAACTCCTGATGAGTTTAATAACCTCATAATCAAACAAGAAGGCGATCAGGTAATCCGGTTTATTGATATAGGTAGAGCAGAACTTGCTTCTGAAAACCTTAGAAGTATGATGATGCGTAATAGGGTGCCGATGGTTGGAGTTGCAATTATACCTCAACCCGGATCTAACCATATTGACATTGCCGATCAGATTTATGAAAGGCTAGAGCTTATTAAACGAGATCTACCTGATGATGTATTTTTTCAAGTTGGATTTGATAATACTAAATATATTCGCTCTTCTATCGTAGAAGTTAGGAATACTATCTTTATTGCTTTCCTTTTGGTAATGGTTATTATTTTCCTGTTTTTAAGAGATTGGAGAACCACATTAATTCCTATTCTTGTTATTCCGGTTTCCTTGGTCGGTTCTTTCTTTATAATGTATTTGGCAGGTTTTACAATAAATACTCTTACGCTTCTAGCTATTGTTCTTGCTATTGGACTTGTAGTTGATGATGCTATCGTTATGATGGAGAATATTTATGTTAAGATTGAAAAAGGAATGACTCCAATGCAGGCTGGACTGCAGGGATCTAAAGAAATTTTCTTTGCGATAATTGCTACAACCATAACACTGATTGCTGTTTTTATACCTATTGTTTTCCTTGAGGGAATGACTGGAAGGCTTTTTAGAGAATTTAGTATTGTGATTGCAGGAGCAGTTACAATTTCTTCTTTTGTCGCTCTTACATTTACGCCTATGCTTTCCACGAAAATTCTAAAGCAAAGAAAACAGCGGGGCGCATTTTATCAAAAAACAGAAGGCTTTTTTCAGTCTATGAATAATTCATATAAAAAATCACTTGATTCTTTTATGACTAGAAAATGGCTAGCATACCCTATTTTACTCGCATCTGTCGGGCTTATAGTGTTGATATATAGCAACATACCGACTGAAATGGCTCCCCTGGAAGATAGGTCCTCAATTACAATTAACACTCAAATGCCTGAAGGTGTAACGTTTGAATTTACAAGAGATTATATTACCGAAGTTGCAGAAATGGTAATGGAAACTGTTCCTGAAATTGAAGGTGTAAACTATATGACCTTTGGAGGATGGACAAATGTTAGAATATTACTTGTGCATCCATCTGAACGAAAGCGTACACAGCAAGAAATAACAGATCAACTATCAGGGCAACTTAGCAAAATGACCAGAGCAAGAGCATTTGCTATGCAGCAATCTACATTTGGTGGAAGAAGAGCCGGACAGCCTGTTCAGTTTGTACTTCAAGCCCAATCTATTGATAAGCTCAGAGAAGTTTTGCCCGCATTTATGGAACAAGTTGATAATAGTCAGATTCTAAGTATGGCAAATGTAAACTTAAGATTTACTAAGCCGGAAATTCAGGTTTCCATTAACCGTGATAAAGCAAACCTTATGGGAGTTTCTACTCAAAACATAGGACAAACACTGCAACTAGCTTTGTCAGGTCAAAGATTCGGCTATTTCTTTATGCACGGCAAACAATACCAGATTCTAGGAGAGTTGGCCAGAGAGAACCGTAATAAACCCCTGGATTTGAAGTCATTATATGTTAGAAACAATGCAGGTGCCATGATTCAGCTTGATAATTTAGTCACACTACAAGAACAAACTGCTCCACCTCAACTGTTTAGATATAACAGATTTGTTTCTGCAACTGTTTCGTCAGGATTGGCTCCCGGATACACTATTGGCGATGGAATTAATGAACTGTACAGAATTACAGACGAAGTTCTTGATGATACTTTTAGAACTGCTCTTGCCGGCGACTCAAGAGATTTTCAGGAAAGCTCATCCAGCCTAATGTTTACTTTTATTTTGGCGTTGGTGTTGATTTTCCTTGTTTTGTCTGCCCAGTTTGAAAGTTTTAGAGACCCTCTAATCGTAATGATGACAGTGCCTCTGGCATTAACTGGCGCCTTGTTGTTTATGTGGTATTTTGGTATAACCATGAATATTTTCAGCCAAATTGGTATTATCATGCTAATTGGGCTTGTTTCAAAAAATGGAATCTTAATTGTTGAATTTGCAAATCAACGCAAGCAACAAGGACTATCAAAATTGGAAGCAATTAAAGATGCTGCTGCTGCACGTTTTCGCCCAATACTTATGACGAGTTTGTCAACAATATTAGGAGTGCTACCTTTAACTCTAGGCTTTGGCGAAGGCTCTCAAAGTCGTATTGCAATGGGGGTCGCTGTAATTGGAGGTCTTATTATCTCTACGTTTCTAACTCTTTATATAGTACCGGCTATTTACTCTTATGTTTCCAGCTCTAAAAAGAATATTGAAGATGAAAACTAAACTTTTTACTTTTTTACTATTACTATTTTCCTCCGCAAGTTTGTTTTCACAGCAAAAATTAAGCTTGAAGGAGTTTATTGAAATAGCCCTGGAAAGAAATTATTCTATAAGAATAATGAGTAATTATGAAAAAATTGCAGAAAATAATTTTAGTCGTGGAAATGCCGGTTTGCTGCCCCGAATAGGGCTAAATTCTTCCTATTCTGGGACTTATAATAATACAGATCAAATATTTATTGATGAGGCTGACAGAAAACTTAGAAATATTTATAACACAACATCATTCACCGGCCTTCAAGCCAATTGGATGCTTTTTGAAGGATTCAGAGCACAAAACAGATATAAGCAGCTAGGCGAAATAAAAGATTTTGCAGAATTAAATACAAGAATAGCTGTTGAAAACATGGTAGCAAATCTTGCATCAGAATATTATTTCTATATTCAACAAACCAGGCTGTTTTCAAATCTTCAATATGCCGTTGATTTATCAAGAGAACGTGTTAGAATTGAGCAAGAGCATTTTTTACTGGGCTCTGGCTCTAAAGTAACTCTGCTGCAGGCTCAGGTAAATTTGAACGCCGACAGCTCCAGACTTGAACGCCAATACGAAGTATTGAGAGCTTCTCGTGTTAGATTAGCTGAAGTAATTGCCGAACCTGATTTAACAAATCATATAACCCCTTCAGATACAAATATTGTTGTTAATTCCTTTTTGATTTATGACGAACTCCTCAAGGAAGTAGAACAGAATAACGTTTCCATTCTTGCCGCCAAAAAGAACCTAAGTATTTCTGAGTTTGACATTGACATGGTAAAATCTAAAAGATATCCATATCTCAATCTTATTTCAGGATACGGCCATACTTACAATACTTTTCAAAGTGGACAGATTGTTAATCAACAAACATGGGGAATGAATTTCTCAGTTACTCTCGGATTCAATATTTACGATGGTAGAAATACTCAAAGGCAAATATCAAACGCAAGAATAGAAACTGACACTAAAACTCTTAATCTTGACTTAACAAAGCAAGAAGTAATAGGCGACCTAATTACTATTTATAATGCATACACAAATAACCTGAGGCTTCTTGAACTTGAAACCCAAAACCTTGAAGTTGCAAGAGAAAACCTGGATATAGCTTTTGAAAGATACAGGCTTGGAGCTTTATCGGGGTTTGAACTTAGGGAGGTTCAAAAAAACCTTCTCGAGGCAGAAGAACGTATGTTGTCAATACAGTATCAGGCTAAAATGGCGGAAATCAGCCTGTTGCAAATTTCTGGAAAAATCCTTGATTAATAACCCTTTTTATACCTTATAATTAACTGACTATGAGAAAATTAACATTATCTATTCTCCTCGCTTTTTCTTTAAGCTTATCGCTTTTCCCTCAAGGAAAATCTTCGATAAATTATAAACAATTAGATGAGTATTTTTCTAAAATGATTAATGAATGGGATTTGCCGGGAATGAGTATTGGTATTGTTAAAGACGGCAAACTTGTTTTTACCGGTAATTATGGTGTAATGGAATTGGGCGGTAATAAAAAACCAGACAAAAATACTCTTTATGCAATTGCATCAAACTCAAAGGCTTTTACAGCTGCAATGATTGGAATTCTTGTTCAGGAAGGAAAGTTAGATTGGAATGACAAGGTAAAAAAATACATTCCGGACTTTTCATTATTTAATGACCCCTGGATAAGTAATGAAGTTACTATTAGAGACCTGCTTTGCCATAGGGTTGGATTGGGCACTTTTAGCGGTGATGTAATTTGGTACAAATCAAACTTTAAATCATCAGAATTATATAAACTTGCGGCTAATTTGCCACAGGAAAACAGCTTCAGAGCAGGATACGGTTATTCTAACCATATGTATATTGTAGCCGGTGAAATCATAAAAATCGTTACAGGAAAAAGTTGGAGTGAAAATATTAAAGAAAGGTTCTTCGACCCATTAGGTATGAACCGATCTATCACAACCACTAAAGATCTGGACAAGAAGGGCAACTTTGCTACTCCACACGGAAGAATTGATGAAAAAAACTTCGTTACAGGATGGGAAGATTGGTCTGAAATTGCTGCTATGGGTGGAATTATTTCCAGCGTTGAAGATGTAGCCAAATGGATGATTTTTATAATGAATAATGGAATAAACAACAATGATACAATACTAAGGCCTTCAACTATTAACAACATGTGGACTCCGCACATTAGCTTCACAGTTGATCATACAAAGCCTAATGATCTTGGAAGACACTTCAGTGGATACGGATTAGGTTGGTCGGTTGGAGATTATTTCGGAAACTTTATGGTTGGTCACACAGGCGGTTACGACGGAATGATAAGTGCAGTTACTCTCATCCCAGATAAAAAACTAGGAGTTGTTGTACTTACAAATGGACAAAAAAGTCCGATTATGGCCGTAACCTATTATACCTTCGATCGCTTTTTAAACACTCAAAACAAAGATTGGTCAGATTTTTATTTAAAACGTTATGAAAACCGGAATAAAAACGATAACAGAATTGAAAACATTAAGAAGAACAGAATATTAGGAACCAATCCATCACTTGATTTAAAATCATATTCCGGAAATTACTATTCCGATATTTATGGAATTATCAAAGTACAAATTGTAAATAATCAGTTAATAATTGAATTTGAACATTCTCCAAGATTGTCTGCAACACTAAAGCACTGGCATTATGATGTTTGGGAAATAATTTGGGATGAAAAACATGCCTGGTTTGATTTTGGTACAGTTAAGTTTCTCTCAGACAACAACATGAAAATTACAGGATTGGAATTTGAAGTGCCAAATGACGATATTTTCTTTGAAGAATTAAAGCCATATAAAATTAAGTAATGATGCCAAGATACTACATATTTAGCCCTTTTCTTATAGGCATATTAATATTCTCATTACTACCATTAGGATTAAATTCCCAATCCGTTTTCTTCAAAAGCCTTGCGGATTCGGCATTAACACTTACCAAACAAAATGTTAAATATAACCCAAACTACTTCTCAATAACATACCCAAATGGAGATGTCCCCGCAAATATTGGCGTTTGTACAGATGTTGTAATTAGAGCATACCGAAAATTGGGAATCGACCTTCAAAAAGAAATACATGAGGACATGAAGACACATTTTGAAAAATATCCCAACATTTGGGGCTTAACCAAAACCGACAGAAACATCGACCACAGAAGAGTTCCTAATCAAATGAAATTTTTCGAAAGACACGGAGAAGTGCTCGAAATTTCTAATAATCCTGATATTTATCTTCCCGGAAATATTGTATGCTGGAATCTCTCAGGCGGACAAACTCACATTGGCATTGTTTCAAACATAAGATCCAACGATGGCAAAAGATATCTTATAATTCATAACATTGGCGCCGGACAGGTGCTGGAAGATTGCCTTTTCGATTTTAAAATTATTGGGCATTACAGGTATGGAGGGTGACAGGTAGAGGTGACAGGAAAGCTACAATAAGAGCTTACAATCTTCAATCTTATAAATCTTATAAATCAATAATCTCACTTATCATCCTTTTTTAAAATACACCCTCAACAATGCTTCAGCTGCTTGGTAGGAATTTAAAACCTTATTTTGAAGCAGTTTTTCAATTTCCGGTAATTGCTTTTTCACTTCTTCGCTATTATAAAAACTATCGAAAAGAGCTTGATTTACAGCATCATAGAATCTTTGTGTTTTCTGTTCATCTCTTTTTTGTCTGAAAAACCCGTTCTCGGTCATCATTTCTATGTATGATAAAATCATGTCCCAAACCTTATCAATACCGGTTCTATTTATAGAAGAAACTGCTAGCACTCTAGGTAGCCATCCACCCGGTTTTTGAGGAAATAGATGCAAAGCATTTTCATATTGAACTTTTGCTCCGTGTGCTCTCAAAATATTATCCCCATCCGCTTTATTGATAATCATAGCATCGCACATTTCGATAATACCTCTCTTAATTCCCTGAAGCTCATCACCGGCTCCGGCAATCATCAAAAGAAGGAAAAAATCTACCATAGAATGAACCGCTATTTCAGATTGTCCAACCCCTACCGTTTCAATAAGAATTATTTCAAAGCCTGCTGCTTCGCAAAGTATAATTATTTCTCTGGTCTTCTTTGCCACACCCCCAAGAGAACCTGCAGCTGGAGATGGCCTTACAAATGCCAGCGGATCTACTGCCAATGTTTCCATTCGGGTTTTATCCCCTAGCAAACTTCCTTTTGAAATGGAACTGCTTGGGTCAACGGCTAATACAGCTATTTTCTTTTGTTGTCCGGTTAGAAATTTTCCAAAAGCTTCAATAAAGGTGCTTTTTCCGGCTCCGGGCACTCCGGTAATGCCTATTCGAATTGATTTACCCGAGTGGGGCATACAACCTTCAATAATCTTTTGAGCAAGTTCATTGTCAGACTGTAGCGAGCTCTCTATCAGTGTTATAGCCTTGCTTAAAATTGTAATATTGCCGGAAAGAATTCCCTGTAGATACTCTTCGAGAGACAACCTAACTGGTTTTTTTCTTTTAAAAGCATTAGCGGCCTTCTCATTTATTGATGGAGGCTGCTCAATACCCTTATTAACTTTAAGAGCAGAGTTTTTGTCGTTTATATTTTCTTTATCATTCATCATTTATCGAACAAAGATATAAATTCAAATTTTTCACCATCAAAAAGGCCTTTGTCGCTTATTTTTATCTCAGGTATAACAAGCAATGCCATAAATGATAATGTCATAAAAGGAGATATAAGTGTTGAGCCAAGTCCTTTAGCTTTTCTATCAATAGTTTCATACTTGTTGGCAACAACATAAACATCTTCACCCGACATTAATCCGGCAAAAGGAAGAGGCAAAACATCATTTTCTTCATTGCATGCGAAAGATATTCCACCTCTGGCATCAATAAGCAAATTTATAGCATTTGCCAAATCCTCATCGTTAGTACCCACAGCTATAATATTGTGGCTGTCGTGAGCAATAGTAGATGCAATAGCACCTTTTTTCAATCCGAATCCTCTAATAAATGCAATGCTGGGTAAGGAACGTGAGTATCTGTTTAATACAACAATTTTCAGAATGTCTTTAGAAATATCAGCATCAACAAATCCCTTTTTTGGTTGTACTATTTCTGATGTTCTTTTTGTAATCAACTGTCCGTCAATTACCTCGATTACTTTAATCTTGTTAGATTCTGCCGGCACTTTTAAATCGCTGGCAGACAATTTATTGCACTCAAATTTATTGATTGGTTTTTCTTCAACATTTTTAATTAGCGTTTTTCCATTTTCAGCAACCCTAATGCCATTTATAAATGTTTCGAGAATGTTGAGACTCTGCAAATTATCTACTATCACAAAATCAGCGTTATCTCCGACTTGAAGCAGCCCATTGTCAAGGTTATAATGTTGTTTTGGATTTAAAGTTACCGATCTAAGTACATCAAAAACATCATATCCTATATCTAGTGCCCTCTTAACCAATAAGTTAATATGTCCTTTTATCAAATCATCAGGATGTTTGTCGTCTGAACAAAGCATAATATGCTGAGGATAATCTTTAATTAAATCAATTAGGTCATCGAAGTTCTTTGCAGCGCTACCTTCTCTGATAAGAATTTTCATTCCCAGTTCTATTTTTTCAAGACCTTCTTCAATTGTAAAGCATTCATGATCTGTTGAGACACCAGCTTTAACATACTTCTCCAAATTTGCTCCTTTCAGACCAGGGGCATGCCCATCTACAACTTTATTGGCATTTTTAGCAGCTTTCAATTTTTCCCAAACTTCAACATCATCATAAACAACGCCCGGGAAATTCATCATTTCTGCCAGATAGTGTACGTCATTATCAGCCAACAATACTTTAATCTCATTTGAGGAGATATTGGCACCGGATGACTCGAAAGAAGTAGCCGGAACACAAGATGGAGCGCCGAAGTAAAATTTAAAAGGAACCTTTTTCCCGTTTTTAATCATAAAATAGACACCATCCACTCCCAACACATTTGCAATTTCATGAGGGTCTGATACTGCGCCGATTGTACCATGAGTTACAGCAATTCTGGCAAATTCAGAAGGAATAAGCATAGAACTTTCAACATGCAAATGCGAGTCGATAAAGCCTGGAATTATAAAATTTTCAGAAGAGGTGTCAGATTCCTTAACAGACTCTATCTTACCATTCTTTACTGTGATTTCCCCCTTGAAAATCTTCTTGCTAACAACATCTACTATGTTCCCCGAAATATTTTTAAAATCTGCCATTACTATAAATCTTTATCGAGGTTCCAGGTTACTTCCATTTCCCAGTTTTGTCGCAGTTGAATTTGTTCATTATAAAACATAACAACTTCAGGTTGAATACCCTTTAAATAGCGCCCTGAAGTCCATCTACAATCTCTGTTTTTGTCTTCAATCAACTTAAATCCGTATTTACCTGCCTTAAGATTTGGATACACATATAAGCCCGAGGTTGTTATTATTTCTTCTTTTATTAATTCCTTCTTATCATCTATCAACTGAAGAACATATTGTTTTTCTTTGTCCGGAATTGTTAGATTAAGTATAATTTTTCCGTATATTTCTTCGCCATCTGTTTTAAAATTCAGCTTTAATGTGTCGTGAGAAAACCCATAAATATCAGTGATGCAACTATCAACGATTAGCAATTTATAAATACTTTCCTGTTCTAAAACAGTATTCAACCTTAACTTTCTTTGTGCACTACCAAACACTTCAAGGCTTGCCTCAATTTGAATTGTGTCATTTTTAAATAATAACACCTTGCTATTATCTATTTCTTTTATAGGATTATTAGTGTAAATCTCAAGGTTATCAAAATATGCAAGAATGCCGCCCGAAGCAATGTTATTCTTAAAGGCAATCTTCTTAACTTCTTCTCTTGGAGCTCTTCCTCTTTGAACCCGCTCTCTAAATTCTGTAGAAAGACTTACAGTATCAACGATAACATTTCTGTCTGATATTTCTATGAAAAGACTGTCGCGTTCAAAATCATTAAACCATACAAAAAGACTATCCTTTGATTTGCTCAGTTCCTGAAAATATTCTTTATGGTCAATGGCCTGCCTAATATCTATGAATGATGGATTTTCAGCAGCTACCCTAAAAACAATCATCATCAAATTCTTCTGCGTCATGGAAACACTGCTGATTTTTTGAACAGTATCTTCTTCCAAAAAGAGAGCTAATTTATAAAATTGCAATTCAGGTTTAACAACAGAATCTTCCACAACATCGACCTCATCAGCCATTATTATGTCATCAACCTCAACGGTATCAGCTTCTTGTCTTAGCGATCTTCTTTGTGACGATGTTTCGATCAAAACAGAGTCAATGTTCTCTATTGTTGCATCTTCTTCTTTAATAGGTTTATGTGGGTGTCCTAAAAAAGTTGGAGAAATCAGACTATCAAAAAATGCGATTCTTTCAGTAGGAAGGTCAAATGTGTAGCTAGAATTAATATCCTCCAGCGCAAACATCTTATACTCCCCGGACTTAACAAAACTAATTTCAAAATCACCCTTATCATTCGTTTTAGAAACATAAACGGGTTTTTCCAAATACGGAACCGAATCGTAAATCGAATCAAAAAGCATAACGAATGTGTTTTTCACTGGCATAAGAGAGAAAGCTTCAAAAACATTTCCCCTAACAGACAGTGAATCAAGAAAATCGCCCGTAGAAAACACAAACCTAAAGTTTTGGATTGCATTACCTTCATTCAAATCGGCAACCGCGTCATCAAAAAAAATATTATAAGTAGTGTTGGGTTTAAGTTCGTCTGGGTTTATTTCCATCACAATAGATTTGCCTCTGAGTCTGAATTCAGGTTGTGTTTTCAATGGTGGCGAAATAAGCAATTTCTGATTTATGTTTTTCAATTCGACATACTCGTCAAAATAAAATCTTATTGTTTTCCCGGTAAAATTTGTTGAATAATTGGCCGGATTACTTCTTAAAACAGTAGGCGGGGTAATATCTTTAGGGCCTCCTGTGGGGGCAACTACATTTGCACAAGAAAAAGCAAACAATAATGCAACTACTGCTGCAAAAAGCAATCTTATTTTCTTAAAGTATAAAGTATTTATCATCGTGGTTGTTAATATTATAACTCTACAAATGTAATAAAAATACCGCCAAGGTAAATCACACCTCATTTATCACAGATGTTTTATACCCTTTTTCATTTATATACTTTAAAAATTCAGGCAATACTTTTATAGTAGTTTCAGATGCCGATTCGGAATCATGAAAAACAATTATGTCGCCAGGGGTTATATTCCTTTTAAGCCTTTTTAAACACTTTTCCGCAGTCATTCTCCTAGAATAATCTCTTGACATTGTTCTCCACATAATCACTTTAAAATGCTTTGAAATTCCCTTTGCTTGACATGGGGTAATACCTCCATAAGGTGGTCTGAATATTTTTGAACTAATGATTTTATCAGCTTTAAAAACATTTTCAAGAAATTTTTCTCTTGATATTTTCCATCCATTCAAGTGCTCATATCCATGATTTCCAATGGAATGTCCGGAATGTTTTATCCTTTCAAATAACTCGGGGAATTTTTCCACATTTTTAGCTAAGCAAAAAAATGTTGCTCTAACATTATAGCAATCAAGAATTTCAAGAATTTTTTCAGTATATGATTCAGTCGGACCATCATCAAAGGTTATAAAAACTTCTTTTTCAGTAGTTTTTACTTTCCAGGTTAATGATTTTTTATAAAAGACTTCTGATAACCAAATCAAAAATTGATTTTTCATTAAAGCATTGAATATTAAAAGAAACAGAATTTGAAAGCCGTATAAAATTACACTAAAAATTTCAAACAATAAACTTAGTATCTTTGCCAGCATGAAAGATGACAAAATAGATATTAAAACTCTTGACCCGCAAGAATATATTGCAATTATAAAAAAGTGTGGGGAAAAGCCTTTCAGAGCTAAACAGTTACACGAGTGGCTTTGGAAAAAACATGCACACAGTTTTGATGATATGACAAATCTTTCATCTGAATTAAGAGAAAAATTAAGTAAGGAGTTTTTTATTGGATATCCTAAAATCACGTCAAAGCAACAAAGCAAGGATAACACAATAAAAATAGCATTTCGCTTATTTGATAATTCACTGATTGAAGGGGTAATTATACCTTCAGGCGACAGATTAACAGCTTGTATTTCATCACAAGTAGGCTGTGCGTTGGGCTGCAAATTCTGTGCAACTGCCACTATGGGATTTAAGAGAAATCTTATGGCATATGAAATTTATGACCAATTGGCAGAAATTGAAAAAATAGCTTTAGAGCAATTTGACGACAGCATCAGTAATGTTGTTTTAATGGGAATGGGCGAGCCTCTTTTAAATTATGATGAAGTAAGCAAGGCTATAAATTTTATGACCACTTCAAACGGAATGGGGATGTCGCCTTCAAGAATTACACTTTCAACTGCAGGAATAATAAGTGGCATAAAACAAATGGCTGATGATAACGTAAAGTATAATTTGGCAATTTCTCTTCATACAGCAGATAATGAGAAAAGAAGCAGAATTATGCCAACAAACACAAAGAATGATTTGTTTGAGCTTAAAAAAGTAATACAATATTTTCATGAACAAACAGGCTCAAGAATTACCTACGAGTATTTGTTTTTGAAAGGCTTTAATGATACTCTAGATGATGCAGCTTTGCTAGCAGAGTTTTGCAAAATTAGTCCTTGCAAAATAAATATTATTGAATATAACCCTGTGAATGGAATACCTTTTAAACCAGGCAGCAAACAAGATCTTTCGAGTTTTGTAAGATACCTGGAAAATAAAAATTTAATTGTAAACATTAGACAAAGCAAAGGCGCAGATATTGATGCCGCGTGCGGACAATTAGCGTGTAGAATTGAACGAAAAAAAGATAAAAACAATGAAAAGTAGAATAGCCAATTTTATTTTGAAGCAAAAGGGCTGGAAAATAGACTCTAACATGCCTGCTGACATCAAAAAAGCTGTTGTAATAATGGCTCCACATACTAGCTATTATGATTTCGTTTATGGTTGGCTGGCTTTTACGGCGTATAAGTTCAAAGGAAAATTTATGATAAAAAAAGAATCCTTTGCTTTTCCATTCGGGCCTATTCTAAAATCTTTGGGAGGTATTCCTGTTGACCGATCTAACAGTAGAAGTGCTATTAAAAGCGTTCACAAAGCTTTTGAAAACAGCAAGGAGCTATATTTAGTAGTTACTCCTGAAGGTACGCGCAAGCTTGTTACTAACTGGAAAAAAGGTTTTTATCATATTGCAAAAGAAGCTAATGTGCCAATAGTATGCGGCTACCTTGATTACAAGCTAAAAACCGGAGGCTTTGGACCAGTTTTAAATCCCTCGGATGATTACGAAGTAATAATGAAATCTATACAAGAATTCTACAAAGGAAAAGGCGCAAGACATCCAGAGAAGTTTAATTTAAGTCAATAGTCGAAAGTCGGCAGTCGATAGTCAGCAGTCGATAGTTAGCAATTTACATAGAACTGTCGACTTTCGACTTCTGACTTTCGACTTAATTAACAACCATCCTAGTATTAAATCGACCCGAATTAGCTGATACCGTTATAATATAAACACCAGGTTCAAGTTTTCTTACCGGAGAAACTTTTCTAATAAGTCTGCCTTGATCATCGGCATTTACAAAATCAGTTTGTACAGTTTTACCATAAAGATTTGTTATAGTAATAACGACATTTTCAAAGCTTATAAGTCCGTCCATCACCATATTAAACTCATAGCCCCTGTTTGGGTTTGGATATAAGTTTATTGTAACGTCTGATTTGGTTTGATAAAACACACCTATCAGATTGCTATAATCAACCGTGCCATCGAAATCTGTTTGTTTTATTCTATAATAAGTAAGTCCTATTAATGGAGAACTGTCAATTACTGAATAAGAAAGAACTTGGTTGCTATTTCCAAATTCAGCCTTACTTTGAACAACTGATATTACTTCAAAATTCACAGCATCCCTGCTTCTTTCCACAGTAAAGAAATCATTATTTCTCTCAGTGGCAGTAACCCATTCTACAACAACATATTCGTTTTGCAGATAAGCATCGATAGATAGGAATTCAACAGGGAGAGGGTTGTTTTCATCTGTAGTTGCTATTGTAAAATACTTAGTTGAAAAAGATGAAATAGTGCCGGCATTTACAGTACCTGATGTCCATGTTCCATTTCCTGAGGCAGAAACACTTCCATTATTGCCTTTATTAGTCCAAGCAGAACCATTCCACTCTCCCACAACTGTGCTATTGCGAATTAAATCAAGATCTCCGTCAGGCAACCCACTTTCATAGCCCCAATTAAGCTGAACTCTAGCGCTTGCACCATCAGGACCCACAACTCTCCAAAACTCTATATTGCTGACTTTCTCTAACGGGATAGGGTCTCCATTGATAGACTCAGGGTCCATCCCATCATCTAGCGGATTAGAGTCGAAATACTCAGCTGTCCAGTATTGATTAGCTACAGAAACATTAGACAATCTCACATGTCTAACCTTTCCGTTTCTGCCAATTGCAAAAGCCTGATTTCGATAGTTTGGTGATGTTCCTGATGAAAGTCTACGTCTGAAAGTACCCTCTATCCAGCTTCTGTCAAAATTCGCATCTGATGAAGAGAAAAACCCGTTAGTGTTGTCAGATTGAAGCACAAAGCCATTACCCACTCTCATAACGCCATTCTCAAGCCAAATTAACCCTGATGTAGTCATATTACCATTAAGATTAATGTTACTTCCAGTAGAATTTGCTAAATGAATCCAGAAAGCACCGGAAAAGTTTCCATTAATTTGCTGTGTTGTATTTCCTTCAAACTTAATAATATTTGAAGAAACAAGATTTGCGGTATCATCTTTTGTCAAGTTCCCTCTCAAATTTATATTTCTTGAGGCACTTAATGTTGTTGTTTCTAAAATGCTTAAATTACCCAAAATAGTAACCACTTCTGCAGGGAAACTTTTTGTGCCACTACCTTTGAGTATTAAATTATTATATTGGCTAAATCTGGTAGGCAAACCATAGCCAACTCCCCCAAATTCAAAAGTTCCACCATCAGAAGCGATAAATGCATCATAGTTACCTGCGGGAACAGAATTAGTAGTAAGTTCCAGGGTGCCGGTTCCGCTTACAATTCCAAGAATATGATTAACTGTAGAGCCAACGTTGAGTCTACCGGTGCCATGAATTTCAGTTCTGTAAGCTTGCCTGAAATTATCTGCGATAATTACTGTATGTCCAGTTAAAATTCTAACTATGTGTCCTGCCGGTCCGTTGTCGGGAACAACTCCGCCACCATCCCTAATCCATGTTGCCGGATTTATCCAATTACCATTACCTGTGGAAATAAACACCGGAACATTGCCAGGAATATCCGGTCCTATTCCGGCAGTATATTCACCAATTATATTTGGTACATTAGTAAAAGTAAATCCTACATGATTGTTTATCTCATCAACAATTTGGAAGAACCCGGGGCCAGGTTCAGGTTCAGAAAACTTAGACCATTCATCATTATATAAACGTGCAGCTAAATAGCTTGCCTCATCTGTGGCATTGTCTCTTACATCTCCCTGCAAATAATGCATTCGTAAAAGGCCGGTAAATGAGGATAAATCCCTACTTTCGACATTCCAATAGTATTGCAGCACTCTGCCTGGTGCTGGATCAATCGTGATGTGCCTGTTACTAACAGGGAATATTGTAATTGAACCTACACTATTGCTGTTTCCAACAGCAATTTCAACAGGAGTATACTTTCTGATTGAACCATTGTCTGAGCCAATAGGTACCGTAACCTTATAAGTATAGGCAGCATCATTAATATCATAAGGAGCTGCTGGACCACCACCCGCAACTGCAGGAATATACTTTTCTATACCTCTCAAAAAGCTGCTGCCATCAACGGCAACAATTTTTGTTTCACTAAAAGGACCTCCTTCGTTAATCACGTTTGCATTAAGGCCCAAGGTTAGTTTATGATATTGAATTTGGAAAATACCATTTCTAAGTGTTAAGTTGTTTTGAAGTGTAATATTATTTTCTGCAATAACATTGTTGGAGTTGTTTACCTCAACTCTTCCAAATTGACCTAATCCAAATAATCTCTGCGTTAAAGTACCTGAAAAAATAATTCCACCTGCAGACGGATTGCTTGACACATGAGCGGCATCGTTATAAACATTTCTCGATACGTTAATATTATTTCCGCCATCAACCAGCTGTCCACTTCTTATATAAAGATTTTCACTAATACTTAGATTTGTAGCCGGCTGCAGTGTAACAGATGTTTGGGGTGAAACTATAAGGTTTTTCACGTTTACACTACCATGTATTTCCTGCATAGCAGACGATGGATATGTATTGGTGCCGTAGAGAAACAACGAATCCACATTTAGGTTAGGGCTACCATTATTGTAAATATGACGTTTTACAGTAAGATTAAATGAGCCTGTTCCATCAAATGCACATCCTGAGTCAATGCTTAAGTCTCTGTTTAGGATTAATGACCTGTCTTTTAGTCTTGCTGTAGGGTTATTTACACCTGTAACAACTAAGTTGCCAAGCTCTATTGTTGATTTAATAGTTAAAACACTTGAAGCAGGAGTATCATCATTCCCTAATTGCAAAGTAGCATTTCCTGCAAAGCCTACGTTAGGCTCAATTAATACTGTAGCTTCAGGACTTGCTCCTGTTTGTGGTCTTACAATTGTTATGCTTCCTCCTGTATATACAAAGCGGCTGCCTGTATTTAAAACTTCAAACACTCCCCTGTTGGTTTGAGGAGCCGAATTCTTTCCAACTATCACATTTCCACCAGATTGAGTATACCTTAAAACGCCAGAAGGGTTTGATGTTCCTCTTCTAATCTGAGACCCTACAATTAATTCACCACCTGTAATTTCAATACTGGCAGCACCTGAAGATGAATACTCAATATAGTTATTCACACCTATACCACCGTCAAGATCAACTGTTCCTCCGGTTTCAATTTCTAAAAGCCCATCTAAAAGTATACCTGTATTTGCACCATTTACATTTACAATGCCGTTTCTAACAACAAGTCCAGATGTCGATGGTATTTGAAAGTCCCCTCCCCCTGTTGAAAGATTTATATCAATATCAGGATGATTGAGTATTAAGGTTCCGTTTTGGAGTTGAAGAGCTTTTTCCGAAGTAGCTCCATCAGTAAGTCCGTTGAGAGTGAAATGAATATCACTTAAAGCAGTAGTAATATTTGAAGCTCCTTTGTTTACATACATATTGTAAAAGCTCATTGGGGTAGTAACATTACTGCCTGAAAAAGTCATACTAGACTCTCCAAGAAGAAGCAGATTCACTCTGTCCTGATTTGATGCTGTCCATAATCTCAAGATTGGTTGTGCAACCCCTAAAACACTATTAGTTGCGTTTTGAATATAACTACCATATAAATTTAAAGTATGCTCTAATGGAGTTGTTCCCGGATTTAAAACATAAATTCCTGATGTTCCTTCGGTGTAAAAATCTCCTTCTATTGTCAAAGTTCTGGCTATTCCATTATTTTGGAACTCCAATCTAGTATTTGTGTAATAAATGCCAAGATCGTAGCGATAAGCTCTTTGTAGTCTTAAGTCTCCCAAAACATGGATGTTTCCGCCGACTCCATTATTTAACCTTAGTCTGGCAGCACCATGAATTTCAAGATTTTTTTTAACCAAAATATCTTTAGGAATAACAGCGGTCTTATCAAATCCGCCCCATCCATCTGGTGCAATTAAAAGATTAGGTAAAACTTCAGGAATATTATTCAGAGTTGTGACCGCACTAAAAACCTCATAAAGCACATAGGAAGAGTCTTGTGCAACAAAATCGCCCAAATCAATCAAGGAAAAATCTGTATCCTGATCTCGGTTTCTAATAGTTCCTTCTCCAGAAACAATAGGAGTAACTAATGTTGTACCTCCAGTCAAAGTTAAAGTTGGTCTGAAAAAATAAGTATCCCAATATTGTCTTGGCGCTGGATCTCCAGATGCAGTTTTCATTGGATTAAATATAAGTTCAGAGCAACTTATTGTTCCGCTGTTGCTTCTAATATTATGAGGATCGCCTCTGTATTCCACAACCGGATCATTCCACGGAACCCAACCAATAACCGCAATATCTCCCGCAACCGGTGTTCCGGCGCTTGAAACCGGATTATCACTAAGATGCCATAAATTAGGCTGATCTATCACTTGCTGAGGGGTTAGGCCAAATCTTGTTGCAACTTGAGCTAAGGTAGTCCAAGAAGCTGTCTCTGTCCATAATCTTTGTGCTGCAGATGTGCCTCTAAGGCGGGAAAAGAATACTTTTACTGTGCCAGAAAAACGAGTGGAATGTCCACCCGTAAATTCACCCGTTTCGAGAATGTGCTGATTAAAAATGAAGTTTCTATTATACGCATTTGTATTATCTGCAGCGACTGATCCAATAGAATTACCACCAGTCCCACCATATCTAATTAATTCAACAATTTTACCTACCACATAGGAATTAATGTTTGGAGGTGTCCTAACATCCCTTAAATCATATGTAAATACATTGTTTACATTGGGTATAGAGCTAAACCCTTTCTGCCTTAGTCTCCAATAATAAGCTAATGCTCTTTCATTTGAGTTGCCGGGATTTAATGTTGGTAATTCATATCCAACGGGATTAACTTGAAGAAAACCATTGTCGGATGGGTTAAGATTTGATATGGTCGCCCTTAATGGAGTGTACCTATTCAAATTGCCTGTATAAGAAGGCAAGGCTCTTGTTCCAACTGGGAATAAAAATAATTGATTTGCTGCAATATACCGTTCAAATCCACCATCAGAATGATTTCCTGTCGTTCTTATCATCCTAGTGTTTCCATAATCTGTCCAAATTTCACTGCTTAGACCGCCATTCAAACGTAGTTTATTGTTTCTTAGGTCGAAAACCCCACTAGTAATAATTAGCTGATTGTCTACTGTTTGATTGCTTGTTAAGAAAGTATACATATTGCCAGCCTGAGCAGTAGTCGTTGGTTCATCAATCTCCAAATTTCCAAACACTCCATTTCCATTTCCTCCAATTTCATGTGTAGTTAAAATTACGGCTGTAGCAGTTGCTCCACCGCCTCCTGTTATACTAACTGTAGGCACAGAAGTATAACCTCTGCCTGTGTTAGTAATAACAATTTTACTAATAGGCAAAGGGTTGCCTGCATTTGGTGTGCCATCGAAAACGGCAACGGCTGAAGCCTCAACTCCGCCGCCTCCTACAAAACTAACTGTTGGAACAGAGGTATAACTTCCTCCGTTGGTCAAATTAACAGTATGCACACGGCCTCTATGTGTAATTAGTATTTTGCCGCTAGCTCCATTTTCTATTGTAGCTGAATTTGTAATATTTCCTCTTACTGTAACAACCTGATTTCCTGTGCTGAAAGTTCCTGCCAAAACACTAAGATTATTGCCAATGACAATATCTGAAACTGTTAATGTTCCTATTCTGCTAGGATTATTATAAACTAAATTATGAAAATACTTTGTGGTTGCAGATGCATGTATTGCAATTGAGAAATTACTTATTGCTCCTGAAAAAATGGTATTATTGCTTGCTGCTATATAGCTGGCTCCTGAGCCAATTGAATATCCGGCACCAATAGTAACGTCGTTGCCCTTAGGGTTAAAAATTATATTATCTTGAATCGTTAGTGAGCCTTTGGCAACCAATGGTTGAGCATTCAATTCCGACATATTTGCCGGAGTAGTGCCAACCGAACCACATTCCAGAACAAACTCTCTTGCTCCTGCGCCATCCCTACTCATAATAACATTGGGAAACGGAGCTCTAGAAGTAATTTTAAAAATTCTAGTACTGTTTGCAACAAGATTTAACAAGGCTCCCGTAAAAACACTAACATTGTGATTAACAGGGTCGGAGTTAATAAACATTGCCCCTTTGGTGTTTGTTCCTAAAACCGTCATTGTTCCACCTGTAAGGATGAAGGCATTTCCTTCGTATGACAATGAGAAGCTATAATAATTGTTATTAGCGTTATGCCCATCTATTGTAACATGTCCGCCTGTTTGTATGTACCCGCCAATATGATGTGAGCCATATACTGATGTTCTAAACTGAGTAATTACAGTAGTTCCGCCTGTTGATTCAAAAATTCCATTCAACCTGGATGTTATTCCGCTAGGAGCGTTTGAAGTAAATGTACCATTTGAAATTTTTATTTTACCATAAACAACAACCGCTTCTCCTGTCCCACTAGGCTTTGTAACACTACCGCCATCAACCCATAAAATAGCATTTTCAGAAACGTTATAATTTCCTCCCTGATTCAATCTTGCAATAGTAATATTTGGTCCTACTCTTACTGTTCCATATGCTAAACCAAATGCATTATTATTTACAGATAGCTGCGCATTATCAGGATGTCCTTGTCCGGCATATCCAAAAAGTTCAAAATATGAAGCTTGTGCAGCTTCCATATATAGTTCATAAGTATTTGTAAGTCCCTTTTCAATTGCAATTCTATAAAACCTTGCCGGACCTTCTAAAATCATATTCTGATCTCTAACGGCACTTCTGAAATTAACATCCACAATGCCATTTGTTGCTTCGGCTCCGAAATTTACAGCAACTCTGTTTGTAAATTGAAGATTGCCATAATTGGTAAAATCGCCATAAACACTAAACTGATGTCTAGCATTTGCGGTTCCTGTTCTTATTTTCCCATTTGCATTAATAGTAACATTTTCATAAACAGTCAAATTTCTTGAAATTGTAGAAGAGCCATTACCAAAATGCAACTCTCCTCTGCTTATTGTAAGGTTGCCATTTATGGTATAATTTGAAAGCAAAACGACTTGACTAGCCGCGTTATTTAAATTAATTACAAGATTTCTGAATGTGCGGGTTGCTTCCAAAGAAAACCCTGCCCCATAATATTCTACTGTTCCACCGGAAGAAGCATCTGCAAATCCGCTTATATTTCCAAGAGGAAAATTATCAGAAGAGATTCGTATTAATCCACTAGGCAATCCTGTAATTGTGGAAAAAACATGGCCTGTTGTATTTTGGAAATCGATTATTCCATGATTTACCTCCAAAACACTTGCTTCAATATTGTTTATATTAACAGTTATTGTTTTGTTTTCTTGAATAACAACTCTATCGGCAGGTCCAGGAAGATTTGGAGGAGCAATATAAATACTAGGATTTAAGCTCCATCTGCTAAGATCATCCCAATTTCCGTCATTAAAACTATAAAACACTAACACTTCTAAATCTGATCTTGCAATAGTGTAATAACCGGAAGAAAAGTTTGCGTTTGCGACATTAAAATAAACTTTATTATCTGCTACACTAGCATAACCTTGAGAAACATGTGAAAATTCTCCTGATGTGCCTGCTCTGTAAAGTAAAACGTAAAGCCTTGAGGCATCTGCTGGTATTCCGGCTTCGTTGCAATCAAAACCAATTCTTACATCAGTTTCGCCTGCATCAACAACATCTCCCTGAATTCTTTCAATATAATAAACCCTATTCCATCTTTGGTCAAGATTTACATCCGGTATCGTTGGAAGGTCGAGTTCGTTTGTGCCATGGGCGGTATTGTCATGTCCGGCAAAAACAAATTCATTCGTTTCATCGAGAGAGTTATTAATTTCTTCAAGGTACAAACCACTTCCTATGCTTTGAGTTTGAATGTATTTTTCTCCTTGAGAATGACCTATACCAATAAAGCCATAATTATGTGTTGTTGAAGAAAAAGCAGTATTTCCTAAAGAAAGACTATATCTATTGCCTAAATATGCTTCAACAATTGATCTTTCTGCAGCATTAAGTGCTGTTCTATAAACAATTACTTCTGAAATATCGCCTCTAAATCCACTTCCGTATGCAGGATTCAATATCCCTATATGCAAATCAGAAGCCATATTTCCTATGCTTGCAGGGCCATTGCCACTTCCACTCTGACTTCCGTTAATAAAAACTCTGGACCTTGGATTTGGAATATTCCCATTATAAACTGCAGAAAACAATTGTGATTGATCGGTTACAGCATCTGTTCCGTTAATTCTGCTCGTTGAAGCATTAAAATACAAATAACGGTTAGTGTGAGTAAATAAATAATACGCTTCTTGATTCCCAGCGCTTACCCTTTTGGAGACTATTCCTCTTGGTGTAGCATCCTGATTATCTGGCTGTGCAACCACAAAAACAGACACTCCGGCTGTATTGTCAAGATTGTCATTGTCAGGAACGGTCAAAAAATCGTTCACTCCGTCAAATCTAAGGGTTGGCAAGCCATTTATTCCAGAAGAAATATACAATGGCTGATTTACTGCATTTGACTGCGCTGCATCATTAGAATTTCCGCTGGCATCAGTCCATCCACTTACCGGGTTATTGTTGGTGGTTGTAGATGTGCCCTGATCTGACCTAAGCCATAGCACATTTTCTGCCGATGTTCCGATTCCGGCAGGACTTTGTGCTTTTGCAGAATTTAAAAACATTGTTAAAAAAACGCAAATAAAAATGCTTTTTAACAATAAGGCTTTAGTGTTCATATGTGTTGTTTTAATATTATTTTCAGTTATCTCAAATGTTTGAGATTGCAACTTGTCAGCAAAACAAACGCTTATCTTTCAATAATGTTTGTTTATACGAAAAACAGGGTGCTTTTGTTGCAAACTCAACTCATGTAAATAAGTAAATGCTTAAAAAAATTCTTCTCCTAAGTTCCAAAATTAATATCTTTTTTTAATCCGCCAAAACATTATATTGATATTAACAATATTTACTTAAATGTGTTAATATCTTTGGCGGCTCCTTATAACGGAATACCATAAATAATAAAAAAATAGGGATAGATAGTTTTAGGTTTTTTTGAATGCTTTTCCAATTTCATTAAGAAAGGAAACTCTTGTGGCTTTTTGTTCATCAGTGTAGCCATAACCATAGCTATAACCATAGCCATAGCCGTAACCATAACCGTAACCATAGCCAGTTTTTGAAAGCTTTACATCATTAATCTCCAAGCAGATATTATTAAGTTCAATCTTTGATGTAAACTCATTAATAAACTCTAGAGATGACCTTTCAGTAAATCGCTGTCTAACAACATACACAACAATGTCAGACTTTTTCAGAATATGAATTGCGTCAGGTACGATGCCTACAGGCGGAGTATCTATTACAATATAATCATACCTTTTCTTAAGCTCAGTCAATAGCTCCTGCATTCTGGGCGATTCGATAAGCTCAGATGGGTTTGGGGGGGTATTCCCAGATGTAATTATATTTAGGAATTCATTATGCTCAACCTTTTGGATTACTTCATCAATTGTGGCTTTGCCAATTAGGAAGTTTGACAATCCGGGATCTTTTTCAATATCAAATTCATCATGTATTCTAGGTTTTCTCATATCAGCCCCAAGCAATACTACTTTTTTACCACTTATGGCAATAACTGAGGCGAGATTAATTGCAGAAAAAGTTTTTCCCTCTTCTGACTTGGTGCTTGTAATTGAAATTATTTTGTTTTGAGCTTCAGCAGCAAAATATTGCAAGTTAGTTCTCATTGCTCTAAATGCTTCTGCAACCGCCGACTTGGGGTCCTGGAAAACTATTAAATTAATTCGAGAGCTTTTCCCAGTTTTTTTATTGTGAGGAATAATGCCAAGTATAGGAAATTTAACAATATTGGTAATGTCCTTTTTATCCTGAATCTTGGTGTTAAAAAAATCTTTAATCATCAATATGGATAGAGGAATAAATAAGCCAATAATTAAGGCTATTGTATAGTTCCTGCTTTTCTTTGGAGAAACTAAACCAATAGATCTGGCGTCGTCAATAATTCTATTATCTGAAATATTTGATGCAAGAGCGATTCCTGCTTCAACCCTTTTTTCAAGCAGATAATTATAAGTGGCATCATTTAAATTAAATCGTCTTTGAATTCCAATTAATTCTCTTTCTGTCCCTGGCAGTTCAGTAATTTTGTTTTCAACGGTTTCTATTCGACGATTTAAATCGTTTAGATATATAATAGATGAGTTTTTTTGATTTTTGACATTTTCTTCAAGTGTTTTCTTTGCCAATAAAATTTCTGAATCAATAATTTTGATGTTGGGACTTCTATATGTTGTGCTTAATAATAATTTAGATTTTTCTGCATACAATTCTCCAAGCCTAATAATTTGATTATTTAGAACAGGGTCTTCAATCCCTATTGCTGAAGGGCTAAAAACTTCTCTGAAATCCATATTGTCAGCAATATACTGCAACAAATAGTTATAATACTCTTGTCTCACAGATTCCAATGCTTTTAGATTGTCCAGCTTTTGTAGCTCATTAAATAGTTGTGTTGCTTGTTGGCCTATATCCATTAACCTTTTTTCTTTTCTAAACTCCTGCAACTTTTTTTCCGCAATGTATAATGAATCAACAGTTATATCTATTTGCTGATCAATAAACTTGATAGTATTTTCTGCCGTTAGGTTTTTTTCATTTAACCCTTGTTCTAAATAAACATTAATGAGCGAATTCAAAAAGTCTATTGCTCTTAAAGCGTTGGTTGCTTCGAATGAAATTTCCACAATTGAAACATCCTGACTAAGTGGTTCCGCCTTTAATTTAGGAAAATATTTTACCGCAAGGCTATTTAAATCTTCTATTGTAAAAATAAACTCTCTTCCAACATGATTTTCTTTACTAAATGTTTCCTTTTTCTCAACAATTATGTATGTGTCATCTAAAACAACAGGCTTGTCAAACTCTGCTTTTATCGTTTTTTTCCCATTTTGAAGAAATTTTTTGCTAGTTTCTGATAGTTCGAGTTCAAACTCGTTTTCCGAAATAATTTTAACATTAAAACTCTTATTCTTTAATGTCTGTTTATCTATATCATAAATAACTCTGAATGGACTATTTACATAAATCTCTGTAGTTCTAATTTCTCCTACTAATCTTCCTATATTATAATATGACACATCCAAATCAAGCTTTCTAATTGCAGAATCAACTAATGAAATTGATTTTATAACCGCTATTTCATTAAAGATATTTGTTCTCGGATTAAAAATATCCATTTCTCTCATAAATGATGAAGCTTGGCTACCCCTAAACCCACCTCTTCTGTCATCTTTTATTAAGACTGTAGCTTTTACTTTATAAACAATTTCCGCAAATTTGTTTACAAAATACCCGATTGCCAATGCTACAGACACTGATATCACAAACCAATACCAAAACCTAATATACTTTAGCACAAGCCTTTTAAAATCGATTGTTTCTTCGCGAAATGGATCCTGACTCATCTTTTCTTGATTATCTTAATTTACAAAATTCAATAATAATATCAGTGTTGTAACTGCAGAGAACAAAACACTAAAGGGAAACTCTCTGAATCCAAGCCTTTTAACAACATAGGGCTGAACATATACCAAATCATTAGGTTGCAAATAATAGAATTCGGAACTTACTGATTTTCTGTCTGTAATGTCCAACTCCGCAAATATAGCTCCCTCTTCAGTTTGCCTGACTACATTAACCTTTCTGTTACCAAACTCTGTTAAGTCGCCGGCCTGCCCAATTATATCCATAATCGTAAACCTATTATCATAAACATAATAATTGCCCGGCCGCCTAACCTCTCCTAAAATAGTTACAGAAAAGTTAGCAATTTTCACAATTACTGTAGCCCCGATTAGATATTCACTTATTTGCTTGCTTATTAAATCCATTGCCTCATCTGTTGTTAACCCTGTAACTTTCATAACTCCAATTATCGGAAGAGTTACTTCTCCAGCATCATTAACTGTATATCCATGCAAATAAACACTAATCTGGTTTTCTCTTGAAGAATAAGCACCGCCTCCTCTGCCTTCAATATTGTTGAACGTCATAAAGGATTCCTCATCTAAGGTTAAAACTCTTATATGAAGGATATCGCCCGCTTTTATTTTATACTCAGGCTTTGAAAATGTTAAGGTATCTCCTCCTGTTCCTTTATCCTGAAGGTAAACCATCTTTCTATGTGGAACGCACGAGGATATTGCGGCAAGAATAATTATCAAAAAAATAATCAAGCTGTTTTTCTTCATAAAAATATCTTATACATTTATATATCTGTTAAACTCTGTTGGAGCCTATAAAGTTACACTTTTATACATTATAAATTAATGAAAACAAGCATAAACCAGCATTCAATTTTCATTCGTTAATAATGAATAACTAATAAACTATTAATTTTGTATTTTATTTGTTACAACTATCTAATCTTTTATATGTTCAATAAACCACACAACACCAGCAAATTATTTATTTTTTTGATATTGTTTTTAATTGTGAGCAGTGCATTTTTATTGCAAGATAAAAATCCTGCTAAAGAAATGATTTCCATCAATTATGAAGAATACAAAGAACCTCTATGGACAAATGAAGATTATGAATATTTCTATAATAAAGTAACCGAGTTCCTTTTACAAATTGAATTCAATGGAAATATTTACATATCATTTAATGGAGATGTTCTGTACGATAGATGTTTTGGTTTTGCAGATTTGAAAAATGCTATTCCATCAACAAAAGAAACTGTTTTTCAGCTTGCTAGCATCTCAAAAACGTATACTTCGACAGCTATTCTGCTACTTCAAGAAGATTCTTTATTAAATATAAACGACAAAGTCGTTAAGCATATCCAGGAATTTCCTTATCCGAATATTACAATTAAACAGCTTCTTACTCATACTTCCGGACTGCAGAATTATATGTTCTTAATTGAAAAATTCTGGAAAAAATCACAATATCCAAACAACGAAGATGTATTAAATCTTTTTATTGAACAAAAGAGACCATTAAACTTTACCCCTGGAGAGAAGTTTGAATATTCTAATTCTGGTTATGTTTTTCTCGGACTAATAATTGAAAGAGTTAGCAAAATGAGTTATGCACAATTTCTTGAAAAAAGAGTTTTTATTCCACTAGGATTATCAAATACATTCGTTTATGATATTCGCAAGCCAAAAGAAAATATCGACAGAGCAAAAGGGTTCAGAAAAACAAGAAATAGCTGGCGCATTATTCCCGAAGACAACCTTGATGCAGTATTTGGAGATAAGGGGGTTTATTCTAACATTCCTGATCTATTAAAATGGGACAGGGCGTTTTATGAAAACTCAATTATTCCGGAAGAAGTTGCAAAAGAAGCTTTTGAATTTCAGCGACTTGTTAATGACAGCATTGTGGAATATGGCTACGGATGGAGGCTTCAAGATGTGTTTGGAATTAAAGCTGTTCACCACCCTGGCAGATGGAAAGGTTTCAGAACTAGTTTTAAAAGATTTACGGACAGAAATGCAACTTTGATAATTCTCAGCAATAACAATACCGACATCGCTGATCTTGTTGATTCTATACAATCCCTCCTTTTTAAAAACGAAAAAGAAGCATGGCTATTAGAGCAACAGCTACGTAGAGAGGCATTGATTCTTGACAGTATCAACAGAATATTATCTCCTGACTCAATATTTGAATAATTTCTTTCTTAGAGTTCTCTTAAAAACTACTTTCAAATAGTACGCTTTTACTTATCTTTGTCCATTAAAAAAGCTTTTTATGGGAAATATAAGTATAAAAATCGTTAACAAATCAACCAACCCTTTACCTGAATACGAAACATTATTTTCTGCAGGAATGGACTTAAGAGCATTCTTAAATGAACCAATAATAATTAAACCTCTTGGACGTTCTTTAGTACCAACTGGACTGTACATTGAGTTGCCAATTGGATATGAAGCACAAGTAAGGCCTAGAAGCGGGCTCGCAATTAAATCGGGAATTACTGTTTTAAACACACCCGGAACAATTGATGCAGATTACAGAGGAGAAGTTATGGTAATTCTAATAAACTTATCTGATAGGGACTTTACAATAAACAACGGCGACAGAATTGCGCAAATGATAATTGCAGAACATAAAAGGGCTGAATTTGTTTTAGTTGATAATCTTTCCGAAACCAAGCGAGGAGCGGGAGGATTCGGACACACGGGAACAAAATAGACTTAATAAAAAGTGTAAAATAATGAAAATCAAGCAATGGGGTTATTTGTTTTTACTGCTAAATGGGTTTATAATAGCTTTTACTTCGTGCAAAACAATATCCAAATCAGAACAAAGTAAGAAAGTAACTGTCTCAGAGGTTAACCGAATGGAAAGTTCGGCTCTTCTGATCGAAGGAACAAGACAAAAAATCAAGGGAAATATAAGCAGCGCAGTATTACTATATGCTGACGCTGTAGAAAAAGACCCAACAAACTGTGCGGCATATTACGAACTTGCAACTATTCACGCTGTTGAAGGATTATATAAAGATGCTTTAGTTTTTGCAAAAAAAGCACAACAGCTCGACCCAGCAAATATATATTACAATATACTTTTAGCTGACATATATGCCCTTAATAATCAGTATAATAAGACTATCGAGATTGAAAAAAAACTTATAGCTGAAAACCCCACAAAACCAAACTTATACATTGGGCATGCAGAAACCCTTAAATTCCTGAACAGACACAAAGAGGCAATTGAGGTTTATAACCAGATGGAAAAAATTCTGGGATTTTCTGAAGATATTGCAATCGAGCGACAAGACCTTTACCTCAAAATCGGAAGGATAGAAAAAGCTATTGAGGATGTAAAAAAGCTTGTGGCTATTTATTCAGATGAAATACAGTATCTTGATTATCTGGCAACACTTTATTCAAATGCTAATATGAAAAACAAAGCATTTGAAATATACGAACAAATGCTCGCTCTTGATCCGTTTAATCCCTATCCACTGCTACTAATTGCCGATTTTTACCAGCAAAAAAATGAAAAGGAAAAAGCATTCTCATACGTTAAAAAAGCCTTTAAAAGTTCAGCTTTAGATGTTGAAAACAAGGAAAGAATAATGTTCTCCTTTTTCCAATTCTCTTCAAACGACAGCTTGTATAAGGTATATGCATATGAATTGTGTGAAACCTTCATTGAAAGTAATCCCGATAGTGCTGTGCCTTATTACATATTTGGGGATTTTCTTTTCAGAGATAAAAAATTCGAAAAAGCCAGAAAATATTATCACAAAGCTCTGGAAATAAATCCTGACAATTTCCCTGTTTGGGAGCAGTTACTATACATTGACTCTGAGTTAAGGGACTATGAATCAATGTTAAAAAACTCAACTTCTGCTCTTGAATATTACTTTGAATATGCCACACTGTTTTATTATCAGGCAATAGCGGCTTATTCTCTGAAAGAATATGAAATTACTACCAGCGCTATGAAACAAGCTTTGCCATTGGTAATTCACGACAATGAAATTAGCTCAGATTTTTATACTCTGATGGCAGACTCGTATGGAAAAATTGAAAAACATGAAGATGCTGATAATGCATATATCAACGCTCTTCAAAGAAATCCGCAAAATGCATATGCTTTAAACAATTACGCATATTCACTTTCTGTTAGAAAAGAGAATTTAGAAGTTGCCGAAGAAATGTCTAAGCTTGCAAATGAGATAAAGCCAGGACAGTCGGCTTTTCAAGACACATACGGATGGATTCTTTATCAGTCCGGTAATTATGAGAATGCAAAAGTTTGGCTGGAAAAGGCTCTGAATAGCTCTGAAGAAGATCGTCCAGTTGTTATAGAACACTATGGAGATGTTCTCTATAAATTAGGAGACAAAGAAAAAGCTTTCTATTATTGGGAAAAAGCAGCTTCAGCAGGAGAAGGAAGTAAATTTCTTAATCAAAAAATCATCGATAAAACATTATATGAATAGTCCATTTTTTAGAAAAATCTTCTTACTACTAATAACTTTTTCATTTGTGGTTTCATTTTGGAGCTGTAAAACAAAGAAGTTGTTTCACAAAGAAGAAGAAAAAGTGTTTGAAACACCAGAAGATTACTTTGCTGAACTTAAACATAATTCGGCGGATTTTGAATGGTTTGCAACCAGATTTTCAGGTAATGCAATTTGGGAGGGGCGTACACACAGCATAGGAGGTTCTATCAGAATCAGAAAAGATTCAGCTATTTATATTTCTGTTACTCCTGCCTTGGGTATTGAGGTAGTTAGGATGTTAATTACTCCTGATTCGGTTAAATTTGTAAACAGAATGGAAAGCAGTTATTATGTTGGAGATAACAGGTTTATAAATCAGAAACTGGGTGCAAACCTCGACTTTTTCATGTTACAATCTCTTCTTACAGGAAACGACTTTCCTCATTTTGAAACATCTTATTTTATTTTGAGTAATGAACGAGACTTAATTAAATTAAGCAACCAGCACCGTAGAAAAATTGGTAATTCTTCAGTATATCTTATTCAAAATATTTTTATTGAAACTACGAATTATAAGATTAGAAAAAATGTGATTTCAGATAATTCCGGAAAATTCATCACTGCAAATTATTCTGAATGGGAAAAAATTGAAAATCAGCTCTTCCCTGCTGCATTGGAAATGGTATTCACCGATAGGTCAACACATGCAGAATTATTTTTGAGATTTAGCAAAATGGGTATAAATTTGCCGCAAAACATGAGTTTTCGAATTCCCCCCAGATATGAAAAAATTGACTTTTAGCATTTTTCTGGTTTTAATCTGCTTCGGATTGATGTCTTTTGGTCAATCTCGCGATGCTCTTGAAAAAGAAAGGAGAGAACTTGAAAATAATATTAAACTTACTAATGAGCTTCTTAAACAAACAAGAACTTCTGCTTCTGCAAGCCTAAATGAATTGGTAATTCTAAACAATCAAATACAAAAAAGGGAGAATTTGATTAAGGTAATTAACAACGACATACAGTTATTAAACCGAAGAATTGCAAATTACAACCAAAACATAGAACAGCTTTCAAAGGAACTTGACGAACTCAAATCTTCTTATGCAAGAATGATATATTATGCTTACAGAAATCAAAGCTCGTATCAAAGGCTTATGTTTATTTTCTCCTCTCGTGATTTTAATCAGGCATATTTACGATTAAAGTACCTGCAACAATATGCAAGACACAGGCAAATTCAAGCTGAAAAGATTGTTGAAACAAGTAATGAGTTAAATCAGAAAGTTGCTGAAATGGAAGCTCAAAAAGCAGTTCAACAACGATTGCTTGCTGAAGAAAGAATAGAAATTGAACTTTTGTCAAAAGCTAAATCACAACAAAACCAGACAATTGAACGTTTGAAAAAACAAGAAAATGATTTAAAAAAACAACTTACCAATCATCAGAAAGCTATTCAGGCCTTGGATAATGCTATCTCTAGAATTATTGAGGAGGAAAGGAAAAAAGCCGAAGAAAGAGCAAAGGCTGAGGGAAGACCTGTAACAAAAGAATACACGCTAACTCCAGAAGAAAAAGCCTTATCTAGAAATTTTGCCGGAAACAAAGGGAAGCTTCCCTGGCCTGTTGAAAGAGGTGTTATTACTGCCGGTTTTGGGGAAAGGGCTCATCCTGTACTTCCAAGAATTAAAATCCAGAATAATGGGATAGATATAGCTACAGTTGCAGGTGCAAAAGCCAGATCTGTTTTTGAAGGAACTGTTTCCCGCGTTATTTATGTGCCCGGGTCGAATTATGCAGTAATCCTCAGACATGGCGAGTATCTGAGCGTATATTCAAATTTGTCGGAGGTGTTTGTGAAAAATGGCCAAAAGGTTACTACTAAGGAAGATCTTGGAATTGTTTTCACAACCGATCAAGAAAAAAAGACTGAACTTAACCTTCAAATTTGGCATGGCACCAATAAATTAAACCCTGCAGAATGGATTGTGAAACAAAGATAATTTCATAGAATCTCAATAACTTTTTCATTAAAAAAACGTATTAATTTATATATTTCAGAAAACAAACATAAAACATACTATCATGATTGCATCAATATTATTGTGGGCACCGGGACCTTGGGAAATAGTTATTATAGCTGTTATAATTCTTCTTTTATTTGGTGGGAAAAAAATACCCGAACTAATGCGAGGACTTGGCAAGGGCGTAAAAGAATTTAAAGATGCCCAAAAAGAAGACGAAGACAAAGACAACAAAAAAGAACAAAGCAAAGACTAACTGATTTTCTGTCTTTGTAATTTCATTAATTAATCCTTTCGCTATTTTCATTCACTAAATAATATAATTTAACTATGTCAAAATATTTCATATTTATCATACTATTTTTAATATCAACATTTTGCACAAACGTTTCTGTATCGCAAGAGACACAAGATTCTACAGAAATAATAATTGAGCCCGAAAATCCTGCTGTAAGATCTCTAGATAGCCTTGCTGCTCTTTTAAGAGCAAAAAATTTTCCTGATTATAAAAATAACAGAATAGCTTCCACGCAATTTCCTAAAGACTTCATCCCAGAGTATAGCGACAGTATTTATAAAGCCAGAATAGAGGAAATAAACCAAAGAACCCCAATGAAATTCACATATAATTACAGGGTAAAATCTTTTATAAATCTCTATGCAAAAAACAGAAGAGAACTTACTGAGAGAGTTTTAGGCTTATCTGAATTGCATTTCCCTTATTTTGAAGAACAACTCGACAAATATGATCTTCCATTAGAATTAAAATATATTGCCGTTATAGAGTCGGCTTTGAATCCAGTGGCAAGATCTCGCGCCGGCGCTACAGGAATATGGCAGTTTATGCTAGGAACCGGTCGCATGTATGGATTACAGGTGAACAGCCTTGTCGACGATAGAGCAGATGTTCAAAAAGCCACAGTTGCTGCTTGCAGACATTTTAGAGACCTTTATAATATTTATGGAGATTGGTTTTTAGCTTTAGCCGCTTATAATGCAGGTCCGGGAAATGTTAACCGCGCCATTAGAAGAGCCGGAGGAGTTAAAGATTTTTGGGCTATAAGCTCATATCTTCCAAGGGAAACTAGAAATTACGTGCCTGCCTTTATTGCTGTTGCTTATGTAATGGAGTTTTCAGACGAGCACAATCTTTATCCTATTCCTGCACCTTATTCCTACCACGATATTGACACAATTCATGTTAAGCATATGCTTAGTTTTAAAGCAGTTAGCGAAATAGTTGGTGTTCCCTACGACCATCTAAGGTATCTTAACCCGGCTTTTAGAAAAGGGTTAATTCCACAAAACAACAAAGAAGCATATATTTTAAGAATCCCAAAAGATTATACCGGCGTTTTTCTAACGAACGAAGAAAAAATATATAATCATAAATCTACAGAGCAATTGCGCCATGAAGAAATGGTTGCAAAATCTTCTGAAACAACTATTCATGTTGTAAGAAGTGGTGAGGTATTAGGCTCAATAGCAAGAAAATACGGAACATCGGTAAGAGAAATTCAACAATTAAACAACCTCAAGGGCACCACAATCAGAACAGGACAGAAACTTATAGTAAAAGCCCCAAATCCTCTTTCTCTACCAAATATAAATACAGACAACAATGTTCACATTGTTAAAAGTGGAGAAAGCCTTGGTATAGTAGCAAGCAAGTACAAAGTAAGCATTAGTGATCTTAAAGATTGGAACAATCTTACAGGAAATATGATACACCCAGGTCAAAATCTTATTGTTAGACGAGCAGCAGTTGCTTCTACATCAAAGGTTAAGAATGCTGAAATACAAGATTCAGATGTTGAAATTGTTTTTGATGATATTATTGAAGAAGAAGATTCTGACGAAATGCTTGATGAAGAAAATAATTATTTCCTTTATATCGTTAAACAAGGAGACACTTTGTTAGATATAGCTAGCCGTTATGAAAACATTACAGTTGAAGATATTATCGAATTAAATGATATTGAAGACACTGAAGAATTATTGGAAGGGCAAACTTTGAAAATTCTCCTTCCCTAGTTATGAATTCTAAAAACCCATTTAATATGAAGAAAATTGCAATATTAATTCTATTTGCGTTTCTGGCTTCTTGTAAAACCGGAGAAAGCCCAAAGCAGCCCTCAGCATCAGGCAAAGCAGGTGAACTATTATTGATTATGGACAGCAATAATTGGAAAGGTGAAGCCGGAGAAGGCTTTAAGTCTGTATTTGCAGCCAATATACCTATGTTTCCTCAAGCTGAACCATTATTTAATATCATTCAAATCGAAGAAAAAGCTTTTACAAAAATATTTGAAAGCCATAGGCATATATTTATTGCTGAAATTAATCCTAATGAAGAAAAAGCTAAAATTGAAATAGGTAAAAATGTTTGGTCACATCCTCAAATTGTAATAAAAGTAATTGCTCCCGCTGTCGAAACTTTTAACAGAACAATTATTGCAAACGCTCAGACATTTATTGATTATTATTTGAAGGCAGAATATGAAAGAAATATAAACGCCAACAAGCTAATGCAAAACATGGAGGTTATGATGGCTTTGGAGAAGGATTTTGGCATTAAAATGGTTATTCCTCAAGGTTTTTATATTGCCAAAAAAACCGAGAATTTTATGTGGATTAGACGTACTGGAACAATAGAAGACCTTGAAATGAGCATTTTGGTTAGCATACTTCCTTACAGAGATGCTGATTTCGACTTTAATCCCAACACTATTTGGACAAGAAGAGATTCTCTAACTAAGCTTCATATTCCTGGTCAATTAGAAGGCTCTTTTATGACAACATATAATAGCACCCGAAAAGATGATGTAAATATCCCACCAATCTCCAAAGAAATAAATTTCAATGGCAAATATGCTGTGGAAACAAGTGGTTTATGGAGAACTCAGGGCGATCATATGGGGGGGCCATTTATTGGATATACAATTGCAGAAGACAACGGTAAGTTTTTACTTTATCTCGATGCTTTCGTTTATTACCCAAATAAAGGCAAAAGAAACTTCATGAGACAACTTCAGTCAATAATATATAGTCTGGAGTTTGTTAAATAAAAAAAAGAGGCTTTAAAGCCTCTTTTTTTTTGTGACTCCGAAGGGACTCGAACCCCCAACCGACAGAACCGGAATCTGCTATTCTATCCAATTGAACTACGGAGCCATATTGCAAAAGTAAGTGAAATAGGGCAAAGAATAAAATACTTGATTTTTTTTTGTAACTTCTGTAACTTTACGGATACTTAAACCGTCTCATACACAGAAAGCGGGCAAAAACAACATGAAATGACAGCTTCTGAGTTTAATCAATGTGTGGATACTTATGCTGATGGCGTTTTTCGCTTCATTCGGAAAAATATATCTGATGAAGACAGAGCTAGAGATGTTGTACAGGATAGTTTTGAAAAAATGTGGATTAAGCATGCTGATATAAGTTTTGAAAAAGCAAAATCTTATTTATTTACAACAGCATACCACACCATGATAGACGACATAAGGAAGTACAGCCGGCAGACTGAATTAACGGAGGCAGCTTTTAATATACATTCGCACACAAGCGAATACTCCGGGTTAAAAGAGATTCTTGACGAAGCTGTTGCAAATTTGCCTGAGATTCAAAGAAATGTAATATTGTTGAGAGATTATGAAGGGTATTCTTATCAGGAAATAGGAGAAATAACAGGATTGAATGAGTCGCAAGTTAAAGTTTATATATACAGAGCAAGAAATTTTTTAAAAAACTATATAGGAAGCCTTGATAAAGTAATATAAAGAAATGAAAATTAACAGGTCAAATTACGAAATCTTTTTCCTCGACTATTTTGAGGGCAACTTGCCGAAAGAGCAGGTTGAATCTCTTTTGTCGTTTTTAAAAGAAAATGCTGACCTGCAAGAAGAATTTGATAGATTTGAAATAGTTGAATTAAAAGATGCCGACAACCTTTCTTTTAACAACAAAGCTGCTCTTAAAGTTCCTGATACTAGTCTCCCAATCAACGAAAATAACTTTGATTGGTTTTGTATTGCCGACATTGAAAAAGATCTTTCCGTTGAAGAAGAGGACGCTCTAAAAAAGTTTTTGGGAAAAAATCCCGAAAAAAACAAAGATTTTGAGCTTTATAAAAAAACAGTCCTACTACCTGACAACGACATAATATTCGAAAAACCACAAATTCTAAAACGTTTTGTTACATCACCTATTATTATTACAAAACAACTTTGGTCTTATGCTTCGGCTGCTGCCGTTATTTTTATAATGGTTGGGCTATTCTTTATGCTTCCTAAGCAAAAATCAGATATTGAATTAGCAATTGAAGAAAGCCATATTATTGAAACACCAAAAAACTTACAAGAAGAAGTTAAAGAATCGCAGATAGCCGAAACTGACAATGTAAAACCTTCACTTATGGAGGAAAAAAGTTCAATAAAAAACAATACTACAACTCCTCTTACTTCTGAAAATCCAGAGATTTTGGTAAGTCCTAAACCCTTGTTAGCGTCAAACATTAGTGTTGAAAAAGACATCTCTCTAAGCTATCAAAAACAGCAAACTAACTTGGCAGCATCTTCCTCATCAATATTCGGCACTTCTTATGATAATAATCGAATTATAAGTGAGGGTGACAACAACTCAATGGCCTACTCCGAAGACACTTCTTCAAGATCTCTTTCTCAATTTGCTGTAAATACTATTCAAAGTGCAACTAATATTGATGTATCTGCCGGACTAAATAGAAACAAAATGTCTTTTTGGGATTTTGCAGGCGCAGGTTTGGCCAGAATTAGTAATATTACAGGCAATCCATTAACTGTTCAGAAAGAGAGAGACGAAAACGGCAAAATAGTTGAATTTGCTTTAGGAGAACGTTTTAGTTTTTCAAAAAAATAACAACGGACTATCACCCCTTTTGTCATTATGTTTCCATCTTCTGTGTGACCATAGCCAATATGCCGGTTCTCTCATAATGTCATTTTCCAGCATTTTTGTGTGCCTAAAGGTTATTTCTCCTTCTTTTAAGTCTGAAGGATTATCTGTTATTAGGCTCAAATAGGCTTTATAGAATCCTCGTTTTTCTTTGCTAATATTCAGAAAAACTACAGGTGTGTTCAATTTTCGTGCTATTATTTCGGCTCCTTGAAAAACAGGAGTATCATGATTAAAGAATTTAATCCAGTAATGCTGGCTATTAATTGCCGGACTTTGGTCTGCCAGTAATAAAACACCACAAACATCCTCTTTTCTTCTGAGTAATTCGCGGGTAAGTGATTTCATTGGCACCATAATGGTTTTAAACCTATCTCGTGATTTTTTAAGTATCATATCAGCAACTCTTCCGCTTAATGGTCTATATGAGCTTAAAAGAGGCTTACTTCTCCATAATTTAAATCCGGGCCCCATATATTCCCAATTGCCATAATGACCTAAAACAACCAAAACCATCTTTCCACTATTGAAATACTTTTCTATCAATTCTGCCGATTCTTCATCAAAAATCATCCTTCTTTTAATGTTTCTTTCTGAAATACTCAACAGCTTAAGAGATTCTATAAAAACATCACAAAAATGCTGTTCAAACGATTTTCTAATTTTGGTCTTTTCTAATTCGGTTTTGTCAGGAAATGCTAGGTTAAGGTTTGAAACTATAACATTTCTTCTGTATTTAAAAATTCCAAATAAAACAAATCTTATGAAAGATGACAAGGTGTATAATAGCCAAAAAGGCAATAAAGACAGCAAATACAAAAATCCAAAAGCGATATGGAAAATAAGTGTCTGCATTTGTTAATATAAAAAGTTGTCGTAAGGATACCTGATTTTATGAATTTCAACAATTTTATCGTACAACATTTTTCTGAAACTCTCAATGTTTTCTTTCTTTTTTGCTGAGATAAAAATACATGGAGAATTAACTCTACCCATCCATGTTCTCTTCATATCTTCAAGACTATAGTTAGATTTATCGACAGGTGTTAAATCGTCTTCATCCTTTTTAATAAAAGAATATTTGTCAATTTTATTAAAAACCATAATGGTTTGCTTTTCTTCACCAATAATTTCAGTAAGAGTTTGATTAACAACCTTTATTTGATCTTCAAAGCCGGGATGAGATATATCTGCAACATGCACTAGTATGTCTGCTTCTCTAACTTCATCAAGGGTTGATTTAAAAGATTCAATAAGATGATGAGGCAACTTTCTAATAAACCCAACAGTATCAGACAGTAAAAAAGGCAAGTTTCCAACAACAACTTTTCTAACGGTTGTATCAAGAGTTGCAAAAAGCTTATCTTCAGCAAAAACATCAGATTTACTTAAAAGATTCATTATTGTAGATTTACCAACATTGGTATAGCCGACAAGAGCAACCCTAACAAGGCTTCCTCTATTTGATCTTTGTGTAGCTTTCTGTTTATCTATTTGAGATAATTTCTTTTTTAGAAGGGCTATTTTATCTCTCACTATCCTTCTATCAGTTTCAATTTCTTTTTCACCCGGACCCTTGAGCCCTATACCCCCTTTTTGTCTTTCAAGGTGAGTCCACATCCCTGCCAATCGAGGCAATAAGTACTGATATTGAGCAAGTTCAACCTGCACTCTGGCATGTGCAGTTCTTGCTCTTAGAGCAAAAATATCGAGAATTAGATTACTTCTATCTATTACACGACATTTAAGAGATTTTTCAATGTTTCTGAGTTGAGATAATGAAAGATCATCGTCAAACACAACAAGGTCTATTTTATTATCACTAACATAATCTCTGATTTCCTCTAACTTGCCTTTCCCAATATAAGTTGAAGGTTCCGGTTTATCAAGCTTTTGAGTAAACCTTTTCATGCAGAGACCACCGGCAGTATCAACAAGGAAGGCAAGCTCATCCAGATACTCTGAGATTAAAGTCTCATCGTCTCTGCCGCTAATAATTCCTACTAATACGGCTTTTTCTTGTTTTATGGAAGTGTCTATAAGTTCTGGCATTAATATTTTCAGATTATTTGTTTCCGTGTGTAATAAAATATGAACATACAGTTGCTATTAATAGCCATGTTGCAAATTCACCATTAAGCTTTCCATTAAAAACAATAACTGTTTTAAAAACAGATAATCCGAATAAAATGAGTGCGGAAACTACAGTAAGAGGCGTGCTAAAGAAGCCTCCAGCAAAAAGAAGAACACTAAAAACAATAAAAGCCGAAGCAATGTAAAAGTCAAGAGTGTTAAGTTTAAAATCCATAAACAATGGGATAAAAAACACAAACATCACTAATATCAGGGCAATTCTCATTAACCATGAAGAAAATCCTGTAATATTTTTCAATGGTTTCATAGTTCTTTGTTTTAATGTTTAATAAATGAGTCGATTAAAAAGGTTTAAAACCTATAATTTCTCTAACCTCCCTAACAGTTTTTGAAGCGCTTTCTCTGGCTTTTTCTGCACCCATTTTTGCTACTTTTTTCAAATATTCGTTGTCAGAGGCGAACTCCAATATTTTCTCCCTTAAGGGCGTTGTAAAAGCAATTATATCTTCGGCAAGTTGCTTTTTCATATCACCATATCTAATTGTGCAATTGTTATAAGCATCTTCAAAGTGCTTAATAGTATCTTTTGTTGATACAACTTTCATTATATTGAACAGATTCTCAATGGATTGGGCTTTGGGTTGATTAGGCGTTTGGGGTCCAGCATCAGAAACTGCTCTCATCACCTTTTTCCTTATAACCTCGGGTTCATCGGCTAGAAACACTGCATTCCCTTCACTTTCAGATTTCCCCATTTTTGTACTACCGTCGAGTCCTGGAATTTTTATTAAATCATCACCAAAATTGTAGGCTACCGGCTCAATAAAATAATTAACATTATAAAGTCGGTTAAATCTATTAGCAAATGTTCTAGCCATTTCCAGATGCTGCTCTTGATCTTTTCCTACCGGCACTTTGGTTGCCTTATGAATAATAATATCTGCAGCCATTAAAACAGGATACGTAAGAAGCCCTGCATTAATATTGTTTGGCTGGCTTCGGGCTTTATCTTTAAACGTTGTGCAACGTTCAAGCTCTCCCATATATGCGTTCATGTTTAGCAGCAAATACAATTCAGCCACTTCCGGCACATCACTTTGAACATAAAGGGTTGCAATTTCAGGATCAAGCCCTGCTGCAAGATATTCAACAAGCACCTGCTTAACATTGTTGTGCAAATTTTCAGGTGTTGGATGAGTTGTAAGCGAGTGATAATCTGCTATAAAAAAATAACAATTATGTTCATGTTGCATCCTTATGAAGTTACGGATAGCACCAAAATAGTTTCCAAGGTGGAGATTTCCTGTCGACCTAATTCCACTTAATACTGTTTCCATCAGATAATATTGCTTTTTGGGGATGTTTATAATGCTTTATTATTCAATTACATAGAAAAACGCAAATCTTTAACATTAAGTTGTAAAGACGTTTGTCCATTCCAATTATTTTCTTCAAGAGAAAAAACCATATCGTATGGTTTACCTGAAGCAACCATTTGATAATGTTTGGCTTGTTGAAATGCTATAACTGCAAATTCTCTGCTGCTTCCCTGCTGTATAACGCTGAATTTAAGGTGTTTCTCTCCCACAATTTTGGGAGTTCCTTTTGTATAAAGATTAGTAGCTAAAAACACAGGACTAGTATTTCCGGGGCCAAAAGGTTCAAACTGCTTCAACACTCTAAAAAACTTATCATTTAGCTGGGTAATAGAAACTTCTGCATCTATTTCTATTTCAGGGATAAGCATATCTTCAGTTATAGTATTATCGACATATTCCTTAAACTTTTGGTGAAATTTATCAAAGTTACCGGGCTGTAAACTTAAGCCAGCCGCATACTTATGTCCTCCAAAATGATCTAAATATTCGCTACAAGCATCAATTGCATCATAGATATCGAAATCTTTTACAGATCTTGCAGAGCCTGTAATCACGCCATTTGATTCTGTAAGAATAACTGTTGGGCGGTAATATGTTTCCATAAGCCTTGAAGCCACAATGCCAATAACTCCTTTGTGCCAATCAGGATGATAAAGCACGGTACTTTTGCTTGCCCTTAACTTGCTGTCCATAGTTATCATCTTGAGGGCTTCTTGCGTTATCTGGCTGTCAAGATGTCTTCTTTCAAGGTTGTTATCGTTTATAGAATGGCTTAACTCATGAGTCTGTTTCATTTCATCACAAATCAGCAATTCTACAGCTTTTTTAGCTTCATGGATTCTACCTGCGGCATTAATTCGAGGCCCGATAAGAAACACAAGGTCTGTAACATTTATTTCTTTTGCAAAAACAGTTTGCTCGTCAGTTTGGCTTTTTCTTAGAACATTACTGTAAAAAAGAATAGACTCAAAGCCCGGCCTGGGATTTAAGTTGAGCCTTTTTAAGCCATAATATGCAAGAATTCTGTTTTCGCCTGTTATAGGAACTACATCGGCAGCTATACTAACTACAACAAGATCTAAAAGCTTTTCCAGAGGTTCAAAAGGAAGATTTCTTTTATGATAAAACGCCTGTGCAAGTTTAAAACCAAGCCCGCATCCTGAAAGTTCATCGTAGGGATACTTACATTCGGGTTGCTTTGGGTCTACAATAGCAACTGCATCAGGCAAAGAGATGCCGGGTCTGTGATGATCACAAACAATGAAGTCTATGCCTTTCTCTTTGGCGTAAGAAATCTGTTTATGGGCTTTAATTCCACAGTCGAGTGAAATTATCAAAGACACTTTACTTGCTTTAGCATAGTCTATGCTAACATTTGAAATGCCATAACCTTCTTTTTCCCTATCCGGAATATAAAATTCAAGATTATCGTGAAATTCTTTAAGGAAAGAATAAACCAATGCTACCGCTGTAGTCCCGTCAACATCATAGTCCCCGTATATAAGAATTCTTTCGCCATTGGCGATAGCTTCTTCTATTCTTTTTATTGCTTTATCCATGTCCTTAATTAGAAAAGGATCATGTAAGCTGTCTAAGGAAGGCCTGAAAAAATCTTTTGCTTCACTAAAGGAATTAATTCCTCTTTGCTCAAGTAAACAGGCCAATATAGGGTCGATGTTTAAGGACTGGGTAAGCTTACCAACTATATTACTATCGCTGACACTTTTTACCACCCATCTTTTTTCCATCTGTATTAATTTTCAAAAGCACCTGTAAAGATAACAAATATGATTAATATTTTTATACGAAAGTTTGCGTTCTTTATACTAAATAGTGCAAGTATGTTGTTATACAAAGCGTTAGTAAAAAAAAGAGGCCTAAAAAGGCCTCAATATTAAAAATATTTGTCTGTTATGAATCTGAGAGCACCAAAATGTTGTTATCAAAAACCTCAACAACTCCGCTTCCAATTTTCAGAGTAACTTTATTTCTTTCAGAGTCAATAATTTTCATAGTTCCACTGTCTAATAGAGCTATAATGGGTGCGTGATTATTCAAAATTTCAAACGAGCCCATTTTTCCAGGTAATTGGACAAGTACAACATCCCCTTTGTAAAGGCATTTTTCGGGTGATATTACTTCAAGATGCATTGACATAGCTCTATATTATTTCTTTTCTGTTTCTCTTAAGATGTTTTTACCTTTTTCGATAGCCTCTTCAATTGTACCAACAAGGTTGAAAGCCGCTTCCGGGTATTGATCAACTTCCCCGTTTAGTATCATTTTAAATCCTTTGATAGTATCTTCCATTGAAACAAAAGCACCTTTAACTCCTGAAAACTGTTCTGCCATAAAAAACGGCTGAGAAAGGAATCTCTGTACTCTTCTTGCTCTGTGAACAACAAGCTTATCTTCTTCAGACAATTCGTCCATACCAAGAATAGCGATAATATCCTGGAGTTCCTTATATCTTTGAAGAAGCATTTTAATCTGTTTAGAAATATTATAATGTTCTTCACCAACAACAGATGGTTCAAGGATTCTGGATGTTGAATCAAGCGGGTCAACAGCGGGGTAAATACCAAGCTCAAATACTTTTCTACTTAAAACAGTAGTAGCATCAAGGTGAGAGAATGTTGTAGCCGGAGCAGGGTCTGTAAGGTCATCGGCCGGAACATAAACAGCTTGAACAGAGGTAATTGACCCCCTTGTGGTTGACGAAATTCTCTCCTGCATAACCCCCATTTCAGTTGCTAATGTTGGTTGATAGCCCACCGCCGAAGGCATACGACCAAGAAGTGCTGAAACTTCAGAACCTGCTTGTGTAAACCTAAAAATGTTATCCATAAAGAAAAGAATGTCGGATCCTGATGCTTCATCATCACCATCTCTGAAATATTCTGCAACGGCGAGACCAGACAAAGCCACTCTAGCGCGAGCTCCGGGTGGTTCATTCATTTGTCCAAACACGAGAGTTGCCTGAGAAGTAGCTAATTCTTTCATGTTAACTTTTGAAAGATCCCACTTTCCTTCATGCATACTCTTAATAAAATCATCGCCATATTTAATAACTCCTGATTCTATCATCTCACGGAGAAGATCATTTCCTTCACGAGTTCTTTCACCTACTCCTGCAAAAACAGATGTGCCCTGATACCCCTTTGCAATGTTGTTGATAAGCTCCATAATAAGAACCGTTTTACCAACACCTGCACCTCCAAACAGACCGATCTTTCCGCCTTTAGGATATGGAGCAAGCATGTCTATTACTTTTATCCCGGTAAACAACATTTCAACCTCTGTCTTAAGATTTGCAAATTTGGGTGCATCTCTATGTATAGAATATCTTTTAGCTGTTTTTACATCTTCCATTCCATCAATTGCATCACCTACAACATTAAACAATCTTCCTCTAATCTCCTCTCCTGCCGGAACCGTAATTGGGCCTCCAAGAGATACTACTTCCATACCTCTATAAAGTCCATCAGTAGAGTCCATTGCTATTGCTCTGATAGTGTCTTCTCCCTTATGCTGTTGACATTCCAAAATTATTTTCAACCCTTGAGCATTGATAACCTCCAAAGCGTCATAAATATTCGGAAGCTTATTAGTGTTGTCAAAAGACACGTCAACTACCGGGCCTATAACCTGAGAAATTTTTCCTGTGATACGTTCCATGTGGCAAATATTGTAAGTATGATTATTAAATTCTTGAAAATGGTTGATACCCAACTTGCAAAAGCTAAAATAAACAATTTTATAATCAAATTTTGTTTTTTAATTAAAATTTTAGTTGCGTTCACTAAAAAAAATCAAAACCTCTTGTTTTCAAATGAATTAGCTAAATTGTTTTGGACAATTTTTGCTTACTTTTGTTTATAAATATTTCTAACATAAATTAAATGATTAAAAAGCCTGATGATAATATAATTTCGTTGCTTAAGCTTGGCAATGTGAAATGCTTGGCTGAAGGTCTTGGCTATTATTACAGCTTTCAAGGAGTTGTTGTTCGAGGCAATAAAATAGGCAGAGAATTAGGCTTTCCAACTGCAAATATCGAAGTAAATAACGATACTATAATTCCAGCAAATGGAGTATATGCTGCTATGGGTAAGTTTTCGGAGAATTGGTATGAAGCAATGGTAAACATTGGTGTTAGGCCAACTTTAGGGCTTAAAGACATAACGATTGAAGCTCATCTCTTTGGTGTAAATCAAGATCTTTATGGAAAAGAAATAAGTCTTCATTTCATTGAAAAAATAAGAGATGAGATTAAATTTTCTAACCTTGATAACTTAAAAAGTCAATTGATTAAAGACAGAGAATCAGCATCAATCATCCTCAAAAATATAAAATTGCGATTGAATCCTAAAGATAATCATTGTTTCTACTACAAATAGAATGATAATATCATATAAAAATGTTTTCAACAATAGTCTAAGGCTTTTTAAAGCATTGTCTTTCAGAAGGTCATATAATTATTTGAAAATTATTTTAGGATATTATTATTCAAGAATTATAAAAAAGCCCATTGTGTTGGCTGATCCATTTTCCATAACTTTTGAGGTTTCATCAATTTGCAATTTAACTTGCCCCCAGTGCATTGTTGGCAGAAATGAAACAATTAGAAATCAGCCTTTTATCTCAAATGAATTTGTCAATTCTACACTTAATCAGTTTTCCGGAAATTCTTTTTATGCAAGCTTTTACCATCAAGGCGAGCCTTTGTTGAATAAAGATGTATTTGACCTAATAAAAACAGCCAAAAGGCTTAATTATTATACATATCTTTCAACAAATGGATTGCTATTAACCAAAGACATTGCAAAAAAAATAATTAACTCAGGTCTTGATAAAATCATTATTTCCATTGATGGTACGGATCAAAACACATATTCTTTTTACAGACAAGGAGGAAGCCTGGAATTGGTTAAATGCGGAGTTCAGAAATTATTAAAATTGCGTTTGGGAGCAAAAAATAAAACCCCATATATTGTAATGCAATATATGGTAAATAAAAAAAATGAGGCAGACTTAAAACATGCTAAAAAATTTGCATACTCTTTAGGAGTAGATAAATTGGAATTTAAAAGTATGCAGGTGTATGATGAAAAAGACGCGTATCTGCCTCAAAACAAGAAATATAACAGATATGCAGCTTCAAAGAAAAGAAAAAACAGTTGTTTCCGGCTTTGGAGCCATGCGATTTTCACCTCTGATAATAATGCTATTGTTTGTTGTAACGACAAAATTCCCTTGCATATAATATCTAGTGAAATAAAAAGCAACTCTTTCTGGTATTCGAAAGAGTTGCTATTAATCAGAAAAAATATATTGGCGGGTAATCACCCGGAAATCTGTAATAATTGCTTTATTTAGCAATTTATTACACTGTCATAATGTCTTTTTCTTTTACTTCCAGTAAAGAGTCTATTTTGGCGATGTATTTATTTGTAAGATCTTGTATTTGGGTTTCAAATCTTCTCACAAGGTCTTCCGGAACACCTTCTTTTTCAAGCTTTTTAGAGCTATCCAATACATCTCGTCTAATATTCCTGATGCCAACTTTGGATGTTTCACCTTCGCCTTTTACTTTCTTTACTAAATCTCTTCTTCTCTCTTCAGTAAGCACAGGAACAACAATTCTGATAATTGTCCCGTCGTTTTGAGGATTAAAGCCTAGATTAGCTGCCATAATAGCTTTTTCAATCGGAGCAAGCATGTTTTTTTCCCAGGGTTGAACAACAATACTTTTAGGGTCTGGAGTATTAATGTTTGCAACTTGCGACAACTTAGTCATTGTTCCGTAATAGTCAACTTTAACACTATCAAGCATTTGAGGATTTGCTTTACCTGCTCTGATTTTAACAAGTTCGCGATCCAAGTGGCCGATGGTGTTTTCCATTTTCTCCTTTGCTTCTTCAAACAAAAAATCTAAATCTTCATTCATAGCCCAAGAATTTGTATTATACAAATGTTTGTCTGCAAATTTATAACAATATTTTAAATTAAGAATTTGTTATCATTATTAAAATCCTACCATATTAGCTGGTCAATTTTTTACAAGAGTACCTGTGTTCTTATCTTTCAATAAAATAGAAGTAAGATTTCCCTTAGTATTTATGTTAAACACAATAACAGGAATATTATTTTCCTTACATAGAGTAAAAGCTGTAAGATCCATTATTTTCAAGTTCTTTTTATAGGCTTCCTCAAAAGTAAGCTCATCATATTTAACTGCATCTTGATGTTTTTCAGGGTCTTTATCATATACACCATCAACTCTAGTTCCTTTCAGAATTACATCAGCGTTTATTTCAACAGCTCTTAGTGCAGCAGCAGTATCGGTTGTAAAGAAGGGGTTTCCTGTTCCTCCGGCAATAATAACAACATGACCTTCCTGAAGTAATTTAATTGCTTTAGAGGCAGACATTTTTTCGCAAACGGGGTCGATAGGCAGGCCTGATAAAACGGTAGATTCAACTCCTCTTCTTTTTAGTGTTGACTGCATTGCCACCGAATTAATAACAGTTGCAAGCATTCCCATATAATCACCCTGAACCCTGTCAACTCCTTTGTCCATTCCTTGAATACCTCTAAAGATATTTCCCCCTCCAAGCACAATAGCTGTTTGAATTCCTTCATTGGCTATTTGGACAATTTCATCAGCGTATAATTCGAGGGCTGACTGTTCAATTCCGTAGGAAGAGTTGCCTGCAAGCGATTCTCCGCTTAGTTTTAATAATACTCTTTTATATTGCATAATGATGTATTTAATTGTCTGCAAGTTTAATGAATTTCATCAAATAAATATATCATAAATTTAAAAAACCATCTAAAAGGCAAAAAAAAAGAGGCTAATAAGCCTCTTTCCTTTAATTACATTGTCTATTATGACAAAGTGTACCTTTTAAAAGCAACAACTGTAAGGTCTTTGTGTGCTTCTGTTAGCATCTGGCCTACAGTTTTTTTGTTGTCCTTAATAAATTCCTGATTTAGCAGAGTATTCTCTTTATAGAATTTATTTAGTTTTCCTAAGGCAATTTTTTCAAGCATTTCTTCAGGTTTTCCTTCTTCTCTTGCTTGATCTTTACCAATTTCTATCTCTTTGTTGATAACAGTTTGACAAACGTCATCTTTGTCGATAGCAATAGGTGCCATAGCAGCAATCTGCATAACAACATCTTTACCTATATTTTCGATATCTTTAACATCTTTCACTGTCAAAGCAGCAATTGAACCAACTCTGTTTCCAGGATGAGTGTATGCAAATGCAATTTTACCTTCTACCATGTCGGCTTTTGCAAGGTCTAGTTTCTCACCAGTTTTTCCAATCATATCGGTAATAAGATCAGAAACTTTTCTTCCATTAACTGTTTGATTTAAAACTTCTTCTGCACTTTTGCAGTTGTTTTGAACAGCGATGTCAAGAAGAGAACTTGCAAAATCAATCATTTCTTGGTTCTTAGCAACAAAGTCAGTTTCACAGTTAAGCATAATCATAAATGCTTTATCGTTTTGTGCACTAGTACAAGTAAGAACAATACCTTCGCTTGCGTCTCTATCGGCACGGCTTGCTGCAAGTTTTTGTCCTTTTTTGCGAAGATTCTCTATAGCCAATTGGAAATCACCATCGGCCTCAACAAGAGCTTTCTTGCAATCCATCATTCCTGCGCCGGTTTGCTTGCGTAGTTCATTAACTTCTGCTGCGGTTATATTTGCCATAATTATAATGAGTTAAATTTTATACATTAATTACTTTTTCTTTGGATCTCCAGGCTTTTTCGAGATAGGGCCTTTTGGTTTTTTTGCTGCCTTTTTCATTTCATCTTCTTCACCATCAAGTTTAATTTTCTTGATTTGTTTTCCGCCTGCAACATCTGTTTCAAGTTCTTCCTCGTCGATACCTTTTTCTTCTAGCAACCTAGCAGCTTCAGCTTTTTTAAGTTCTCTTTCCTTTTCTCTTTCTTCTTCTTCCTCTGTTTGCTTGTCTTTTTCCAATTTACGTTCAGTAATACCTTCTTGGATAGCGTCTACCATTGTTTTTACAATAATGCCGATTGATTTTGCAGCATCGTCGTTTGCTGGTATTGGGAAGTCAACTTCATTTGGATTCGCATTTGTATCAACAATTGCAAAAGTTGGAATATTTAGTTTGTGAGCTTCTGCAACTGCGATGTGTTCTTTGCAAATATCAACTATAAAAATAGCTGCCGGTAATCTTGTAAGATCGGCAATACTTCCAAGTTGTCTTTCTAGTTTAGCTCTTTCTCTGGATACTTGTAGTCTTTCTTTTTTTGACATTTTTTCGAAAGTACCGTCGGTCGCCATTTTGTCTATAGTAGACATTTTTTTAACCGCTTTGCGGATAGTAGCAAAATTTGTAAGCATACCGCCAGGCCATCTTTCTGTAACAAATGGCATATTGACTTGTTTAACCAGATCGGCCACAACTTCTTTTGCCTGCTTTTTTGTAGCAACAAAAAGGATTTTCTTGCCTGACTTTGCAATTTGCTTAAGAGCAGCTGCTGCGTCGTCTATTTTTGCAATAGTTTTATTAAGGTCTATAATATGAATTCCGTTGCGTTCCATAAAAATGTAAGGAGCCATAAACGGATTCCATTTTCTTTTAAGATGACCAAAATGTACACCTGCGTCTAATAATTCGTTATAATTGGTTCTAGCCATGTTCTTTATATTTCCAAAAATGTTAACGTTTGCTGAATTGAAATTTCTTTCTTGCCTTTCTTTGGCCAGGTTTTTTACGCTCAACCATACGTGGGTCGCGGCGCAACAATCCTTTTTCTTTTAATGGTGGTCTGAATTCAGGATTAATCTGAATAAGAACTTTAGAAATTGCTAATCTTAGAGCTTCTGCTTGTCCTTTAATTCCTCCTCCATTAAGATTAACCAGAACATCATACTTGTTTTCAGTGTTTGTTATCTGAAAAGCCTGATTTACAATATAATGTATCGGGCCAGCAGGAAAATATTCTTTGTAATCTTTTTTATTTACGGTAATATTTCCATTGCCGGGCTTAACATATACTCTGGCAACAGCAGTTTTTCTTCTACCTATAGCGTTTATTACTTCCATGATTACATTATTGAATTAAGATTAATTGTCTTTGGTTTCTGAGCTTCTTGCTTATGATCTGCTTCCGGATAAACATATAGGTTCTTCAAAATAGCATCACCTAATCTGTTTTTGGGTAGCATTCCTTTAACAGCCTTAATAATAACTGCCTCAGGCTTGTTTTTCATAAGGTCGCTCACTTTTGTAAAGCGCTGTCCACCTGGATATTCTGTATGTCTTACATACTCTTTCTGATCCATTTTGCCTCCGGTAATAAGTATCTTTCCGGCATTAATAATAACAACATTATCACCACAATCAACGTGAGGTGTAAAGTTCGTTTTATATTTGCCGCGAAGAAGCTTTGCTACTTTTGATGCTAATCTTCCCAAAACTTGGCCATCCGCATCAACCAATACCCATTCCTTGTTAACGCTCTCTTTATTTGCAGAAATTGTTTTATAACTTAATGTGTCCATCATTTAATGATTTGCTGTATCTAACTATCTAAAAAATAAACATCCCCAATTTTAGGGGGTGCAAAACTAAAATAATTTTATGAACCTTGCAAATTTTATTAACAATTAATTGTTAATAATTTTCGTGTTGGCTATATTTGGATAATTTAACGGGCTAAATTTCAGGGTGCAAAGATAGTATATTTTTCTTTTGAAAAACATGTGTGTGTTTTTTATTTTTTGAGAAGACTTTTTGTTTGGTGGTGACAGGTAGGGGTGACAGGAAATGGTGACAGAAGGGTGACAGAAGAGTGACAGAGGGGATATAGAAAGTATTATCTTTGTGAGAATGATATTGCATCATCTAAAAAATTATCGATGATAACCTCGTTGAAAAAACTCTTTAAATTACTTTCTAAAAGGGAAAGAATCAAATTCTACTTCCTTTTGGTTTTAATGATTTTGGGTGCCTTATTTGAAATTATGGGAATTGGATCTATTCCTGCTTTTGTTTACCTCATCTCTGAACCAGACAATTTCTTTGAGCTTTTCCCATTTATTAATGATTCTTTTTCGGGAAATCAGAGTAATTTTTTCATAATAGCATCCTTTTCTTTGATAGTACTCTTTTTGATAAAAAACATTTTTGTGTCATACGTTAATTATCTGAAAAACAAAATTTCCTTTAATCAACAGGTTTCTCTTGGACACAAATTATTTAAAACCTACATCAACGCTGATTGGAATTTTCACATAAACAAGAATTCAGCAGAATTATTAAGGAATGTAAATAATGAAATTCAAATAATAATCAACAATGTTTTGATTCCTTTTTTAGGAATTGCGATGGATTCTCTTTTAATAATCTCGGCTTTTCTGTTGCTGTTTTTAGTAGAACCTTTTATTTCACTAATTACAGTTATCGTTTTCGGGTGTGCCGCGTTTCTATTTATCTTTCTTAGTTCAAAAAAACTGAGGGTTTTTGGGAGAAAGGAGCTTGTAGAAAGAAAAAATCGAAATAAAATAGTAATGCAGGTTTTGGGAGGATTAAAAGAGCTTAAGATTTATCAAAAGCTTGATTTCTTCACTGAGAAATATTTATTCAGTGCAAAAAAAACTGCAAAGGCTCAAACTTACAGGCATTTTACCGGTTTTTTACCTAAGCCCTTTCTTGAAACATTTGCAATTGTTAGTGTGTTTCTTATATCTATTATTGCCACATTGCAAGGAAGATCACTAAATTCAATGTTGCCGGTTATTGCACTATTTGCTGCTGCTGCCGTTAAAATACTACCTGCTGCAAAACAAATTCTTACAAATTTTTCATTAATCCGCTTTAATCACATTGCTGTTTCTTCGATTTATGATGACATTAAAGAAGCTGAATCGCATATAAACATTAATAATGGAAGCAATAAAAAAGATCAAAGTTTTAGTTTTACCGAAACGGTAAGTATTAACCTTGTGAGTTTCAAATATCCCGATAAAAAAAGCTATGTACTAAAAGATAAAAACATTGAAATAAAGAAAGGTGGTTTCTATTTGCTGGAAGGAAAGTCGGGAATTGGCAAAACCACACTATTAGAAATAATTTGCGGGATTTTAAAACCTCAAAGTGGTACAATACTAATAGATGGGAAAAACATGTATGAAAATCTAAACCTATGGCAAAAGAAAATTGGATATGTGCCTCAAAATGTATTTTTCTTTGATTCCAGCATAATTAAAAATATTGCTCCCGGAGAAAACACCTCTGATATAAATCTAAGTCTTTGTGAAGAAGCTATACAATTATCATGTCTCGAGAGTTTTGTTGAATCACTTCCTTTGGGTCTTCATTCAAAAATTGGTGAAAGAGGGATAAAAATTTCAGGAGGGCAGCGCCAAAGAATAGGATTAGCCAGAGCATTATATCAACAACCTGAACTGCTTATACTTGACGAAGCCCTATCTGAAGTAGATGCTGAAACAGAAAATGAAATACTACATAACATTAGAAAAATTGATGGTATAACAATTATTTACGTTTCGCATAAAACAATAAATATTACTGACTTTGTAACGCTTAGTATTTAAAAGATGATTATACTACCAACTTTTTTAGTTATTGGAGCAATGAAAGCAGGTACAACCAGCTTATATCATTATCTTGATAGTCACCCCGAAATATGTATGTCTGCCGAAAAAGAACCAAATTATTTCCTTGGGGGTGAGGAATATAAAAAAGGAATAGCAAGGTATTCATCTCTTTTCAAAAAAAATGATGCTGTAGCATATGGAGAGGCGAGCACAAATTATTCAAAAAGGCACAGATATGAGGGTGTTCCTGCTCGAATATATAAAGATATTCCAAAAGTTAAGCTTATCTACATTGTTAGAGATCCTATAGAAAGAGCCATTTCACACTATATTCACAATGTAGCTCAAGGTAGGGAAAAGAAATCATTTGCAGAGGCGGTTGTACCTGACTCTATATATCTAAAAACTTCAATGTACTTTTATCAAATCGAAGAATACCTGAAATACTTTGAGTTAAATAAAATAATGTTTGTTGAGTCTGAAGAATTATTAGCTTGCACAGAAGATGTTCTTTATAGAATTTTCAATTTCCTTGGTGTTTCGTGCAATGTTAACATAAAAAACATAAACCAAAGATATCATATATCTACTGACAAAAAAGCAAAATCATTATTAGACAATCTTGTTCATTCAGAGCGCATTAAGAAATTATTAATGTCGGTTTTACCAGCAATCATGACCACAAATAAACCCATTGAAAACCCTATTATTGAAGAGCAACAATTAATTGACATAAAAGCATATTTAAAGTCTGACATTAACAAATTCAGAATTATAGCAACTGAAAACTACAAAAACTGGAGTATTTAATCTGTAAATTATTTTAATTGAAAATTTTTAAAAAAATATTGCGTCTTTTCAGAGAGTTAAGGTTGATATCACTGATAAGAGTTACACGGTTTTCAGGCGAACCCATATTCATTGTTGGCTGCGGGCGCTCCGGAACTACAATTCTTCAAGCGGTATTAGGCGCTCATCCTCAAATATTTTCAATTCCGAAAGAAACAAAAATATACCTGCGAACAAAACGGAAAAAGCTTAAGCTTTTAAACTCTGTAAAAATTTTAACCAAGGTTTTTGTTCTTTTAATAAAACAAGATATTCCGAAAGGAAAAAAAACATGGTGTGAGAAAACACCTCGGCATGTTCATTATATTAAAGAAATACTTGAGGATTTCAATAATAGGGTAAAAATAATAAACATTGTTAGAGATTGCAGAGACGTTGTTTTAAGTTCACATCCAATATATGGCGAAAATTACATTAGCTCAAAGAGATGGGTAAAAGATGTTAATGCAGCAAAGAATTTTGAAAACAATGAGAGTGTTTTAACAATTAGATATGAGGATTTTGTTCAAAACTTTGAATATGAAATAAAAAAAATTCTGGCTTTTATTGATGTTAATGATATAAGCCTTTCTGATTTCAACAAGAAGACAAATATAGTGGAACATATAGCCTGGTGGGGAAAAGTTGAAGCCATTAATAATACTTCTGTGGGAAAATGGATGTCGGCTAAAAAAGAATTGATTGATGAAATAATGTCAGATAATGAGGTGGTTAGCCTATTAAAACATTACAAATACATTTAAAATTGAAAGAGGGATTAGATAGCAATCTGCCATATATTTCAGTCATTATACCTGTGTATAATGATTATGAAAATCTTTTTATTTGTTTGAATGCTCTAAAAGAGCAGGATTATCCGAAAAACAAGACTGAAATAATTGTTATTGATAATTTGTCTGACAAAATTCCTGAAAAAATAAAAGAGTATAATGTTGTCTTACTAAATGAAGATAAGTTTAAAAGCTCTTATGCAGCGAGAAACAAAGGCATAACTATCTCAAAAGGAAATGTTATTGCATTTATAGATTCAGATTGTATTCCGAATTCTGATTGGTTGTGTGCTGGAATTAATTGTATTATAGATAAGAATGCTGATTTGGTTGGAGGCAATATTGAGTTTTTAATAAAAAAGAATTCTTTTTTTCATACGTTCGACAGCAGGTTTCATTTGCAGCAAGAATTTAATATAGGTAACAACACAGGCATTACTGCAAATTTGTTTGTTAATAAATTGTTGTTTGAAAAACTTGGATTATTTCCGGAATGGATTTCGGGCGGAGACTCCTACTGGACAAACAAAGCGGTGAACGATGGATGCAAATTGGTTTTTTCTAAACAGGCTGTTGTTAAGCACCCAAGCAGAGGGTTTTGGGGATTGTTGAAAAAAAGAAAAAGAACTGGAATTGGATTTGTCCAAAGACTACAATTTGAAGGAAGAAGTAGATTTTATATTTTAAAAAAACTTGTTATTCTTAGCTTTATTTATCCCAAAAAACCTATTCCAAAGGGACTTCCAAAAATTTCAGGATTTTTTAATTATTTGTTCTCACATAAAATGATAAGCTATTCTGCTTTGAGTGGAATTTATTATTTGCTATTCTGTAGCAAAAGAAAATAATAGATGCAGCATAAATATCTGCATTTGTATTTTAGAGGCAACAATTTTTATTATATTTGTGAATGAATTAGAAACACGTTTAACCACATATGAAACATAATTTTACTGATATGAAAAAATCTTTAAAACTAGTATTCTTGTTATTATTCAGTTTGCCGATTATATTATTTGCAAATGATATTAAGTTTACTAAACTTCCTGTTTTAAAAAACATAAATACAGTTGCAGAAACTGTTGATCTTGAATTCAGTATAAGCTGGGACAATAGTTGGAGATGTGATATTGCAGGTGTTGGCAATGCAGAGCCATACAACTATGATGCTGCATGGGTATTTATTAAATTTAAGAGCACTGATAATCTATGGAAGCATGGCACTATGCGTCTTGCGGGGCATACTGTACCTGTTGGAGCTGCTGTTTCTATTCCTTCCGACAGAAAAGGTGCATTTCTTTTCAGAAGTGAAAACGGAAGTGGCACAAATAATTGGCAAGATGTAGCATTAAGATGGGACTATGGGTTTGATAGTGTGACAGATTTTACTGATATTGAAATAAGAGTTTTTGCAATAGAAATGGTTTATATTCCTCAGGGAAGTTTTTATCTTGGGAATGATGGCTCCACTGCAGAAGTAAGAAAGCAATTTCATCGCATAATGACCGACGGAACATTCACAACTCCATATTTGGTAAACAATGAGGATGTTATTACTCTGGGCGGATCAGGAGCAGCTGCAGATGGAAATTTAGGGAATCACAATAATAGCAATTCAACACATGGCAATTTAGATGATTTCGATTCTTCAACTACACAAACCCTTCCGGCTGCATATCCTAAGGGATACAATGCTTTTTACATTATGAAAAACGAAATTACTCAAAAGCAATATGTTGATTTCCTAAACACTCTTACCAGAACTCAACAAAACAGACGAACATTTACTGATGTGTCGGGCTCAAGTATTACCAACGTTTATGTAATGACTAATACGACAACTGTTCGTATTAGTGGCGCCGGAGAAAGCTACAGAAACGGAATAAGAGTGCATACAGATGGTATTGGAACAACTGAGCGTCTGTTCTTTTATTGCGATGTTAATGGTAATGGTATAGCCAATGAGGCTGACGACGGACAACATTTGCCTTGCAATTTTCTAGGAGCTAATGCTACAACCATATATACAGATCTTCAAGCTTACCTTTACTGGGCAGGACTTCGCCCTATGACAGAGCTGGAGTTTGAAAAGGCAGCCAGAGGCGCCGGACAACCCGCTGGCCTAGATATTTGGGCAGGAGGCGGATTATATACCGATGCTATTAGAGTAGCTAATCCAATAAATAATCAAGGAAATGTAAATAGAATCAACGAGTATATAATTAATCCTTCAAATGCTAATGCAGCTTTCATGTTACCAACATTTATAGCCAATGGTCCATATCGTAGTGGCATTTTTGCAACTTCGAGCTCTAACAGACTTACATCAGGAGCCTCGTATTACGGCGTTATGGAGCTAAGTGGAAACCTTGTGGAAATGGCTGTTTCTGTAAGCAATGGAACTTCAATGGCAAGTCGCTCTTATACAGGAATGCATGGCAGTGGAAATCTTAACGCAACCGGCGACCCAAATACTGTTGCAGGGAATTGGCCTATCAGAATTGGCTTCAGAGGTGGAGCATTTAATCTAAATGTTAGAAGCATAAGAATTTCTGAAAGACAAGATATAAACAATCTAAGAAATTTCAGGCTAGACTCCTGGCAAAACGGCGGTAGAGGTGTTAGAACAGCTCCGTAAAAATATTGCAATTGTTGCCCTTGGGGGCACTGGAATTGGTGGGGCGGAAAAACGCTTCACCAATTTCTTTATGTATGCAACTGATAATAAGTTGATACAAAATTTGTATCTTATACTTTCCAGAGAAAAGTATAATGCCCTTATTAAACAATTTCCAACACTGGCAAATCATTCTAATGTAATAGTATTAAATCCTTTGTCAGATTCTACTTCTTTGTTAGGCAAACTCCATTTAAAAGCCAAAAGCCTGGTAACCAATTATAAAATAATTTCATTTTTTGCTTATCCCTACTTGCTTAAAAGATATTCTTCAAAGCTGAATAATATCATCGTCAAATATGATATTCAACTAATTCATGCATTTTGGGAGGGTATTACAGAATGCGCCCATATAAAAAAAAGAAACCCTGATATAAAGTTTTTACTTTCGTATGTTGAGCCTGTAGGCCGTTTCTTAAAAAATCGTTTTTATAGAAATAATCCGAGCTACCTACCTGCTTCAATAAATATTGCCGATGCTGTTGAGCTTCAATGTGAACCATATTTATCTGTTTTGAAAAACAATAATGTTTTTCCGGAAAACAAAAAACACTTTATTGCACCATGTTCATTTACAGATTATTCAAAGTCTATTTATGCAAATAAAGAAAACAAGGTGGTTTTTTTAGCAAGATTAGACAAGTATAAAAATCCACTGCTATTTCTAGCAGCAGCAAAAATTATCCTATCCAAAAGAGATGATATATCATTTGAAATATACGGAAATGGAAATCTTAAAAAACAGGTTGTCAGATTTTTAAACGCAAGTGGTTTGGAAAATAAGATGGTTTTCGGATTTACTGATAATCCATTTGAGGTCTTTTCAAAAAGTAAAGTTTTCTGTAGTTTAGCTTCTTTTGGAAGTTTTCCGGAGCAATCAACGCTTGAAGCTCTTTCATGCGAAAATGCTCTGATTACAACAGACATAAAGAGCTCTGCCGGATTTGCCAGTCCGGAATTTTCAATCAAAACTGATTTCAACGCCAAAGAACTTGCTTCAAAAATTGAATACCTGATTGATAATCCTGAAATTTGCAATAAACTTGCAAAGGCAGGAAGAGATTTTGTAGTTAATAACCATACAATCGATGCTTTTGCAGAATATCTTAAAGAGGTTTATAATCAATTACTTAAACAATGAATAAGCAGCCATATATCATTGCACAGGTTCTAAATATGAACGGATTGGAGTTGCTTAAGAAATGCATACCGCTTTTAATTACGCAAGACTACGAAAATTTAAAAATTGAAATTATAGATAATGGCTCAAATGATGGTTCAATAGAATTTATCACCAACAACTATCCTCAGATTAACATTATTAAAAACAATGAAAATATCGGATTAGCCAACGCCCGCAATATTGGATTTAAATCGGCCATAAATCAAAACGCTGATTATATATTAACACTAGACAACGACACCCTGCTGGTTAACAGCGACACTATCAGCCATTTAGTGAAAAGAATTCGTGGTTTTTCTGATAAAAGCATTTTCGCCTTTGGAGTTAAAATATTGGAAGGAAAAGATCAATTATTAGTTAACGACGGTCAGATTCTTTTTAAAAAACAATCACTTAAAGGAAAGTATTTCAACAAGTTGCGCAATAAAACAGCCTTAAATTACCCTGAAACAGATTTTCGATATGTAGATTTTGTTAGTGGATGCTTTATGATGGTGAATACAGGTTTGCTTAAAGCAACCGGTTTGATAGATGAAAAATACTACATCTATTATGAAGAGGCCGATTTATGTATGAGAGGTTGGCTAAAAAAATTTCCTTCTATTGTTTTTCCTGATATTATTGTTCATCATATAAAAACAGCGACAAACATAAACTGGTCTGTTTTTTACACATATTATACCATAAGAAATTTTGCTCTTTTCACAAAAACATATTTAAACAACACTTCCAATAAGTTCTATTTTAGTCTTTTACGATATAAAAAAATCGGCATTTACATTTTATCGGCTGTGCTGCATTCATTAAACAAAAAGAGGTTGCCAAGTGTTATAAAATCAATAACTTTGGCAATCGCCGATTACAAGAAAAAGAGATTCGGCAAACGATATTAATTCTTTATGGTATCCTTCATAATTATCGGAAAAAACGAAAGCAGCCACATTGAAAAATGTATTAAAGGCGTATATGACTCTATTCATTATGCTGATATTGATAAATATGAGATAATTTATGTTGATTCAAATTCTTCAGACAACACAATAGATCTGGTTAAGAAGTTTCCGGAAGTATCAATTTACAACATTTACAAAGGCCAGAGTCCGGCTTCAGGCAGGAATTTAGGGGCCAAAAATGCTTGTTACGATTTATTGTTTTTTATTGATGGAGACAACGTAATTAACCCCGATTTCTTGAAAAAAGCAATTGAGGAATATCATAACAAAAGCGGTGTTTTTTTTACCGGACCTCATAATAATAGTTATTTTGATAAAAAAACCGGTAAGACTTTCAAAAAAAGATATGATTTAACAAACAGTGCTTTCAAAACTGCAACAGGATGGTTTGTAATTGATAAGAAAACTTTTGATTCTGTAAGTGGTTTTGATGAAAGATATAAAAAACCCGGAGGTGAAGATTACGACCTTACATTAAGGCTTAAAAACAGCGGAGTAAGAATTAAATACCTGGAGGAGATAGTATCGACACATTATACAATTTTATATCATCACCCCAGGCGATTGTGGAAAATGATTTTCAATCGTACTCAGCTGTATGCCAGACCTTTGCTTTACAGAAGGCATTTTTTTGATAAATATATGTGGCCAATAATTATTGGTAGGGAATACACACTTATATGCCTGATATTCTGTCTAATACTTTCCTTTGCTTCCGACAATATGTATGTATTGTTGGGATATTTAGTTGCAACATTTTTAAAATCAGCAATACAGAAAAACCGACCCTTTTATGAGTTTTTTGCAAGAATACCATATTATTTCCTGCGTGATATAACAACAATGCTGGGGTTTTTCTTTTTTTGGCCAAGAAAACCCCAGCATGTAAAATGGGAGAAAATAAAATAAATCAAGTCAATTGTGGCTTAAGCACGTTTGCTAATTAACCACAGTGTAAATACCTTCTAACCAGCTTCATAGTTTCTTCCTTATTGCAGGAAATCTTTTCTCTAAGATTTTCATCATTAAAGTCGAGAAGTTTTTTCGCGGTTCCTTCAATCAGGCTATCTGTAAATACTCCGTGCTGTTTAAAAACTTCTGCTTTTTCTTTTAGATACTCTGCAGCTTTTTTGCAAGAAAATGGCAATTGAGCCAATTTTTCTTGTCTAGATTTATGTTTTTCGTCAAAAATATTGACATCTATGTAGGTTTGTTGAGCAAATTCAAGTCCATTGGGCATTTCGAAGCCGTGTCTTGCGCCAACACAAAGACCTGCAATCATAAGATAGATATCTGCTGAACCATCGGGGCAGCGGAACTCAAAAGTTTGCTTATCGCTAAAATCTTTATTTGTTGGAGCTTCTAGCGGATTTGCACATTTAACCATATCGCTAGCACCTACCCATCCCAGAGGAACTCTAATCAAAGCTGAGCGGTTTCTTTCACCCCAGCACACATTTGTTGGTGCTTCCTGGTGGGGAACCAGCCTGAAATAACTTGTTGGAATAGTGTTTCCAAAGGCAGAAAGAGCGGGAGCTAAATCCAGAATACCGGCAATAACTTTTTTAGAAACATCGCTGATTTTGCCATTTTCAAGGGTCACATTTTTGCCGTCTTTCATAGGGCGCATATGAAAATGCATTCCGCTACCTGCTTTACCTGCAGTAATCTTAGGAGCAAAACTAACGGTTACACCATACTGATATGCAACATGCCTCAAAATCCACTTCGCGATAATCAGCTGATCTGCAGCATCTTCAATATTGGTCGGCAAAAATTCAATTTCATTTTGTTCGTATTCATGCTCATCATCTGTAAAATTACCTACTTCAGAGTGAGAATACTTGATATTTGCACCTGTTTGAGCCATAGCCATCATAGCATCAACGCGGAGTTTTTCCCACTTTACAAAAGGTTCAGATTCGTGATATCCTTTTTGATCTGTTGCTTTAAACAAATCATCCTTTTCACTAATAACGTAATATTCTATCTCTCCCATAACTTCAAGGCTATACCCGGTTTTTTCAACCAGAGCCTGATGAGCTTTTCTCATAATATTTTCAGGAGAACTTGACAGGGGCTTTCCTTCTTTATCATAATATGAGCAAAGAATGTCGATACAAGGAATTTCTGAAAAAGGATTAAGAAAGGCTGTTTTAAAGCGGGGCACCACATAAAGGTCGCTAGAGCCTGCTTCTAGAAAATTGAACAGACTGCTTCCATCAACACGCTCACCGGTACAAAGTATGCTATCTAAATGATTTTTACCTTGAATAATAAAGTTCAAAGTTTTCAAACGACCATCTCCGCCAACATAGCGAAAATTAAGCATTTCGATCTCGTGATCTTCAATGTAGCGAATAATATCTGCTTTAGTAAACTCACTGGCAGGCTTTTGCAAATATTTAACCAGTGGATTCGGATTTAGTTTAAATATGTCACTCATGTCAAAGTTTTTTATGTATGTTTGATTTCTCGGTCAAACATACATAAAAAACTTATAACAAAGCACAATCAATAATTAAAAAACTTTAAGCTATCAACGCTTAATGATTTTATGTTGTAATATATTTTCACCAACATAAACTTTCAAAATATATACATTTGCTGCATACCCATTAAGATCTACTTCAAATTGATTAGCTGCAAAATCAACAAATTGATGCTGTTCTATAATTCTTCCATAAATGTCAGTTACTTCTATCATCTTAACATTTAAAGTAGAAGATGTTGGTAAGAAATCAATAATAACCTTTCCATTTGTAGGATTTGGATATATCGTAATATTTTCTAGTAAAACATCCACAATATTTACATAAGTAACATTTATTAATTCCGAATACTCATCCGAACAACCATCTTTTGAGGCTGTCAGAGTCACAGTATAGCCGCCTGCTTGTGCATAAGAGTGAACAGGGTTTACTTCTTCAGAAGTATCTGATTCATCACCAAAGTCCCATATATATGAATTTGCGCTTTGAGAAGTATTAGTAAAAGTAACTTGCAAATTATTAGCAGTAAAATCAAAATCAGCAACAGGAATTTCTTTAAATGTAATTGAAACCTCATCATCATCCTCACAAATACCATCAGCAACTGTCCATTTGAAAGTTACAACTCCAAAGGCAGAAGCTGTTACTAATGTGCTTGGGCTGCTTGGACTTTCTATTGTTGCCGATCCACTTACCACTGACCATGTTCCAGTAAGTGGCCCAGGATCCACTGCTGATAAAGTATACTCATTTCCGCAAACAATATCATCATCTCCGGCAAATGCAACAGGAATTTCTTTAAATGTAATTGAAACCTCATCTTCGTCATCACAAAGACCCTCAGTAACTGTCCATTTGAAAGTTACAACTCCATAGGCAGATGCTGTTACTAATGTGCTTGGGCTGCTTGGACTTTCTATTGTTGCTGATCCACTTACCACCGACCATGTTCCCATAAATGGACCGGGATCAGAGGCTGACAATACATATTCATATCCGCACGCAACATTATCATCTCCGGCAAATGCAACAGGAATTTCTTTAAATGTAATTGAAACTTCATCTTCGTCCTCACAATAGCCGTCAACAACTGTCCATTTGAAAGTTACAACTCCAAATGCAGAAGCTGTTACTAATGTGCTTGGGCTGCTTGGACTTTCTATTGTTGCTGATCCACTTACCACCGACCATGTTCCAGTAATTGGATCAGGATCAACTGCTGATAAAGTATACTCATTTCCGCAAACAACATCATCATCTCCGGCAAATGCAACAGGAATCAGGTAGAATGTAAGGAATAATTCATAAGTGTTTGAAAAATCTTCAGAAATATCAATATCTGAAACAATAACATCATCATAACACTCTGATAAAACAGAGATGCTGTAAACCCCAGGAATTATATTGAAGAATACATAACCATTTTCATCTGTAAATTGAATAATTTCATTTACACCGTCGTAAATTATTACTTGTGCATTTTCAAAGGCCTCCTCAGATATTCCATCAATAACGAAAATTTCCACTAAATGAGTTTGCTTAGAAATTCCGGTATAAAAAGTGCTTATTTCCTCATCTGCAACAGAATAACTTAATGATGTTGGATTAACTATTCCCGAAACAACCCATTCTCCGGCATCAGCATCCCAAGAAACTGCATTCATCCAGACAGATAAGCCTTGTAAGTCGCTATTACTAAAATCAAATTGAATATCGCAATCATAACTTGCCATATTATTATCCTCAACAACCCAATAACGATTAAGAAAATGAGTTTCAGAAACATTTTCAGGATGTTTTTCATTTACCGTTCTAACGCTTATGATTGGCTCAAAAACTCTTACCATATTTGAAATGTTCATACTAACAGGAGCATAAGAATTCATTTCATCAACATTTCCAATCGGGAAGAAATATTCTCCATTTGAAGGAGTTATTCTTGACAATTTTCCTGTTCCATGAGTTGCAACCATAGAATTTCCTGCACCACCCATTATGTCAACATTAGGACCTAGCAACAATTCAACATCGTCAAGTATCAAAACGCCATTGTTAAGTTCGAGCATACTAAGAATTGTTTTGTCCTCGTGGAGGAAAACATTCCCACCTCCCATAATAGTAAGATTATTGCAATTTGAAAACTCAATAGAGGTTGTGGTAACATCGTCTGTATTGGCATACATTAAAAATGCTTCAGGAGCGTAATTAATATCTTCGCCTGTAAGCGTTCCTGAAATATGTGTAAAGCTATTTTCTATCAATATTTCATTAGCAAAATTCAAAACTCCATTATTCTCCTTTGAATTTATAACATATTCAAAATTATTATTTCCTTGAAGCTCAATTTCATATTCCCAATCATAAAGAGACATATATTCGTAGGGCCAATCCCATCCATCATTGAGAATAATAATGTAATCGTTTCCTACAGTTATTGGAAAGAAACTTTTTGCTTCATCATCGTCATAATCAAATTGTAATGACACACCAGACCACCATAAATAGTAAATGCCTGGTTCCAAATAGAAATTATCAATATTTAATCTTTGTTCGCCTATTTCGGAAACAGAGTATGTTTCATCATAAAATGTTATGTCATAATCTTCATCATAAACAGAAACATTGATATTTCCGGTATTTTCTGCAAATATTTTGAAAGATTTTAATGTTATTGCTTCATTTACTTTAAACAAAAACCCACCCTGGTTATAATAATAAGGAGAATTGTAAATCGGGTTCTCCAGACCACCAGTAGCATTTTCGTAATAATATGTTGAAAATTCGCTTTGATTTTCTCCTGAAAATTTCAAAGTGCCCTGTTGTAAGAATTGTCCATAATTCACAAAGTTCTCATTAATAACTATTTGAGTGCCAATATTATCAACAATATTTCCTTTAATAATTTCAAAATTATTGAAAATATACTGCGTTGGTTCAAAAGTTATTTCACTATTTCTCTTGATTTTCAAACTATTAAGTGTAATAGGTGGAATAGTAAAGTCTGGTGCTGCTTTTATGTTTTTTGTATTAGGTATAAATACAAAATCTTTAGGTGCACCACAGTTTTTAGTTCTTGGAGAACTATATTTCGTTTTAACTTTTTTGTATTCAGTATTTGATTTGATATTATGAAGTTCTGAGTCGAAAATAAACAAATTTGAAGTAATGTCGGTTACTAGTTGCCCTTCAAAATAACTCCCAAACGAGAGTGTATTGTTATTAACCACAATATTACCGTCAATAATTAAATCTGAATAAACCTTAAGGTCAGATGTCATATTCGCATTTCCATTAACAATTAGGGAATATAATTCAGAGATATTTTCAGAGATATCAAAATCAAAGCCCAAATTCATTTTTGTTCTTTTGGTTGAATAAATGTTATTTGTTAAACCGGTGAGTGATTCATTGATTGTTAAATCAGTAAAGTTTAGTTTCAGATTACCGGCAAATATATTTAGGTTATCTATGTTAGTCGTTCCTGAAAGAAAGCAAAAAGTTTCAGTGTTAATTTCTAAGTTGGTTATTGTTCCTTTTGCACCACCGGAAATTAAAACAACTTTTCCCAAGCCGGTAGAATTGCTACTCATATTAAAGAAAAAATTATAAACCATTAATTCTTGTCCTTGATTAATGTTTAGGTTTGCTTGTTCTTCTATTTTGAGAAAAAAGCAAATAGCTCCGGGTTGGTTTATCACAGGGAAATTGTCCGGATTTCCAGAAGGTACACTTGGAATTATACAGCTTGTTTCCTCATTGGGAGTGGCGTTTAATCCGTCTATGTCTTCCCAGTTGTTAGGATTAAACCAGTCATTGTCCTCTGCTCCAGTCCAAGACAAAATATTATTAAACAAAAGAAAGAAAATTTGGTTTTCCAATAATGGAACAATGTCTTCGCTAGTCCACATATATGGAACTTGTCCCATAAAAATTGAGGTTTCTTCTGCATTTATAACAATTGCACCATAATCTGCTGTAAAATCTTCGTACACAAAACCGGCAACAACCGTTGCTCCATTAATTGCATTAAGCCTGAAACCATCAGAATGACAAGGATCCAAGGACGGATTAGGGATTTCCAAAATTGAATTAGGAGTATTTAGAAGGTTACTTTGAGCCCATATATACATACTGTACGGAGTAGTAAAATTTGATATTATTTCAACACCCACCTTCTCAAACAAAATATGTCCTTCAATAATCTCCCAAGAAGAGAATATTAATTTTCCTCCGGATTCAAGATGTTCATTAAGAGCATCCATAATGCTATTACTTATACCACTACTATATTCTGAATAAATAACCAAGTCCCATGTGCCTGACTCTAAATAAGTTACAATGTTATCAAGATTTGCAGCCTGGTAGGTAAGATTTAAATTTTCTAATGCCTCAATATATGGAGTGTCAGATACTCCACAAGGTTCATCTAATACAAGAATGTTTTGAGATTTAACAGAGACAAAAATGGCTGCAAATAGCAGCATTAGTAATAATTTTTTCATAGTTATTAATTTTTGAGATTAAACATAGCGATAAAATTACGAGAAATTTTGTGTTTACGTCCGAATTATTTTTACTGAAGTGAAAAATTGTTAGTAAAATAAAACCGTTATGTTTTTATCTATTATCTAAAACCGTGTTTTTTCATATTTTTGCACTATGAGATTAGCAAAGGAAATATTCATTTTTAGGCTTTTGTTGGTAACCATAGTTTTCTTTTTATTTGCTTTTAATAGTTGCCGAACATCTAGAAAAACAAATCAAAAAGACAGATTAACAGAAAACTTTGAGTTATATCTGAAAGAAACTTCTTCCGGCGATTATGCTGAATATTCAAGAAAACTTGGTTATTATCTCAGTGGAAAAGAAGATAAGAGCTTATTGGCTGAAATCATCGGCTGGCTTGGAACACCATATAAACATGGAGGAAACACTAAAAGTGGCGCTGATTGTTCGGGATTTGTTAAAGAAGTATTTAAGGCTGTGTATAATATTGACTTATATAGAAGCACTTCTGATCAGGTAAAAAATGGCCAAAGGATAAACAATAAGCAAAGTCTCAAAGAAGCTGATCTTGTTTTTTTCAGAATTTCAGGCCGAAATATTTCACATGTTGGTATATACATCAGCAATAACTACTTTGCTCATGCTAGTTCTTCAAGAGGCGTAGTTGTTGATAATCTTGACCAAAAATATTATGCCGACAGGTTTGCTTTTGGAGGAAGGGTTTTAAGGTAATATTAGAAAAAATGCCTGAAAGGAACAAGCACCCTTTCGAAAAACCTCTGTATCATCGGACGATTAAGCCAGGTATTATAATCAAATGGCTCTGAGTCTTTTAAGGTTTCGTTCGAGTGATTTATTATCTGCCTAATCAAGGATTTATTTTTACCTAGCAAACAGATTTCATGCTGATATCTAAAACTTCTATAATCAAAATTTGCAGAACCAACAACAAACACCTCTCTATCTACCATAAAAATCTTTGCATGAAGTGCCTGAGGCAGATAAAAATAAATTTTTATCTGCCTTGATAGCTCTCCGAAATATCTGCTTGAAAGAATATCCATTATTCCAACATCAGACTTTTTTGGGATGGCTACTTTTACTTTTACACCTCTTGAAGATGCTTCCATCAATGCTTTTCTCAGGTTGCTGCCCGGCAAAAAATAAGGAGTTTCTATTAAGATTTCTTTTTTTGCTCCGTTAATTAAGGATAATAGTTTTCGTTGTATCGGCTGGTAAATTATTGAAGGGACATCCCTTAATATTTCGTATTCCTTATACTTTATGCTTTTTGTGTATTCAATCTTATCGTAGAAGAACTTTTTATAAATCTCGAAATTTTGATCTATTATCTCTTTGAATTTCTTTGCTATTCCTCCTTTTATCCTAAACATAGACTCTCTCCAGTTTAGAGAATATCCTGCTATATTGCCCGAACCTATATAGGTAATCTGATCATCAAACACGAAAATCTTTCTGTGGTCTCTTCTGTGGTTTTTTGTGAAAGTATCCCAGCTTAATCTTACCTTTTTGAAGAATTTCAACTCCCCTCCTGCTTCAACAAGCTCGCTGAAAAAACTGTATGTAGAAGAAGCTGCCCAAGAGTCGATAAGAAGTTTAACTTTTACCCCCTCCTTTGCTTTTTTCACAAGATTATCTCTGAATCTTACACCTATAGGATCGCTGGTAAAACGATACAATTCAATATAGATATACTTCTGAGCTTCCTGAATGTCTTTTATGATGGCAGAATAGTATTTAAACGGATCTGACATCATTTTAATTTGTAGCGGCTCTTCAATGTGTTTATTCATAAGACTTACAAAAACAGCTTCAAAGTTATAAATAAAACGCTTCAAAAAAGCAATTTCGCAAACATCAAGGAATATTTAGCCCCAATTTATATTGGTTTTATCATATCATATTCTGATTTTTCATCATTCTGCTTATACTTATTAACTCTGTTTAACCAGTGGGGCATAATAATTATACCTATCAGCAAGTAAGGATAGTAAGATATGATTCTCCACAAAAAGCTTAGCGCTGGAGCAAGGCCGGGAGAAATAAAATCACCCAAGAACCCGCTAAAAACAACTTCTGCCAAACCTGTTCCTCCGGGAGTTGGGCTAATAAGAAGAATTACCCACATTATTAATTGGCGGGCATAAATCAAAAACTGATCGCCAGAAAAGCCAAAGGCTAAAATGATACAATTAACCACCCAATATCTGGCTGTCCATGAAAAAAAAGTTCCTGCAAATGCTTTTATCCAGAAAGAAAAAGGCTTGCCTTTCATCTCTTTTGAAGTAATTATCAGTTCGTTACCTGTTTGAGCAGCTTTTTCTTTATAACGCTTTAAGTAAGGAAGAGAGCAAACTCCTATTAGGAATTTTTTTACACCTTCAGGTTTTATAAAGATTCCAATCACTATAATGCTTGTGAGAATTACTATCAAAAAGTATCCTATTAAGAAAATTCCCTGAGTTCCAAATTTTGTATTATAAAGTACGTAAGATCCTTCCTGAGAAACGAAAAGACTTTGAGTGCCAACTATTAGGACAATTACCGGGACCATCAAAATATAAAACAGTTCATCCAAAAATGCGGTGATAAATACAATTGCAGTTGTTCTTCCCATATTAATTCCTTCTTTTTTAAGAATATATAAAGCTACTGCAGAGCCGCCTATTATAGAAGGAGTAACAGCCGAACCAAACTCCCACATCATAATTACTTCAAAGCTTTTGCCCCAGGATAGTTGCCCATCTGTAAGAACTCTAATTCTGTACATATATGCTAAGTCTCTGACTACCATAAGACAAAGCGCAAGAATAATATAAAAATACGATTGTCCGACCCATTTAACATTGTTAAAAGCATCTGCATCGAAACTGCTTATAAACAAATAAACAGCTACTCCCAAACCAATAATTATAGGGAATATTATTCTCTTAATACCGAATAAAGAAAGTACTTTGTGTTGTTGCATGAAAATAGTTTTTGCAGTTGCGAAAATAGTTATTATCTCTTAGTTTTTGATGATTTATTAAAAATTTCATTTCTTTTTGATTCAGCCATATTGGCAGCGTTTGTCAGGTCTTGTCAGGTTTTTTGCTATGGTATTCATTTTGAGATTAGATAAGAAACTTAAAATAATGGAGGACAAAACTATGACTATAATCAGATGGAATCAAAGGCCTTTAATAAACAGATTTTTTGATAACTATTTTGAAAATGAGAATGCTACATCTTTTGGCAAAAACTGTGGAAGCATTCCTGCAACTAACATTCTCGAAAAAGAGAAAAGCTATGAAATTTACTTGGCATTTCCGGGTGTTGATAAAAAGGACATTGGTATATCACTGGAAAACAATGTTTTAAAAATCTCCTTTGAGGTAAAAAGTGAAAATAACGAGACATACATAAGACAAGAGTTTCACCCAGAGCCTTTTACAAGATCATTTGTTATTCCAAAAGAAACAAATTCAGAAAATATTGAAGCAAGTTATGAAAAAGGAATTCTAAAAGTTATAATTCCAAAACTTGAAGCAGAAAAAGTCAAACTTCAAAAAAACATTAGTATTTCATAAGTGTTTGGTTTAGTGTAATTAAAAGAGGGGAACTATTGTTTATAGTTCCTCTATTTTTTTTCCAAAACGAATACATCTTTTTTTTCTAATTAGTAAATTCAGCACATAAGCGTAACATAATTTTTGTAATTTTGGGCAAAATTTTTGCTAGCCTTAAAACCCCTTTGAATATATGCTTAAAAATTTATCGGATCTCCACAAATTGGCCAAATCCAACACCAAGAAAAAGCTTGTAATGGCAGCAGCTCATGATCAAGATGCAATTTCAGCTGTTTTAAATGCATGGAAAAACGGAATAATAGATGTTATTTTAGTCGGTGATGAAAAAAAAATACGCGAGATTGAAAAGTCTTGTTCATACGATCTAAGTGCATTTGAAGTAATTAATGAACCAGATGTTGATAAAGCAGCCGCTATTTCTGTAAAAATGGTAAGCGAAAAGAAGGCAGATATTTTAATGAAGGGGGCTTTGGGCACACCCAACCTGCTAAGAGCGGTTCTTAATAAGGAATGGGGTTTACGCAGTGGAGAACTTTTATCACATTTAGCATTATTTGAAATTCCGGCATATCATAAAATATTGGCACTAACAGATGCTGCAATGAATATTGCTCCTGATATTACAGGTAAAGTTTCTTTAATAAACAATTCTGTAGGTTTTCTAAATAAATTGGGACTTGAAAAACCAAAAGTTGCATTATTAAGTGCTGCTGAAACAGTTAGTTTTCAAATGAAATCAAGCACTGAAGCTGCTATTATTACAAAAATGAATGATAGGGGTCAGATTAAGAATTGTATAATTGATGGTCCTTTGGCCTTCGATAATGCAGTTAGTGAAAAAAGTGCTAAGAAAAAAGGTATTGTAAGTCCTGTTGCAGGTGATGCTGATCTTCTAGTAGCAGATGATATTGATGCAGCAAATGCTATTTATAAAACTTTCATTTATTTTTCCGGGGCAAAAATTGCAGCAGTGATTGTTGGTGCAGCGGCTCCTATAGTTCTTACATCAAGAGCAGATACAGATCAAGCAAAATTAGACAGTATAGCAATGGCAGCTGCGGTATAACAAATATAATCACTTAAAAAAAAGATGCAAGAAACTGAAGGACTGATATTAGCAATTAACCCCGGATCAACATCCACTAAAATAGCTGTCTTCAAAAAAACTAAAGACTTGTTTCTAAAGAACATAAAACATAGTTCTGAGGAATTGGTTGGTTTTTCTCAAATTACAGATCAATATGAGTTTCGTAAAGAAATCATTTTAAAAGAGTTGGAAAGTGCAGGTATTTGCCTAGACGATATAAAGATTATTGTAGGACGAGGTGGGTTGGTAAAACCCATAAAGTCAGGTATTTACGAGGTTAATGAAGCGCTTGTAAGAGATCTGAAAGTAGGAGTTTTGGGACAGCATGCTAGTAATCTTGGTGGACTAATAGCCAAAGATATTGCTAGTTCTATTGTAGGTGCAAGAGCATTTATTGCTGACCCTGTTGTTGTTGATGAACTCGAGCCTATCGCAAGAATTTCAGGACATCCGGCGTTTGAAAGAATATCAGTTTTTCATGCATTAAACCAAAAAGCTATCGCTAGGCAGCATGCAAAATCAGTTTCTCAGATTTACGAAGCTCTTAATCTTATTATTGCACATCTAGGTGGTGGAATAAGCGTGGGGGCACATAAGCATGGTCGTGTAATTGATGTAAATCAGGCCCTTGATGGAGAAGGTCCTTTTTCTCCTGAGAGAAGCGGAACACTTCCTGTTGGGGCTTTGGTAAAAGCTTGTTTTAGTGGAAAATATACTCTCGAGGAAATAAAAAGTATGATTACAGGTAAAGGTGGTTATGTAGCCTACCTTGGAACCAACGACGCGTATGAAGTTGAAAAAATGGTCAGCGCCGGTAATGAAAAAGCTCAATTGATTCAAGATGCAATGGCTTATCAAGTTGCAAAAGAAATTGGAGCAATGGCATCTGTTCTTAAAGGCGAAGTTGATGCGATTATACTTACAGGAGGTATTGCTTATGGAAAACCTTTCGTTGAGAAAGTATCAGAAAGAGTTCGCTATATTGCCCCTATTTACGTTTACCCGGGCGAAGACGAAATGAAAGCACTTGCTATGAATGGCAACATGGTGCTAAATAATGAAGCTGAAATATTGATATACGAGTAGTTTTATTTACTCCATTTCGCTTCACTTTTCCAATCTGTAAAGTAAACTATCAGATCTGCTTCGCTTTTCCAGTCGGTATAGTATATTTTAATATCAGCCTCAGACTTCCAATCAGTGAAGAACCAAATTCCCGACTTGGGCTTGGCTTCTGATTTCCAATCAGTTACATAGGCAATTACATTGGCTTCAGATTTCCAGTCTGTAATATACACTTTATAATCTGCTTCACTTTTCCAATCAGTAACGTATACTTTCTGAGAAAAAGCCGAAGAAATACTAATGAAACAAAGGACTAAAATTAGAAAAAATGTTTTCATAAGCTTTTGATTTTTAGACTTATAAATTTACAAAAAATTATTTAAGCTGTGGAATTTTAACCAAAAAAGTGGATCCTTCTCCGAAGGTGCTTGTAAATGCCACACTACCCCCAAACCCTTCTATTATGTTTTTTACCATAGCTAATCCAAGACCTAGTCCACCTGTTTTTGTTGTAAAATAGGGACTAAAAATATTCTTTTTAAAGTCATCTTTGATTCCCTGACCATAGTCTTTAACTTCCACACAACAATACTCATTTTGATAATATATTGTTAATTCAATAATTGCAATTTTGTTCTTGTCGTATGATTGTATTGCGTTCTTAATCAGGTTATTAAACACTCTTAATAATTGTTTTTTATCAGCAAATACAACGATTTTTTCAGAATTATCGACATTAATCATAATCTTAACATTTTCAAAATCTTTATAAAGGTCAACTACCTCATAAACAAATTTATTAAGATCAAGTTCCGTAAATTTTCCTGCCGGCATTTTGGCAAAATCAGAAAATGCAGAAGCAATTTCCGATAAGCTGTCAATTTGCTCAATCATTGTAACAGTAAATCTTTTAAGCCTTTCATCCCAATCAGGCACTTTGTCTTTCCATGCTTTCTCAAGATACTGCACACTAAGTTTCATTGGTGTTAGTGGATTCTTAATTTCATGAGCTACCTGCTTTGCCATTTCTCTCCATGCCGATTCTCGTTCACTTTGAGCTAGCAATTCGGCACTATCTACAAGCTCATCTATCATTCTATTATATTCTTGTACAAGTTGTCCTATTTCGTCATTTCTGTTCCAATCTATCTTTTTATTTTCATCGCCCAGCTTCATACTTGAAATACTATTACGAATCATTTGAAGAGGCCTTGTAACGTATCCTGATATCAGTATAGCGATAACTATCGCTAAAACTAGCAGCAGCAAATAAATATTAACAAAAGCAACAAGAAAATAAGTGATTTCATTTCTTAACTCTCCATGCTTTGCAAAATATGGAAGATTAATATAAGCGAGAATTTCGTTCTTTGATGTTCTTACGGGCAAATATGCCGACAAATATTCCAAATCACCTATTTTTTCATTATGAACATAAAGGATTTGTTTGTGTCCTTTTAAATGCAAAAATGCTTCAGGATTCATTAATTCAGAAATTAATCCTTCTTCAAAAACCCTATTCCTTGATGAGCCAATAAGCTGTCCTTCAGGTGAATACACATTAATGTCGGTGAAAAACACATTTGATAATTTCAATAAAACATCATTAAGATACAATTCAAACTCTTTTTCTAAAACCGGAGCTTGCATCATTTGGTGCTCTATTTCGGTTAATACGCTATAAGCTTTTTCATTAATGATATCAATGTTTTTATTTGAATAAATGTTATAAATAAACCATGCAGAAACGGCAGCTACCGATATCAGCGAAACAAGCACAATACCGACCATTGAAGCTTGCAATCTGCTTTTAAAATTCAATCTTAGCAATAAAATTGCTTTTGCATTTCCTGATAAAACCCAGAAAATAAATATAATAGCAAAGAATAAAATAAACAAATAAGAAAATGGAGCTATTAATTCTAGAACAGAATCTTGAGGACTACTAACAATAAGTTCAGTTTCATCGTCTTTATTAAAGTGCAAATGACTAAATGAATCAGTTTCAAAAACAGTAAATTCTTCCTCAAAGTTGCCATACGCAGAAGAATTAATACTATAGAAAAACGGTCCGAATTTGTTACTCATTGTCCCGTTTTTATAAACAGAATAAGAGTAAATATTTAAGTACCCGGGAAATTCTACTCCTTCATCTATTAATAATTCAGGGAACCCAAGATCTCGGGGAATAAACTTTGAATCAAACTCCAGGAAAAGAAAGTATTTGTTTACCTCCCATGCTTTAGCGAAAACAACTTCCACCGGAACTACAGCTATATAGCTGCTTCTTCCTGTATTATTATCTAAAAAAAACAGATTATTACTTATCGTTTGCTTTCCAAATTCATTAATGTACTCGTTAAAGAAGTTTGAACAATTTACTTCAATATTAGACGGCCGAATAATCAGTTTTTCACCAGGTGCACAAACGGTTAATTGAAGATCATACTTATTCCAATAATCGTTAAAGTATCTTTTCTGTAAATAGCCCAAAATATTTTGGAGGTTGTAGGGATCTCTTGCAACGAGATTTATAAGTTTATAATCTGAGAATAATTCATCCTCCAACTCATTGAACAAGTATTCAGCAATTGGATCTTGTTCGAGAGACAATGTAAGTGCCAGAGTTTTTCGGTTTTCAATTTCTTTATTTTTATTAAAAAGAATTAATGCCGGAGTAATAGTAAGGCAAAAAATGAATAACGTTAAAACCATTGCTGAGAAATTCTTTGAAATATTATTCTCATTGTCTTTATAGAAAATTATAACAAATGGAATAAGACAAAGAGGGATCCAATAAAATGAAACATCTATTAATAAAAATTTCCAAACAATAATTGAAACAATAATACAAATAAGATATAAAAGTAAAACCACTCGAATGCTATCTAGGGTTTTCACAATTACCCCAAGCAAAAAAACCGACAAAAAGTATAAAGAGAAAAACAAAAGTCCAATTACCAGCAATCCTATAATATTATAAATACTAACATCATTAATTAGGTTTACATTCAATTGAAGCTGTGAATTTATAACAAGAGTATTTACAATATAAATTATTGAAAAATTGAATATTATCAAGATTATGAAAAATGAAACAACTGCCAATATTTTATTCGTATAATTTTTTAGCTCTAACTTTATTTTGTTTCCAAATTCATTAAAAAGAAATAATATGAATACTGAAAAAAACAATGCATTTAGGAGCAGGTCGCCTAATGAAGGCAAAAAGGCGCTACTTGCGTACAATCCTGCTGAAAACATTTTACTTTGATAAACTACTTCAGGAATTTTAAAATAAAACATAATTCCTCTGACCAAAACAAGAACCAACAGAATCGCAAATGCTTTGAAGAAGCTTTTTCTTTTCTCAAAGAGGTTGCTTTTTCTAATCAGCAAAGTGGAAGTATATACTAAAAGGCTAAAACCTAAAATTGCTAAAAACAAAGACAATTTCCATAGAGATGTGCTTTCTATTTTTTCATTCAAATTATTAGCACTTAGGCTAAAGGCAAAATTTTTGTTCTTATTGTAAACAGGAAATCCTAATGCCGGATTACACGATAATTTAAAATCTATAGAAGGAGTAAAATCCTTTTGAAATTTATTTTTAAGGAAGCGGTTTTGATATTTATAATTTTTTTTCAGGAGAATATAGGCCCAAAGAGTAATGTCTTCAATTTCCGATTGTATAAAAAAGTAATATCCGTTTTTATTAATATCTAATCCGAAAATTTCATTTGGCAAGTTTTTAAATGAAACAGGAATGTAGTTATTAGACCAAAACAATAATTCATTTGAATTGGCAATAAATAATGCAATTTCATTTTTTTGAAAAAAGTCTTCAGTATATAATAAAAATTCTTTTTCTTCTAAATACTCTATGCCTTTGTCTTTTATTAAATTTTTTGTTTCAAGTAGATAATCATTAGCTATTTTCTCTTTCTTTTGAAATGAGTTTTGAAACGCCTCAACATCCGACTTAGCATCATATGAAATCATTCTGTTAGAAAACAACAATTCTGCTAGTAATAATGCAAGGATGGAAATTACAAATAATAGAAGATATTTCTTTTGCATAATTCTGGTGAGTTTTAATTACTACCAAATTTACCAAAAAATTGTAAACCTTCTTTATTTCTTGACTCTATAAAGCTTTTTTGCGAAAAATATAAATTTGGCTCGAATAAGGAGTGATTTTTAAAAAGGCATAAATATTTGAAATTAATCCTATAACGCTTCCAAAAAGAAAAGACATCACTTTTCCCCTACCTTTATTTGATTCGCTTAGAATAGATACATAAAAACTATCAAAAAACAGGGGTTTTTTGCAAATATATTCGAGTTTAAGGCCTGATAGACAATTGTTTAAAGCCTTAGAGTTAAAGTGATAAAGGTGTCGAGGAACATCATATGCTGCCCAAAACTCTTTATAAATACGTGCATCAAGTGATTTGTGCTCAGGAATAGCTATAATTAACAAACCATTTTCCTCAATTGCATTGTACAATCTTTCTAAAACAATTTTTAAATCGTGAATATGCTCTATTACATGCCAAAGTGTAATAGCATTAAATTTTTCGATATTGTTTATGCTGAGTTGTTCTTGGTTTTCAAATACTTCAATTTGTTTTTTTCTAGCTCTGCTTCTAGCATCCTCATCGGGTTCAATTCCAATTACATCAAACTTGTGTTTTTTACAATTCACTAAAAAATCACCTGTTCCACATCCATAATCCAACAACCTAATTTCCCTGTGATCAAAAAACTTTTTTACTAACTTGACTTTTCTTTTTAACATAATGTTTTTAACAAAACCATATGTTTTTTCAAATAGATTCTTTTTTGAATCAGTATGAGAGATATATTCAGAAGACTTATAATATTTTCCAGACTCTATAAGTGTTGGGCGAGGATTTGTAATTAGCAATTCGCAGTCATCACATCTTTGAATTACAAATTCTTCACCGGAAACCAGAAAATCCTTGCACTTAATCTCAGTGTTGTTTATGTTTTTATTTCCACAAGAAGGACACTTCTCTAAAGTTTCCATATAATTTCCATTTATAAATTGTTCCACGTGGAACATTTATTAAAAACACTCACATAATAAATTGTTCCACGTGGAACAATTTATCTTATCTCCCCAAAAAAACAAGTAAAACAGAAATATCTGCCGGAGACACTCCGCTAATTCTAGACGCTTGCCCTATGTTTCTTGGCTTAATTTTCATAAGCTTCTCTCTTCCTTCAAAAGAAATAGCATTCAATTTCGTATAATCAAAGTCCGGTTTAAGTTCAATATGTTCAAACTTCCGAATTTTTCCTGCATTCTCTTTTTCTTTTTCAACATATCCTTGGTATTTCACTAAAATTTCAACACATTCCACAACGTCTTTATAATATTCCTTGTCTTTAATTTTCTCTGTATATTCATTAATTGAATTGCTAAATTCAATAATTTCATCCAGAAGCACCTGAGGTCTAAGCAATATATTATATATGCGAGTAGGTTGTTGAATTAAATTTGTTCCTTTTGCTTCGAGGTAATTATTAATTTCTTGGGGGAAAAAATTATTCTTTTTTATAACTTCATTAAATTGAGAAATCGCTTCCTCTTTATCATTTAGAGTACTTAACCTCTCGTCGGAAATCAATCCAATTTTATGTCCAATCGGCATTAGCCTACTATCGGCATTATCTTGTCTGAGGAGTATTCTAAATTCTGCTCGTGAAGTAAACATTCTATATGGTTCATTAGTGCCTTTTGTAACCAAATCGTCTATTAACACTCCTATATATGCCTCATCTCTTTGTAATATTAATGGCTCAATGTTGTTGATTTTTCTTTGAGCATTAATTCCGGCCATTAGTCCTTGTGCGGCTGCTTCTTCATATCCTGTAGTACCATTTACTTGACCAGCAAAAAATAATCCTTCAAATATTTTAGATTCAAGACTATAATTCAACTGAGTTGGCGGGAAAAAATCATATTCTACAGCATAACCCGGTCTTAATATTTGAGCGTTTTCAAATCCTGAAATACTTGTTAGTGCTTCAACCTGAATTTCAAGTGGCAAACTGGATGAAAAACCGTTAATGTAATAATCAATACTATTCCACCCTTCTGGTTCAATAAATAACTGATGCCTATCTTTGTCAGAAAACCTTTCTATTTTATCTTCAATGGAGGGGCAGTATCTTGGTCCACTACCTTGAATTCGTCCTTGAAATAAAGGAGAGTCTTTAAAACCCTTTCTCAATATTTCATGAATCTTATCATTAGTGTACGCTATATAACAACTTCTTTGTTTTATTAGTTTTGGAGTATTAGTATAAGAAAATTTACCCGGATTTTCATCACCCTTTTGTTCAATAAATTTTGTGAAATCGATTGTTCTTCCATCTACTCTTACAGGTGTTCCTGTTTTCAATCTATCAAAATCTATCCCGAAGGTTTTAATCTTTTCAGTTAACCCAATTACTCTATCCTCTCCTATTCTTCCTCCTGTATAATCATTCTGACCAATATATATTTTACCATTTAAAAAAGTTCCACTTGCAATAATTACAGCTTTTGCTTCGAAAGTAACTTTATTGAGAGTGTGTAACAAAATGTTTCCATTATTGTTCTTTTCTATATCAACAACACTGTCTTGCCAAAAAAATAAATTTTCAGTACTTTCAAGAATCTCTCTCCATTTTTGAGAAAACAACATTCTGTCACTTTGGGCGCGTGGACTCCACATTGCAGGTCCTTTTGATCGATTCAGCATTCTGAACTGAATCATAGTATGATCTGTAACTATTCCACTACATCCACCTAATGCATCTATTTCTCTAACAATTTGTCCTTTAGCAACACCACCCATTGCAGGATTGCAACTCATTTGGGCAATATTTTCACGAATCATTGTAATCATAAGAGTTTTTGAACCCAATCTAGCTGCAGCTGATGCAGCTTCACATCCGGCATGTCCTCCGCCAATTACAATTATATCAAAATATTTTCGCATTAAAATTACTTTATACTTTAAATCAACTTAAATCCACTTTTTAATCTAATTTTCCAGAATCGCTAAATATGTATCTTCTTTTTCCCTCATGAGCTGTTTTTGCTTAGGACTTTTATCATTATACCCTAAAACATGTAAAATTCCATGAATAATAACTCGATTTAGCTCCTTTTTAAAATCTACTGATACTTTTTTGCTATTATCATAAACTCTTTCAACACTAATAAACAAATCAGTACTTAAAACCCTGTTTTCCGAATAATCAAAAGTAATTATATCTGTATAATAATCGTGTTTCAGATAATTTTTGTTCATTTCCAGAAGATATTCATCAGAACAAAAAATAATATTTATAAAACCGAAAGTGGACCCTTCAGTTTCAATAACCTGCCGGATCCACTTTTTTAAAATAGTTTTAGAAAGTTTTATCTGTTTAATATCTTCGAAGAAAAAATTAATTTTTCCGGAAGTTTTATTCATGTGCTTTTATTTTCTTTATTACTTTTTCAAAATATTCATTAATTGATTTCTCTCTTTGAATGCTAGTATTATAATTGATACTGCTAATGTAAAATACCATAGTTATGGAGTTAGATTTTTCATCAATTTTTACTTCATCAGCTAACATTTTTATAATCATGTGTGATTCGGGAAACTCCTTATTGTCTAAGTTATCTACTGTGATATTATCCACATCCACTTTCTTAACATATACTTCGTTCTTTCCTGCAATTTGGAAAACCAATTTGTTTTTTTCAGACCAAAATTTAATCTCCACCTTTTTACTTTCCTCTTTCTCTTCCAGAAACACGAAAGCATTTTCAGAAGCTTCTAAAACAGTCATCATAATATTTCCAAAATAGGAATTGAAAATATTAAAATCATCACAGATCTCTTCAACAAATCTCTCGATGTTATGTATCCCGATTTCATTAACAGCTACTACAAGCTTTCTTTCCTTTTGAACCATGTTTATTCAGTATCAATATTTAAAAAATAATTTTCTATCAAGTTTCTATAATAAGTTTTAAACCCAGGGGGCAAACTTTTTAACATTTCGATTTCTCTGTTCCTTTTCCTATTATACTCAAAAATTTCTTCCGGGTTACTTATTTCATAATTTTTTGCTGTTGTACCTTTTCTTTTTTCTTCTTTTTCTCTTTCAATCTCAGCTTTCTCGTGTTCAAGTAATCGCGTAAGAATTCTCTCCTGTCTTAATATTGTTTGTCGGTTTATATTCTTTCTTACGATATCCATTTCAGTTCGTTCCATTTCTGATATAATATTATTTAAATCTTCATTACCTAATCCATCTTTACTAAATTGGTCGGCAATTTCCTTTAACATATTCCTTATAGCCTGCTGTTCTGCAGCCATTCTGGCGAGACTTTCACTCATAGACATTTTCCCTTCAGCGCTTTCACCGGGTTTAGAAGGCATTCCTTGTTGAAGCTGTTCAAGCATTTTATTCATTTGTTCTTGCATTTCACGAAGGTTTTGCATCGAAGGTTTATCGCCCTCTCCCATTTGTTTGCTAGGTTTTCCGTCGTCACCTTGTCCTGCCATTTGCGACATCATATTCTGTAAGCTTTCATTTAATAGCAACACCAGATTATTAATATGCATCATAGCAAACTGCTGTCTTGAATTAGCTGCATGGCGTCTGCGCTCAACCAGATCGTCAAGAGCCTTACTAACATTCATATTAATCTCTGCTATTTCTCGTGTAATGAAATCTTTAACCATAATCTGCCTTTTAGCAATAGCAACTAAAGAATCTTCAACAAACTTAAGATCCTCCATTATTTTTCTTTGTTGCTGAATAAAAACAATATATTTAGGATCATTATAATTTACATCCTTAATTTGCGCAATAAGATCTTCCTGGTTAAAACTAGTTTTCAGAAGATTCTCCATTAGTTGCCTTATAGCCCTGGCGTCTTCAGCCATTGAATCCATAAATAAATCGTCTTGCATCTTTTCAAGCATCTTCTTCATATTTTGAAGATTATTCTTGCTGTTTTTTTGATGTGGCTTAGCCCTATTGTTTTTGTTATTCTGAAGCTCTTTTAAAGCATCTTCAATATTTTTTTCAATCTCTTTTTGTATGTCTTTTGTATCGGCGGTTTCGTTAGGCTTAGATAATTGAGAATTCTTTTCTTCAAAATCTTTAAGTAAATCTTTCGCTCTTTCGAATAGCTCTTCTACTTCTTCTTGTTCTTTAACAACATCTTCAGAATTAGCATTGTTTGTGTTCTTATCTATTGCATCGTTTTGTTCTTCAAGCGCCCTTTCAACAGTATTAATAGACTCATTTAAAATTCTTTCCAACTCAAGCTGCTTATACAATTCAAGCATTCTGTCCAATTTTCTCTCCAAATCTTTCATCTCAAACTGCATTTGGTCAAGTTTTTCAAACAATTCTTCCTTTCCCAACTTTTCCATTTCTTCCTGAATCTTTTTAAATAACTCTTTCATTTCATCAGTCATGATTTCATTGAAAAGTCTTTGTAACTCATCATGCTTTTCTTTAATTTTCTGGTTCTCCTCTCCAAATTGGCTAGATTTCATTTCGTTCTGCTTACTAAGATCGCTAATGTCTTGAATCGCTTTTTCCAAAGCATCTTTTTTGTCAAGAATTTCTTTTAAAATGTTTTCTTGCTCCCAAGTAACTTTATCTGTTTCCAGCATAGACTTTTTTAAAGCATCAAGATCTTCGAATGCCTTCTTAACATCCAATTTATTCTCTTGTAAATCTTTCATAACCTGTTGATCGTTTGCTACTGTTTCTGCAAACATATCCTCATATGAAGGCAAATTAAATGTAAACAAGTTGCTTTTTGAACTCTTTGGGCCATTTATTCCATCGTTATCCCATACAATAAAAAAATATTCGACGATTTCTCCGGGTCTAATATCTATGTCGGATAATGAAAAATGATAATAAAAAGTTTGATTAGAAGAATTTGGGTCGAACTTAATGGGTTTTATGTTAAATGATTCATTATAATATTGATTATACTTAGGATTAAAGATTCTATACAAGAAATTCAAATTAGAGAATCCATAATCATCGTTAATAATACCACGAAAGAAAGTGTGAGATACTAATACCTGGTCTCTTTGCTCTTCTACTGATATTAAAGGAAAACGGTCTGGAATCATTTCTATATAAAAACCCAAAGAGTCGCCAAGTAGTTCCTCGCTACTGTAAGTCAATATGTTGTACTTAAATGATTCTTTAATAGTCTTTTCGAAATTATAAAGCCCTATTCTAACATTTTCAGCTTTATAACTATTGTCGTTAATATTTATAACAATATTATCAACAAATTCAGTGAAAAAATTCCATTTTATATTTGTTCCCTCAGGAATTCGAAGATTTCCGGCATTTAAAAATTGTTCATTGCTTTTACCGGTATATTTAGGATAATCAAGGGCGACAGAGAAGGATTTTATAACAGGTTTTACTTTAACATTAATAGTATAAGGACCAAAAATGTATCCGCCACCATTAAAATAAAATTCTGTATTTTTTGAAAGATTTCTAAACAGATAGGAAAAGCAGTTATTGGATTTTTTATCCATTCTAAAATTCCTGTTACCACTTTCGATAAACACATCTTGAGGAATTTTCGACCCTGATGTATTTATTTCAAGCAAAAAGCTTTCATTAATGTAGGTTTCAAGAGAAGAATTCTTAATGAAAATTTCAAACGGTGCCGGTTTACTGTATTTTATATCATAATATAATATCCTCTCGGCAGGATCTTTAAAAAGTGTGGGAGCATAATAAATACCAAAAGCCAAAAATAGAATAAGCAGTGAAACAATTGGAATAAAAGAATAATTCTTTTTTAGGTTGACAGCAGTATTAAACTGATAAAACAATAGTTTCTTGGATTTTTGTTCTATTCCGGCTATTACAATATCTGATTTTTGATTTTGAAGTATTTCATTAAGTTGTAGCGCATTAAGAATTTTATCATCAATCTCATTTTTAAAATGTTTTCCTAGAATATCAGCGGCTTCATAATAAGTTAGAGACCTTCTAATTTTGAATAATCCTAAAATAGGATTAATAATAAACTTTATGAGTATTATGAGGTTTATAATAATGAAAGAGAACAACAGAAAAGCTCTTACATATTTACTTAAGTATCCAAAATATTCAACAATACTGAAAAACAAATACAGTCCACCTACAAGTAAGACAAATAATATTAAGCCGTATATTATTTTATTATAATAATATCGTTTAATGAATTCTTCAAGTTTTCCTAAAAGTGTTCTATAGTTTTGCAACGTTTTATTGTTTATAATAAAACTCTTATCTTTATAGTATTATTATGTATTACAAAGATACTATCACACCCTATTAAAAATTCAAAAGTTTTCTAAATTAACATTATGTCAAAAAATAAAAAACAAATAAACAGCTACCTCATAGAAAAGATTTGTAATCTTTTCTCTCAAAACCATAAAGCTCAACTAAACTATAAGCAAATTGCTAAAGCATTAGGTGATTTTGGTATTGAAAACAAAAAATTCATACTTCCTGTGCTGTATAAATTGTGTTCACAACAAGTAATTATCGAAGTAACAAAAGGAAAATTTAAAATCAGTCCGAAATATGTTTCAAAACTCAAGGAAATGGCGCCTTTCATTATAGGCACTGTTGATATGAAACAAACAGGAAAAGCGTATATAATAAACGAAGATTTTCTTGAAGACATACTTATAAAACAAAACAATACCAAGAATGCTCTGCATAACGATAAAGTTAAAGTAAGACTATTTCCAAAAAGAAAACACCAGAAGCTGGAGGGAGAAATTATTGAGATTATAGAAAGAAAGAGCAAGAGTTATGTAGGTACATTTAAAACAAATAAAAATTTTGCATTTGTTCTGCCAGACATAAAATCTATGCCACAGGATATTTTTATAAGTAAAGATGACTTCAACAATGCAAAGGATGGACAAAAAGTAGTTGCCGAAATAACAGAATGGCCTGAGAATGCAAAAAATCCATTTGGAAGAATTACTAAAGTTCTAGGTGACCCGGGAGTTAATGAAGTGGAGATTAATGCAATCTTAGAGCAATATGGTTTACCCACTACATTTTCCTCTAAGATAGAAGATGAAGCTAAAAATCTCTCGGATATAATAGCTTCAGAAGAGATCAAAAAAAGAAAAGATTTTAGAAAAATAACAACTTTTACTATCGACCCTGTTGATGCAAAAGACTTTGATGATGCAATATCGCTTAAAGAGGATTCTAAGGGTAATTGGGAAATTGGAGTGCATATAGCAGATGTTTCTCATTACGTAATTTCAGACACATTACTTGATAAAGAAGCATATTCAAGAGCTACATCTATTTATTTAGTTGACCGTGTTATACCTATGCTTCCGGAAGTATTGTCTAATGGATTATGTTCATTAAGACCAAAAGAAGATAAGCTGACATTTTCTGTCGTTTTTACAATTAGTAAGAATTACAAAATTCTAAATTATTGGATTGGAAAAACCATTATAAATTCAGATAGAAGGTTTGCTTATGAAGAAGTTCAGGAAATCATCGATTCAGGAAAAGGAGATTTTAAAAATGAAATATTAGTATTAAATGATATAGCAAAACATATCAGAGAAAAAAGATTCAAAAACGGTTCAATCAGTTTTGAAAAAAAAGAGATTAAGTTCAGACTTGATAAAGACTCAAAGCCTATTGAAACATACGTTGTTGAGCATAATGATTCGCATAAACTTATCGAAGAATTTATGCTTTTAGCTAATAAAACTGTAGCTGAGTATATAGGAAAACCAGAAAATAATAAAACACCAAAAACATTTATTTATAGAATCCACGATATTCCAAATCCTGAAAAGCTTCAATCTTTCAAAGAATTTGTAGCAAAATTTGGTTATAATCTTAAAACTGACAAAAGATTAGATATTTCAAAGTCTTTAAATAATCTTCTTGAGGATATACAGGGAAAAGGAGAGGAAAATCTAATTTCTACTTTAGCCATTCGTACAATGGCAAAAGCAGAATATTCAGTTAATAATATTGGTCACTATGGTTTAGCTTTTGATTATTATTCACATTTTACGTCTCCAATAAGAAGGTACCCGGATTTAATGGCTCACAGATTGTTGTTTGCTTATCTTAATGGCTCTAATTCATTTCCTTCTGCTCAATTCGAGGAAAAGTGTAAGCATTCTTCTGATATGGAAAAACTAGCCCAGGAAGCAGAAAGAGACAGTATTTTTTATAAACAAATTGAATATTTAAGTAGTAAAGTTGGATTAGAATTCGAAGGAGTTATTTCTGGAGTAAGCAAATGGGGTATTTATATAGAATTGAAAGAAAGCAAATGCGAAGGAATAATAAAACTAAACGATCTTAATGATGATTTTTATTATTTAGATGAGGATAATTACCAAGTTATTGGTCACAACAAAAAAACTAGATATAAATTAGGTGATTCTATTAATATAATTATCAAAAAAGCAGATATCTACAATAAGGTTTTAGAGTTTGGACTGGTATAAAAAAAAAGAGGTACTATAAAGTACCTCTTTTTTTTTCTTATATTTTGACTAAATCAAATTCAATCTTCCGTATAATTCTTTCCTATAAAGACCACCAATAGGAAGAACTTTCATTTTACCTTCAATAACAAGGTCAGGATATTTAATACTGAAGATTTTGTTTAGATTAACAATAAAAGACCTATGAATTCTAACAAAATCTTTAGAAGGAAGAATTCTAACCATTTCTTTCATTGTTGTATGCGTAGTATAGCTGTTATCGTTTGTATTAATAACTACATAATCTTTAAGAGCTTCTACGTAAAAAATATCATCAAAGTTGATTTTATTTAATCTATAATCTGCTCTAACAAAGATACTATCCTTATTTTGTTTGTTTTCTATAATAGAATGGTATAGATCTCTTTCTTTTTTAACCTGCTCATCTTTTTCGTGTTTGAAAATAGCAAGCTCGATAGTTGTTTGAAGTTCTTTTTCTTTAAAAGGCTTAATTATATAACCATATGGCTCAATAATTTTAGCTTTCTGAATTGTATTTTCATCAGCGTAAGCCGTAAGGAAAATTACAGGTAATCCGAATCTTTCCTTAATAATATTAGCTGCTTCAATGCCTGACATTTTGTCTTTAAGCATAATATCCATTAATACCAGGTCAGGTTTTTCAGATTCAATCTCTTCAATAGCTTTTTGTCCAGAACTAACAGTACCAGTTACAGTATATCCTAGATTTTTTAAACTTCCCATAATATCTTTTGCCACAATGCTTTCATCTTCTACGATGAGAATTTTTATTTTGCCCATTTTTGTTTGATTTTAAGT
>JAGXRQ010000049.1 GCA_018335675.1 Bacteroidota bacterium | reverse complement strand
TACCAATAACATCCGCTATCTCTTGTTGTTTGTATCCACTACTTCTCATTTCAGAAATTGTGTACCTTTGTTCTCTGGTTAAATGTTTCATTTTGCAACTTTTTTTTGACGAGGAAAGCCAATTTAAACTTTATCCATCAGGACAAGGGGAAAGATAATTTCTTTCTCCTTTGTCTTGAAAAATATTATTTACTTTATATCCTCGTAAAAAGTTGCATTAATTACTTGAATTTAGTTTTTAAAAACCAAACAATAAATATATATTTGTATCCTTGAAGGTCATTTATTATTAAATGGCATAATAAATCTAATTGTCTTAAAAATTGATAAAGGATACAATCATGAGGTCTAGAAAAAACATCAAAACTTTAACGGAATTTATAATTGAAAGGCAATCTGAGTATCCACATGCCAAAGGTGCTCTCACTAGATTATTAAATGATATTGCAACTGCAGCAAAGATTGTTAACAGGGAAATTAACTCTGCGGGTTTGGTTGATATTTTTGGGTATGTCGGAAAAGAAAATGTTCAGGGTGAGGCACAAAAGAAACTTGATGTTTACGCTAATGAGCAATTTATTGCCGCACTTCAAGCAGGTGCAGAATGTTGCGCAATTGCATCTGAAGAAAATGAGAAGGTAATTTCCTTTAAAAACGAATTTTCTGAGCTTGGGAAATACGTTATAGCTATCGATCCTCTTGATGGATCAAGCAATATTGAAGCAAATGTATCAATCGGTACTATATTCTCAATATATAGGCGTAAATCTGAAATTGGCGGAGGAACACTGGATGATTTATTGCAACCGGGAGTTAATCTAGTAGCAGCAGGTTATGTCATTTATGGTTCATCCACAATGCTTGTTTTTACAACAGGGAAAGGGGTTAATGGATTTACGCTTGACCCAACTGTTGGCATATTCTGCCTTTCTCATCCTGATATGAAATATCCTGAAGTGTCAAATATATATTCCATTAATGAAGGCAACTATATATATTTTCCTGAAGGTGTTAAGAAATATATAAAGTTTTGCCAGGAAGACGATCCTGAAACTCTAAGGCCTTATACTTCTAGGTATATTGGTTCTCTTGTGGCAGATTTTCACAGAAATCTCATAAAAGGTGGTATTTTTATTTATCCTGGCACAAAGCAACATCCTACCGGTAAACTTAGATTATTATACGAATGCAATCCTGTTGCTTTTATAGCAGAACAAGCCGGAGGGAAGGCAACTGATGGTTTTAACAGAATTATGTCTATTCAGCCGGAAAGTCTTCATCAGCGTGCTCCTCTTTTTGTTGGTCCCAAAAAAATGGTTGAAAAAGCAGAGGAATTAATGCGTGATTTTTCTGCATTTTAGTATTTCCGAATTTTCTTTTACTTCTTTTTGTTTCCGCTTAAAGCCCTAAAAAACTCTATATTAATAGGTGTTTTTTCTTTGGGGTATAAATAAGTGTGTTTTTTCTTTGTTTTTTTACGATAAATATTTAATTTTGACCTCGACCTAATCGTGTAAAATTTCTATATATGCTAAGTATATGTAGATATCATGAGTTTATTGCATCTAAAACCTTTATTCAATTCTAATTAAAACCTAAAATTATGAAAACAAAAATGTTTACTATTCTAATGTTTTTTGTTGCTTTCTCTTTGTTTTCTCAAGAAACCAAATTTGAGTTGTCAACTAAAAATGCTCCTGATTTTTCTGTTAGCCAAAAATCAGTGAGTAATACTTTATTATTTCATCAGGAAGTTGGAACTGCCGGATGGGCAAGTCAAGACTTTGAAGAAGCTAACAGCCAATACGATTGCCAATCAGCTGATGATTTTGATGTTATTATGGGCCCTTGGACTATCGAAGCTGTTTCTGTTTTTGGGAGCTATAGCTCGGCTGGTAACCTTGAATTTGTCCATGTTTATTTTTATGAAAATAATGCCGGAATACCTGGAGAATTGATAAAGGAATTTTTATCGGTTCCTTGTATTTCTGATACAAAAAGTGGTTTTGCTTATGTTGATTTGCCTGAAAATGTTGTGCTTGAAAATGGTAAGTATTGGATAAGTGTTGTAGCTCATATGGACTTTACACCTTATGGACAATGGTTTTGGTGGAATGCAACCTCGAATAATGGGGCAGTTTGGCGTTGGAGAAACCCTAATGGTGGTTTTGGACAAGGGACAAGTTGGAATAATGCTCAGGTAATTTTCGGAGGTTCTGCCGGTAATGATCTTTCACTTTCTCTTTATGGCACTGCTCCTAATTTGATTCTTGCAAGATGTATAAATTTTTATGGACAATCTGGGCATTATTATTTGGGTCATAACCAATGGAAAGATGTTGTAACTAATAATGTTAATGCACTTGGTGCTGTCGAGATTGATGGCGTTATGTATGCATTGAATACAACTAGGCAATTTGGCTCTTTCAATCCGCTACTTACAACATGGACAATGATTGGAGAAACCGGAATTACTGCTCCAAATTTTGTATTCTCCCTAGCTTATGACCCTGTTGGGAAAGTGATTTACACCATTGGTTTAACGGGTACTTATCCTGATTTTGAATTTTCTTTGTATTCTATAAATAAGGCTACAGGTCAGGGTACATTAATTGCAACAGATGAAAATACCGGTACAATAGTAGCAATTGCTTCAGACAATGCCGGTAATTTATATGGAGTAAGGCATTATCCAACTGAAAATGCTGAATTTATTGCCATAAATAAAAATAATGCTTCTGCAACTTTAATTGGAGATATTGGGGGAAGAGTATCCACCCAATTTCCAGCATTGGCTTTTAGCCTTTACGATAACAGTTGTTACTTTAAAGCAATTGGTACTCCGCCTGACTTTTTATATGGTTCATATAAAATTGATGTCACAACCGGTGCAACTACTCAAATTGGAGATGCTACAATAAGTGCTCAAATTACCGGTTTCTCAATACCATATACAGGCGAACTTTATAAGGTGAATTACAATGTATATGGATCAAATGGTTCAATAAAAGGCAAGGTAAATAATAACTCATTCGTTTCTGGTGGCGTATTTGTTGAAGGTGCTAATGTTACTTTTGCCGCATTTCCAAGTTCTGGCTATAAAGTGAAAGTTTGGGCAGTTAATGGGATTCAGAAACCAGGCAGTAGTAATGGGTTTGTTTATGAAAACTTAGATAAGGATATTCTTGTTACTGTAGAGTTCATGCCTTCAACAACAGACATTAATGATGTTGAAGATGCTATTGCGGTTTATCCGAATCCATTTAGAGATGAATTGTTAATTTCAAATCCATCACTCATTAAAAGAGTTCAAATAATTAATGTTTTAGGCATAAAAGTTTTTGAAGACGTTTCCCCTAACGATGTTATAAAAACTTCAAGCTTGCCCGTAGGTATTTATTTTGTAAAAATAGAAACTATTGATGGGGCTAAAATCACTCACAAAGTAGTAAAGAACTAGTTAATACATAATTATTATGTGTAAGAGCCTTGAAATTACTTCGAGGCTCTTTCTTTTTGATGCATTTTTTGTTTATATTTGTCAGTCAAGCTAAAATTTCTTATCTGTTTGTTATGAGAAAACTATTAATGCCTATAATGATATTTCTAATGTTTGTGTCAGGTATTAGTGCGTTTTGTCAGCAAAGTAAACTTGATTCTCTCCGTCAGGAACTTTCGAAAGCAAAGGAAGATTCACTCAAATGTAGATTACTTTTTGATATAGGTTATACTTTTGAACAAAGGATGCCTGATTCGGCCTTGTATTATTATAATAAAGGGCTTGAACTCTCAAGAAAAAGCGAATTGAGAGGTTATGAGGCTACTGCTATTCGTTTTATTGGAATTGTTTATCGCAGTAAAGGAGATTATGATAAGGCTCTTGAATTATTTTTTGAAGCTTTAGCTATAGCGGAAGAAATAGATGATCAAAAAAGAATTGGAGCCGCTTATTCAAGCATAGGTCTGGTTTATTACAATAGAGGAAATTTTGACGAAGCAATTGATTATCAGTTGAGAGCTGCGGCTATTGAAGAAGTTATGGATAATAAACAAGGGCTTCTAGCTATCTATAATAATATCGGAATTATTTATGACAACCTTGGACTGTATGATAAAGCAATAGATTATCACCATAAATCACTTAAACTTAAAGAAGAACTTGGAGATAAATCAGGAATCGCAGGAAGCTACTCTAATATTGGAAGTATTCATTTTAGCCAAGCTGATTATGATGCCGCATACGATTATCATAAAAAAGCATTAGATATTTATATTGAATTGGAGAATGTTAGAGGCCAGGCTACTGCATACAATAATCTTGGACTTTTATACAGAAATTTGAAGGATTATAATCTAGCCCTTGAATATTATACGAAATCTCGTGAACTTCGTGAACAACTTGGCGACAAAAGAGGCTTGTTTATCATTTATAATAACTTAGGAATTGTAAACAGACATTTGGGGAATTTTGAAACTTCACTTGACTACTACGAAAAAGCAATGAAAATTAGCCAAGACCTTAAAGATAAGCACGGGCAATCAGTTGTTTTTAATAGTGTTGCTAATTTATATATTGCTATGTCTGATTCATCAGACGTGTCAAAAAGGTCTCACTATTTAAAAACAGCTAGAAAATATAGTCATTTAGCTTATGATTTAGCAGTTGAAACAGGCTCTATACCAAGGCAGAATTTTGCTGCTAACAATTTACGTGTGGTTTATACAAAAATTGGAAATTGTTGTGAAGCATTAAAATATGCTGAAATTGTAATGACTACTAATGATAGCCTTAATAGTCAGGAGAAAACAAAAGCTATTATTAATGCAGAAAAAAAATTCCAGGTTGAAAAAAAACAATTACAAATTGAAAAACTTGAGAAAGAAAAAGCCCTTCAAGATATCCAACTTGAAAAACAGAATGAGTTAGCTAAAATGCAAATGATAATTATCATAGTCGTAATATTAGGGCTAATGATTCTGGCAGCGTTTTTTATTTTTGTTGTCCATAGGTTGAAAGTCACGAAGTTGCAGAAAAAAATAATCGAAGAACAGAAGGTAATTGTTGATGAGAAAAATATAATGCTAAATGAGCAGAATGAGGAGATTCGGGCTCAACATGACGAGATTGAGCATCAAAGAGATGAGATTGCTGCGCAGAGAGACATGGTGGTAAGGCAGAAAGAACATATTGAAAGGCAAAAAAATCAAATTACTGATAGTATCACATACGCAAAGCTAATACAATCAGCTGTTCTGCCAGATGATAGCTCTACACAAAGTTTGCTTGGTGAACATTTTATTTTATTTACCCCAAAAGATATTGTTTCAGGTGATTTTTACTGGGTAAACAAGGTTGGCAACAAGCTGGTTTTTGCAGTTGCTGATTGCACCGGTCATGGCGTGCCGGGCGCGTTTATGAGTATGCTGGGATTGTCGTTTCTGAAAGAAATTGTTGGCAAAAAAGGTAATACTAACCCTGCCGAAATTCTTGGCCAGCTCAGGGATAGTATAATTGATTCGTTGCAACAAAAAGGAAAATCTACCGATCAAAAAGATGGGATGGATATGGCTTTATGTGTGTTTGACCTTGCAACTCATAAACTTCACTATGCCGGAGCAAATAGCCCTTTAATTATTGTAAAACAGAATAAAGAATTTCAAATTATACTTCCGGACAAGCAGCCTATTGCGTATCATCGTAAAATGAAAAATTTTACTAATAACGAAATTCAACTTTCATCAGGAGATTGCATTTATATAGCCAGCGATGGTTATCAAAATCAATTGGGAGGAGAGTTTTATAAAATGTTTATGAGCAAAAATTTCTACATTCTCTTGGCTAATATTTCTGATAAACCTATGGTTGAACAAAAACAATTATTGCTCGATAATTTTGAAAAATGGAAGGGAGAATACGAGCAGGTTGATGATTTGACCATTATTGGCATAAGAAATTTATTCTAATCTTCTATTGTCTGTTGTAATAATTAATTCTCCGATTGCTGCTTTTTATATCCACATAGCCACAATAGAGCTAAAAACAATATCTTTGCAAATTACTTAACGCTGAAACAAATGCTATTAGGCGATATACTGCAATTATATAAGGAAAGCCCTCAAACGCAACAGATTATTTCTTATCTGAAAAATAAAGATGAGAAGTTTATTGGATTGTCCGGAATTGCAGGGTCTTCGCTTGCTATGGTTGCAGCATCAGTTTATAGATCACAGATAGGCCCTTTTGTGTTTGTAATGTCGGATAAAGAGGAGGCAGCTTATTTTTTCAATGATATGGAAAGTGTTCTGGGTGAAAAAGGAGTGTCATACGAAAATCGAAGTATTTTCTTTCTGCCTTCATCTTTCAAAAAAACACATGGAAATGCAGATGTCAACAATGCTAATGTGTTGTTAAGGTCTGAGGTTATCAATAGGCTGTCTTCTGAAACTAAGAAGTTTATTGTAGTAACATATCCCGAAGGGATTTCCGAAAAAGTTGTTTCAAGGAAAATCCTTAAGAAGAACACTCTGGTTTTAAATCAAGGCGAACCAACTTCCATTGATTTTATTGTAGAACTTTTGAATGAATATGGGTTTGAGAAAGTTGATTTTGTTGTTGAGCCTGGTCAATTCTCTTTAAGGGGTGGCATTGTTGATGTGTTTTCTTATTCAAATGACTTCCCATATCGCATTGAAGTTTTTGGAGATAATGTAGAAAGTCTTAGGTGGTTTAATCCGGAAACGCAAACATCAATTGAAAAGCTTCAGAAAGTATCTATATTGCCTGATATAAACAGTCTTGCTGTTTCTAATGAAAAAGAGGATTTCTTCTCATTACTTCCTTCACATACAGTGTTTTGGCATGAAGATGTTAATTATGCCAAGGATATTATAGAGAAATTATATGACGATTATAACGATAATAATAAGAATATTGCAATTGAAAGCCTTTATATAAGCAATGCCGATTATGTAAACAGAATACAGGAGTATTTTAGCATTGAGTTCAGGAAAATATTTCTTTTCAAGGGGAAATCTGTTGAGTTTGATACATCGCCCCAACCTGCTATTAATAAGAACTTTAATATTCTCATAGACAATCTTAAGAAAAATACGGAGAACCGATATAAGAATGTTTTATTATCTGAAAATCAAAAGCAGATAGAAAGGCTTAAAAATATTTTCGAAAACATTCTGTCAGGCTCTGATGATATAGGTTTTGAGTATAGTATTATTAGTGTTACGGTGCATGAAGGATTTGTTGACCATTCGCTAAAAATTGCATGCTATACCGATCATCAGATTTTTGAACGATATCATCGTTATCAACTTAGAGATAAATTTCCCGCAAAACAGTCAATCACAATAAAAGAACTGAATAGTCTTAAACCTGGAGATTTTATAACACATATTGATCACGGTATTGGAATATACAGTGGATTAGAGAAAATAGAAGTGAATGGGAAACTCCAGGAGGCTGTCAGACTTAAGTATAAAGACAACGATGTTCTTTATGTTAGCATACATTCACTACACAGGATTTCTAAATATTCCGGCAAGGAAGGTTTTACGCCTTCTCTTAACAAGATTGGATCTTCAGCGTGGGCAAACTTAAAAAATAAGACTAAGCAGAGATTAAAAGATATTGCTAAGGATCTCATAAAGCTTTATGCTGAAAGAAAATCAAAAATTGGGTTTGCCTTTTCGCCCGATTCATATCTGCAAAATGAATTAGAAGCGTCATTTATCTATGAAGATACACCTGATCAAATAAAGTCTACAGCCGATGTTAAAAAGGATATGGAAGAAATTGTGCCTATGGATAGGCTTATTTGCGGTGATGTTGGTTTTGGGAAGACGGAAGTAGCAATTAGGGCTGCGTTCAAAGCTGTTTCTGATAGTAAGCAAGTTGCAGTGCTTGTTCCGACAACAATTTTAGCACTGCAGCATTATCAAACATTCTCAGACAGGTTGAAAGATTTTCCATGTGAAGTCGATTACATAAATCGCTTTAAATCAACAAAAGAAAAAACTGTAATACTTAAAAAGCTTAAGGAGGGTAAGATAGATATTCTTATTGGAACTCATCGCCTTGTAAGCGAGGATGTTAAGTTTAAAGATCTTGGCTTGCTTATTATTGACGAAGAGCAGAAATTTGGGGTAGCCAAGAAGGAAAAGCTTAAGCAAATAAAGGTGAATGTAGATACTCTTACGCTAACAGCAACTCCTATTCCTAGAACTTTACAATTCTCACTTATGGGAGCGAGAGACCTTTCTCTTATAAATACTCCACCACCAAACAGGTATCCTATTGTTACAGAGCTTCATGTTTATAGTGAGAGTTTGATTAAGGAAGTTGTTAATTTTGAGTTAAATAGAGGAGGCCAAGTATTTTTTGTCCATAATAGAGTGCAAAATATAATGGATATAGCTGCATTGGTCAAAAGGCTTGTGCCTGATGCTGAGGTTGCGGTGGGCCATGGGCAAATGGATGGCAAAAAGCTTGAAGAAGTTATGATTGGCTTTGTGAGGGGTGATTTTGATGTGCTTGTTGCTACAACTATTATCGAATCAGGGCTTGATATTCCAAATGCAAATACAATCATCATAAACAATGCACAAAACTTTGGACTTTCAGATCTGCATCAGATGAGAGGTCGGGTAGGGCGTTCAAATAAAAAAGCTTTTTGCTATCTAATAACACCTCCTTTGTCTACATTAACAGATGAGGCTAGAAGGAGGCTTAGGGCTATCGAAGAGTTTTCCGATCTCGGAAGTGGGTTTAATATTGCAATGAGAGATCTTGACATTAGAGGTGCTGGCGATATTTTTGGAGCAGAACAAAGTGGCTTTATCTCAGATGTTGGTTATGATATGTATCATAAGATTCTTGATGAAGCTATTCTGGAGCTGAAAGAAAATGAATACAAATATTTATTTACATCGGAGCTCGCAGAGGAAATTGAGTTTGTAAGAGAATGCCAACTTGAAACAGATATGGAGCTGCATATTCCAACAGATTATGTTTATAATATTGAAGAACGTCTTAGCCTTTACAAAGAACTTGATAGCCTTGAAAGAGAAGAACAACTTCAAGCTTTTTCTGTTAATTTGAAAGATAGATTTGGAGAAATACCAAACCCAACTGTTGATCTATTTGATGCTGTTAGGTTAAGATGGTATGCTAAAAAATCCGGATTTGAAAAAATTATCCTTAAGGGTGGAATCTTTATAGGCTATTTTGTTAGTAATAGTGAGTCTGCGTATTATGAAGGAAGCGATTTTGGAAATATCCTACAGTTCGTTCAGAATAATAACAAAATTTCTCAAATGAAAGAATCAAACGGCAGACTAAGTCTTACAATAAAAAACATTAAGAATATTTCAGATGCTTTGAACGTATTCAATCTAATTAATCAAAATAATTCAAACCCAGCCTTAGTCTAAAGATTTTCTAAATCAGTTCTGATTAATTTTTACTACAAATCAACTTATAAAAACTAATCTTGTTCGCCTCTGATAATTTCTTTGATATCAGCTTTTAACTTATCGGCTAGATGCTCAGCTTTTACCATGCTATTGCTTTCAGAATAAATTCTGATTATAGGCTCTGTGTTACTTTTTCTAAGGTGAACCCACTCTTTGTCAAAAATTATCTTGATACCATCTTCCATGTTGATCTCATAATTTTTGTATTGCAGAGCAATTTTCTTCATAACATTGTCTATATTCAAATCCGAAGGGAGTTCAATCTTGTTTTTCGACATATGATATTCAGGGTAAGTTTTCTTCAAAGCTTTGCAAGTTTTTCCTGATTTCGCCAAGTGAGTTAGGAAAAGTGCAATGCCTACAAGTGCATCTCGCCCATAATGCAAATCAGGATATATAACTCCACCATTTCCTTCTCCTCCGATAACAGCATCAATAGCCTTCATTTTTTCAACTACATTTACCTCCCCAACAGCAGATGCGTAATATTTGCAATTATGTTTTTCAGTTACATCCTTAAGAGCATAAGTTGAGCTTAAATTACTCACTGTTCCACCCGGCGTATTTTTCAGAATATAATCAGCAATAGAAACAAGAGTATATTCCTCTCCAAACATATCTCCATCCTCGCAAACAATAGCCAATCTGTCAACATCAGGATCGGTTGCAAAGCCAAGATGAGCTTTATGTCTTACAACTTCGGAAGATAGTTCTGTTAGATGCTCTGCTAAAGGTTCCGGGTTATGCGGGAAAATCCCATTAGGCTCGCAATACAGTTCAATTACATTTTTTACTCCCAGCGACTTTAGTAATGCAGGGAAAGCAATTCCTCCAACAGAATTCACGCAGTCGATTACAACAGTAAAGTTGGCATTTTTTATTGCTTTAGTGTCAACTAGAGGCAGCTCCATTATTTTTTTTATATGGCTTTTCAGCCATGCATTATCCTGATAATATTTGCCTAGCTTGTCTACAGTAGCAAAGTCAAAATTGCTTGGTTCTGAGAGTTTTAAGACTTCTTCTCCATCAGCTTTAGATAAAAATTCTCCCTTTTCATTTAGCAGCTTAAGTGCATTCCAGTTTTTAGGGTTATGACTTGCTGTGATAATAATACCACCATGCGCTTTTGTTTCACAAACGGCCATTTCTACAGTTGGAGTAGTTGCCAAGCCCCCGTCTATTACATCAATACCTAAAGAAATTAAACCAGATGTAATAATATTACTAACTAGAGGCCCGGAAATTCTAGCGTCGCGCCCTATAGCAACTTTTAAATTCTCATTAGGAAATTTTCTTTTTAGCAAAGTTCCATATCCTAAGGAAATGTTCAAAATGTCAACAGAGCTTAATGATTCCCCGGCTTTTCCTCCTAATGTTCCTCTTATTCCTGAAATAGATTTTATTAATGTCATTGTTTGTGATTTTTTGAATGGCAAAGATAAATTATAGGTCGGAATATAAGACAAGTTAAACGCTTATTTTGTTTTTAATTATTAACAATATTAAGATTGATTTTGATTTTCAGGATATTGAAACTAATCTTAGTTTAATAAGCTTTTAGAATGTTCTTAATTCGATAAAAAATGGTGTGTAATTTGATATAGAAATGCTAATTTTGGCAGTAATTAAAAACAGTATCAAAGTGAATAGCAGTTATAGGATTTCCCTTCTTTATGTAACATTCTTTTATGTGATTTTCATTGCTTCTTCATGTTCATCTACCAGAAGACTTAAAGAAGGAGAGTATTTGCTTACTAAGAACGTTATTGTAATGGAAGATACATCTGTAGATGCATCTGAATTAAAAAGATATATTCGGCAAACCCCAAACAGAAGGATATTGGGCTTTTATCGTTTTCACATGAGAACTTATTTAAATGCCGACAGAGGAAAGGAAAACAGAATAAAAAGGTGGATGAAAAACGCTATTGGTGAGCCTCCTGTGGTTTATGACCCAGTTTTAGCAAATAATACTGTTAAACAATTCCAGCTTTTTGTACAGAGTAAAGGATATTTTAATGCTGAAGTTGTTTCGCAGGAAGTTACATCCGGAAAAAAAATGAAGGTTATATATACCGTAAAAGGGAATACTCCTTACACACTGAGAAATATTAATTATGAAGTAAAAGATCCATTTCTTGCAAAATTTATATATGCCGATACAGCAAGTTCATTGATTAAGCCTAACATAAATTATGATGCCGACGTTTTTCAGAAGGAAAGGGAAAGAGTTTCTCGTGAATTAAGAAATACAGGGTTTTATGAGTTTACTAGAGACTTTGTTACATTTAGAGTAGATACAGCATTAGGTAGCAAACAGGCTGATTTAGAAATTCTCATAAATAATCCTCTTGTTCCAATAACTGGGAGAAGGGATACTATCGCGGAAAAGCGACACAGACGTTATTTTATTAGTGAAGTAAATGTTATTCCTGAATACAGCCCTCTTAGGCCTTCAATTCCGTTTAACGATACTACTGTTGTGTTTTATGGCAAGCGAAAATCAAAGTATTCATTCCTGCACGATGATCCTCTGAAAATCAGACCTGAAGTTATTGCTCGAAATCTTAATATCAGACCGGGAGAAGTTTATGCAATTAGGGGGGTAGAGCAAACTTATTCATATATTTCTTCTTTGAGAAATCATCGTTATGTTAATATTAATTTTCAAAGCACCGAAAATAGCTATAATAATATTCATCCAAATGATACAATAGGATTGCTTGAGGCCAGGGTTCAGCTTTCAAGATCTCCGGCAATTGCATATGCAATTGAGGCTGAGGGATTGAACACTTCCGGAAATCTTGGGGCGGGAGCTAACTTATTATTCCAGCATAAAAATGCTTTTAAGGGAGCCGAAATATTTAACTTAAGACTTAAAGGGGCTCTTGAAATGTCGGGAGATAAAGACTCATACAGAGTTTTTGAATCATTGCCGTTTAATACTCTTGAAACCGGTGCCGAAATTAGTTTTGAATTTCCAAAGCTGCTTGTGCCGGTTGCTGAAGATAGGCTTACTCAGAGAGCAAGGCCTAAGAGTATGATTATGACAGGGATTAACTATCGCCAAAGGCCTGATTATACTAGAATTGTTTTTAATGTTAATTATGGGTTTGAATGGAGTGAAACAAAAGAAAAACGTCATTATGTTACTCCTGTTGAGATTAGTTCGATAAGAATATTTAATGACTCAATATTAAGGCTGAATATTCCGGATTCAAATCCTCTGATCTTAAGCCGTTTTAGAAATCACCTCACAGCCGGTTTGAGATATACTTACGAATATAATACTCAGATTCTAGGCAGAAATGTTGATTTTTCATACTTAAGAACAAATTTTGAAACTTCAGGAAATATGCTTTACCTGGCTTCTACATTAGCAGGTAGCGAAAAGGATAATAACGGACACTACAGAATTTTTAATATACCATATGCGCAATTCATTAAAGGAGATTTTGATTGGAGGAGATACAAAGTTTTAGATGAAAATAATACTTTAGTATTTAGATTAATGGCCGGATTAGGTGTCCCATACGGAAATGCAGATGTTTTGCCTTTTGTGAAAAGCTACTATAGTGGTGGTGCAAACAGCGTTAGGGGTTGGAGAATATACAGCCTTGGACCTGGTAGCTATCAGGGTGAAACATCCGGCAGCTTTGACAGATATGGTGATGTTAAACTTGAAGGTAATGTTGAGTATAGATTTCCTGTTTATGGGTTTGTGAAAAGCGCATTGTTTATTGATGCCGGTAATGTTTGGTTTGTAAGGGCAAATGAGGATTTTGAGGGTGGCGAATTTCTACTTAATAAGTTTTATAAAGACATTGCCATTAGTGGAGGGTTAGGGGTTCGCTTGGATTTTGACTTTTTTGTTATTCGTGTCGATGCCGGATTGCCGCTTAGAAACCCTGCTATGCCTGAAGGCGACAGATGGATAAGAAAAGTAACCGGATACAAAGATTTTAATTATAATCTGGGGATTGGTTATCCATTCTAATTCTAGTACTTTTATTGCATGAAAGAACAACAATTCGCAGAACTTCTAATAGAAGAATTTCCTTATACTCCAACAGTTGATCAAATCGAACTTCTGAAAAGCCTGTCGGAATTTATATACAGGCAAGAGGATAACTCTCTTTTTATAATTAAGGGATATGCAGGAACTGGTAAAACAACAGTTGTTTCTAATTTGGTAAAAGTACTTCCGAAAATTAAAGCAAAAACGATATTGCTCGCACCTACAGGAAGAGCTGCAAAAGTTATGGCTTCTTATAGCAGGGAAAAAGCATATACAATTCATAAAAAAATATACAGGATTAATGCCGGTAAAGATGGATTACCCGGATTGAAAATGATTGAGAACAAGCATAAAAACACTTTTTTTCTTGTCGATGAAGCTTCAATGATTTCAGCCATTAGCCAAGACGGAGGTGAGCTTTTCTCAGGTAGAAATCTTCTTGATGATCTTATTCAATATGTTTATAGCGGAGATAATTGTAGGTTGATTCTAATAGGCGATACTGCCCAACTTCCTCCTGTTAAAGCTGTTGAAAGCCCCGCCCTAAGCCCTGAATTTATGAAGGCTTCTTTCCATTTAACTGTATGGGTGTCTGAATTAAGAGAGGTTGTCAGGCAGGCACAAGACAGCGGCATCCTTTATAATGCTACATTGATAAGAAAAATGCTTCTGCTTAATTCCAAAGGGTTTCCTAGACTCGACTTGCAAGGATTTGATGATATAAAAAGACTTGAAGGACAGGATGTAGGTGATGAAATAACATCTGCATTCAGCAATCGTCAGTGCGAGGAATCAGTAATTGTATGTCGTTCAAATAAAAGAGCTAATCTTTTTAATAAAAATATACGAAATCGTATTTTACTCAGAGAAGAGGAGATTAGCGCCGGCGATCTGATGATGGTTGTTAAGAATAATTACTTCTGGCTTCCTCAAACATCTCAGATTGGATTTATTGCAAATGGGGATATAATTGAGTTAACAAGAATTAGAAAAATTGAAGAACTATACGGGTTTAGATTTGCTGACGTTTCTGCAAGAATGCTAGATTACCCGGACGAACCGGAAATCGATGTGATGATTATGCTTGACGCAATATATGCAGATGCTCCTTCACTTACTTTCCAGCAAACTGGGCAATTGTTTGAACAAGTTTCACTTGATTATGCTGAATATGCAAGCAAGAGAACTCGATTGCTTAAAGTTAAAAGCAACCCCTATTTTAATGCTCTTCAGGTAAAATTTGCGTATTCATTAACTTGTCATAAAGCTCAAGGCGGACAATGGAAAAATGTTTTTGTGGAAATGGGATATATTCACGATAATAATCCGGATATTGAATATCTCAGATGGCTTTATACTGCATTTACAAGAGCAACCGACAATTTATACTTAATCGGATTTAATGACGAATTTTTTGTTTAAAAAAAATTGATTTAAATTAGCTATTTGCTGTTAAAAGTCTTTGCTGTTTCTGAAAAAACCTGTAGGTTTGCTCAGAAATTTCCCCTGAAATTTATTCACCCTTAATAATAAATACAATGAAAGAAAAACTTGAAATTAAACCTCTTGTTGGTTTTGGCAGCATTAAGTTTGGGGCAACTCAAGATGAAATAAAAAAAATATTCGGCGAACCACAGGAAGTTGAATCGCTCCCGGGAGAAGCTGATGAGTCAGATGCTGAGGCCTGGAATTATTGGGATATTGGACATACTGTATTTTTTGAAAAGGATTCACAAAATCGCTGTACTTGTTTTGAAACAGATAGCGATGAGGTTACATTATTTGGTAAAGATATTTTTGTAATGTCTGAGGCGCAAATAATTAAGCTTATGAATGACAAAGGTTATACAAGTATTGATGTTGAAGATGAAGAGTGGGGAGAAAAAAGAGTTTCTTTTGACGATGCCGTTGTAGATTTCTATTTTGAAGATGACAACCTTATAAGTATCAGCTGGGGTGTGATGAGCGATGATAATAACAATTATAATTGGCCTAAGTAAGCTCCTATAAAGATGCTATATCCGTTTAAATTTAAAACCCAGTTTTTTGAGAAAATTTGGGGTGCGAATAATTTAAAATATCTTCCGGGGAAAAATTGTGCGCATATCGATAAATGTGGCGAAAGTTGGGAAATATCTGGTTTGGAAAATAAATCCTCGGAAATTGAAAATGGGTTTCTAGCCGGTAATTTTCTTGATGAAATTGTTGAAGTTTATATGGAAGACCTTGTGGGTGAAAGGGTCTTTTCTCAATATGGAAACAGCTTCCCATTGCTAGTCAAATTTCTTGATACTGCCGATTATTTGTCTGTTCAGGTGCATCCGGGAAACAATAAAGCCACTTTAGGGAAGGCTGAAATGTGGTATGTTGTTAATGCTGAACCGGAATCGGAAATTATTTTGGGGTTTAATCAAAAAGTAAACAAAGAAGCTTTTATCTATCATCTAGAAAATAAATCTCTTAGAAGTATTCTGAACATTATTAAACCTAAAGCGGGTGATGTTTTTTATATTCCGCCGGGGACAATTCACGCAATTGGTGCCGGAGTTACCTTGCTTGAAATTCAACAATCATCAGACATTACTTATAGAGTATATGATTGGGATAGACCTGGACTAGACGGAAAACAAAGAGAACTAAACATTGAGCAAGCATTAAACACTATAGATTTTGAGGCTATAAACCTTGATAAAATATCTTTTTCAGAACAATTGAATCAATCTGTAAGCATTCTCCAAACCGACTATTTTACTGCAAATGTATTGGCGTTTAACAAGCCATTTAAAACTGATTATGTTAAAATAGATTCATTTGTTATTTTATGTTGTGTTGAGGGAAGTTATAAGATTAACATTGACGGTGTTGATGAATTAATAGAAAAAGGCAGGTGCATTTTGCTACCTGCCGATTCCAATGAGATAGAACTCATTAGTGATTTTGCCAGAATTATAGAAGTGTTTGTATAGCAGTTTATAAAAGTGAAGTAATCTGCTCATCTAAAGGCTTAACCTTTGATGCAAACACACCTACCAATTCTCCGTTTTCATCAATTAAATATTTATGAAAATTCCACTTGGGCTCTTGGTTGTTCCATCCGTTTTTCTCTTTGTCTGAAAGCCATTGATAAACCGGGTGCATATCATTGCCTTTCACAGAAACCTTTTCAGTCATTAAAAAAGTAACTCCGTAATTTACTTCACAAAAAGATGCAATATCCTCATTGCTGCCTGGCTCCTGATTCATAAAGTTGTTTGCAGGAAATCCAATAACAACAAGATTGTTTTTGTATTTTTTTGAAAGTTCTTCCAGCTCGGCATATTGTGGAGTAAAACCACACTTGGAAGCAGTATTTACAATTAATACATTTTTGCCTTTGAAAATTGAAAAATCAATTTCATCGCCAAAAAGTGACACAGCAGAAAGCTCATAAAATGATACTTTGCTTTGGGCTTGTTCGGGTTTTGTTTTTGCACTGCAGCTAAAAACGCTGAATAATAATGATGTAAGTGCCATGATATAAATTTTTACATTCATAGTTTTATGTTTTTTATAACTAAACAACTTTATATTAGTTATGTTCAACTCAAATGTTAGGAGAGGGGGTGAATTATTTTTGCTATAACCTGCAAATTATACCAAGTTTATAAATGTCAAACATTAGAATGCTTGGCTTTGTGCTTTTTAAATTTCCTTCAATAGTTTTTCTAAATAACCCGAAAAAAAATCTTACTAATTTGGTAAGCTTTAGTTTTCTAATCTTTTCAAATATTTTTAAAAGCTTGGAAATAGAAACAAAATCTTTGTCTTTGTTTGTTATATGATAAATTTTTAGAAGATTCTCTGTGCTTTGAATGGTTTTTTCAAGAATTACAGATGCTTCTTCAAGTCCGATATGTTCAACCGGATTGTCAATGTGAATTATAGGAATATTTTTTTTCTTCATCTCAAAGCCTAGTAATGTATCTTCGTGGCCATAGCCGCTTAGGTCTTCATTGAAAGGATTGCTTTCCAGTACAGATTTAGGCATGACAAAGTTGTTGGTCATAAACGATTGATATGGGTTTTTGCTTCTTGTTGAAGCATCAAAAGCTTCTCTTTTGTTACCCCACACCCAATGCAAACTGGTTGAGTCTTTAGGGCGATCTTTCTGATAATTTCTGCCGCCGCAAATTAATGAATCTGGGTTTTTTAGCTCGTCAATTGCCAGGAAATAATTTGATATAAAATTTCTATCTGTGATTAAAGCATCGCAATCCATGAAAAGTAAGTATTGATTTGATGCCTTTTTGCATAGATAATTCCGGATTTTGCTCCTGCCAATATTGTTTTCAAGTTCTTCGTAAATTATTCCAGGTATTTCTATCAGCTTTTGGTTAAGGGTTTTGAAATGAGCATTTGAAGCATCGTCTATGGCGATTATTTCATAAGGTTTTGAAGTGTTTTTTGCTTGGATATAAAGTTCATTTATTAAAGGCAAGACTTCAAAATTATAAACCGGAATACAAATACTCAGCATAACTATCACTTATTTATGTAAAAGTAAAAATTAAATTAAATCATGTCGTTTAAAATTATTATATTTCAATTCTTAAAACGTATTACATTTGCATTTATTTAATTTCATAAAAAATGCACATTTTAATTGCAGGGGATAATGAAGTCGGGTTGCATCTGGCGAGGCTTTTCTCAATGGAAAACCATGATATTACGTTAGTCTGTCCGGATAAAGACCTGATTAAAATTATTGAAACTCATTCCGATTTAATGACAATTGTTGGTGATTCAACATCTAGAGAGGTACTTTTGAATGCGAATGTTAAAAAAGCCGATCTTGTTATTAGTGTTTTGAATGATGGCAGATTGAACCTTTTAACCTGCATTATGTCTAAGCAACTTGGTGCAAAAGTTTGTATTGCAAAAGTTGATAATGCAGAGTATCTGGAAGAAGATTGCAAACAGCTTTATATTAGCTTTGGTGTTGATTATATTGTATCACCCGAAAGAATTGTTTCAAAAGAAATAACAAACCTGCTTAAACATACTGCTGCTGCAGAGATTTTTGATTTTTCTGATGAGCAATTGTTCCTAATGCTTATTAGACTTGATAAAGATGCATTAGTTGTTGGGAAATCTTTGGATGATATTGTGAAAGAGTATGAAAAACTAGACTATAGGGCAGTAGCAATTCATAGAAAATCGCAAACAATAATTCCTAAGGGAAGCGATGTATTTATGGAGAATGATATGGCTTATGTTGTTGCCAAAAAAGAAGGTATAGATCATCTGCTTAAACTTGGCGGTAAAAAAAGATTTGACATAAGTAATATTATGATTGTTGGTGGGGGAACTATTGGCAGTCAAACAGCATTGGCGCTCGAGAAGAAGTTTAATGTTAAACTTTTTGAGATGAACAAAGAGAGGTCTATCGAGCTTTCTGATATGCTTCAAAATACTTTAATAATTAACGGAGATGCAAGAGATATAAATCTTCTTGAAGATGAAAGGATAGGGTCTATGGACGCTTTTGTGTCTGTTACCAATAGCTCTGAAACAAATATCCTAACGTGTTTACTCGCTAGGAGATATGGAGTGAAGAAGACAATCGCGTTGGTAGAAAATCTTGATTATGTTGATATATCTCAAAATATAGGAATTGACACCATAATTAATAAAAAAACAGCAATCGCAAGTTATATAGTGAAATTTACTCTGGCGTCAAAGGTGCTTTCAACTAAGTGTCTTACTGGTATTGATGCTGAAGTTTTTGAGTTTGTTGTTAAGCCAAACTCGCCTGTTACAAAAAAACCGATAAGAAAACTGAGTTTTCCTGATAAAGCTATTATTGGTGGTATTATCAGAGATAATGAAGGCTATATCGCCGTTGGTGATTTTCAAATAAAAGAATACGACAAAGTTGTTGTATTCGCACTTCCACAAGCATTTAACGATGTTGATAAATTTTTCAAAAGCTAAAATTGTCCTATAATGGATAGCAAAAGAGAAATAAACTTTAAACTTATCAGCAAATTTATCGGCATTTTGCTGATGTTTTTGTCTGTATTTATGGCTACTTCCATTAGCTGGTCTTTATATTATGGAGAAGCAAATGCTGTAAGGGCTATATTAATTAGCTCTTTTGCAACATTTTTGTTTGGGCTTTTTTTGTTTTTAATTTCCTATAAAAATGATCACCGCAATATTGGAAAGAAAGAAGGTTATATTATTGTTTCTTTTGCATGGATAAGTATTTCGTTATTTGGAGCTTTGCCTTTCTTTATTTCAGGAGAAATACCTAATTATACTGATGCGTTTTTTGAAACTATGTCTGGCTTTTCTACAACCGGAGCTACAATATTGAATGATATAGAAGCAGTTTCAAAGGGCTTGCTTTTTTGGAGAAGCATGACTCAGTGGCTTGGAGGTATGGGTATTATCGTTTTGACTCTTGCTATTCTGCCAATACTTGGTGTTGGTGGTATGCAGCTTTTTGTGGCTGAAGCTCCTGGTACTACCCCGGCAAGATTGCATCCCAGAATTGCTGAAACTGCAAAAAGACTCTGGGGTATCTATATAATCTTTACGCTTCTGCAAACTATTTTGCTAATGGTTGGCAAAATGAGCTTCTTCGATAGCATTAACCATGCATTTACAACAATGGCTACTGGTGGATTCAGTACTCAAAATTCAAGTATCGCCGGATATTCACCTTATATTCAGTATGTTATTATTTTGTTTATGATTCTTGCCGGTACTAGTTTTTCTTTACATTATTTTCTTTTAAAAGGTCAAATTAAGAAAGTAACAGATAATGAGGAATTTAAATTTTATATTTACCTGATAGGAATAGTATCTTTTGTATTTACAGTTTCTGTAATTGTTGTTTTTCATACAGGCATTGAGAAAGCTTTTAGAGATAGTTTGTTTCAGGTAGTGTCAGTTTTGACCACTACAGGTTTTATTACAGCAGATTATTTGGAATGGAAAAATTTTATGATTTTTGGAATTTTCATGTTAATGTTTACAGGTGGATGTATTGGGAGTACTGGTGGAGGTATCAAAATGATACGCTTACTTGTAATGTTTAAAAATACACGACTGGAATTGAAAAGGCTTATTCACCCTATGGCTGTTGTCCCAGTGAGAATAAATAAAAAATCTATACCCTCAGATATCATTAATAATTTCTTGGCCTTTCTTTTAATATATATGTTGCTGATATTTTCAGGATCAATGATTATGTCAGTTTTTAATTTAGATTTTGTTTCGGCACTTGGAGCTACTGCTGCAACTCTTGGAAATATTGGGCCTGGATTAGGTAGCGTTGGGCCTGTTGAAACATACGCACATATCCCTGATATAGGCAAATGGGTGTTGAGTTTCTTTATGCTAATTGGTAGGCTTGAACTTTTTACCGTATTGCTATTACTTTCACCTACTTTCTGGAGAAAATAAAAAGCTCGATTGAATTAACTAAAATTAAATCAATCGAGCCTAAAATATTTCTATCTGCTATATTATGCAGATTTGAAAAATTCTATAGCATCCTCTGGAGTAGCGACTAGTTTAAGTGGAAGCCCAAACTTATTCGTTGCTTTCAGAATCAAATTCAAATAGTATTTTTTAAATACATTGGCATCTGTTACAACAGCCGTCTTTTTTAGTCCCTGAGAAATTGCCCTTTGAATAGCTACTTCCTCAAACCATTTTCTGTCGCTTGGATTTACTACTCCTTGATTTCGTATGTCAGCCATAAAGTTTGTTACCGGCATCTTATCCATTTGCGACTTCTGATAATCAAGCACAGTATTGTACGTTCCTCTGTAATTCTCTGAACTTACTTGTCCATGCCATGTTACCGTAACAAGCTTGTGTTTTGGTATATACGTTGCTTTTACATAGTCATTATCAATGATAACAACTACATCTTCCATTACATCTACGTTTCCCATATCTATATATTTTAAAAGTTAGTGATCTTTGCGTATACAACTGTTTAAAATTAATAATTAAATTTTGTTAAAGCAAATATTTTATGTTTTTTTCAAAGTCTTGTCATTGTTGAATATTTGGCAATTTATTGTTCGTTTAAGCAATGTTAGTTTTGGCAGTTGTTTTTTGTTTTTTTGTGGGTGGAAAATAGTTTGTATTTTTTTTCAACAATAAATACAATGCTTCTGTCATATCTAAGTGTTTCTCTTAATAATATGGAAGATTTATACAATATTGATTTTGAAAATATATATTACTTTTGCAAAATATTACTGAAAAAAATATTCCAAATGAACGGAATCAATAATAGATATTTTTTGATTTTATTGACTTGCATTTTTGTGCTGTCGTTGTCCAATGTATATTCTCAAATTGAAACTAGAACTAATATGAATATCACCTACAAAGTTGCTGATTATACTGTTCCTGAAGTGCTTTTAAGTCATTATGTTCAATTTGCTTCTGTAACCGGCGTTGAAAAAGAAGCAGGTGAATTCCTGGCTCATGTGTGTAGAGAATTGGGATTACATGTCAGAGTTTTTACAGATGAAATTGATAGTTATAATTTTGCCGCGTCATTGTACCCGCTTGATTCTAAGAAGCCAAACATAATTTTCTTAAATCATATTGATGTTGTTCCCGCTGGTGATGTGCATAAATGGACACATCCTCCGTTTTCAGGAATTATTGATAATGACGAGGTTTGGGGAAGGGGTGCTATTGATAACAAGGGCATGGCAGTTACTCAATTGCTGTCTATCGCGAATTTTATTAATCTTGCTAAGGATGTTGATTTGCCATTTAATGTTACCTTACTTTCTGTATCTAATGAGGAAACAGGTGGGCTTTTAGGAGCATCTATTATTGCTGAAAACCATTTAAATGAACTTAATCCTGTTGTGGTTTATGGTGAAGGCGGCACAGGTGTCTTAGGTGCAATAAAGTCTGATCCTGACTTTCCGGTATTCGGGATTTCTGTCGCACAGAAAAGAGGGCTTTGGTTTGTAATTGAGGCTTCTAATAACTTGTCAGGTCATGGTTCTATGCCTCGCAACCAATATCCAAATAAGGAAGTTGTAATGGCTAGTAAAGCGCTTCTTGATGCCAGGCCTCAAATTATTTTAATTCCACCTGTTAGAGAAATGATAAGAACACTTGGAAAACATGAGGGAGGTAGACGAAAATTTGTTCTTAGAAACATAAGCATTTTTGCTCCATTTTTTACAAAAACTCTTAGAGAAGACCCATTGTTGGCTGCTATGATTGCAAATACAATGACTCTAACAAATTTGTATTCAACGCTGGGTGCCGACAATCAAGTTTCTAATCAAGCAAAAGCAGTTTTTGATTGCAGATTGTTGCCGCAAACTGATACTGATAAGTTTCTTAAATATGTCAAGAAGAAAATAAAAAACTACGATGTTTCTCTAAGAGTTATTCATGAAACTCCAAGAGCGCCCGTTTCTGAAACCGGCTATTATTACAATGCAATGGAGCAGGCTATATTGAATGTTTATGGTGATGTTGGGGTAACCCCGATAATGTTTCTTGCTAATAATGATAATGCATATTTTCGAATGAACAATATCCCTGCTTATGGAATTATGCCGGTTGTTCTTTCCAGAGCTCATATGGAAACTATACATATGGTAGATGAAAGAATCCCTGTGCCTATTTTATATAAGGGAATTAAAGCTTATACTGAAATGTTGAGAATACTGCTGGAGGTTGATGAGGACGTGGATTTGTCAATTAAAAAATTGACATTCGCCAAATAAACGATTCAACTTTTTAAGTTATTTAATCGTTTCTTTAATTCATCAATAGCTTTGTCTAGGCTGATGTTTCTTAATAAAATATCCTTGCCTGCATATAAAGTAACGTTGCCTTCTCTTGCTCCAATAAATCCAAAGTCTGAATCAGCCATTTCACCTGGTCCGTTTACCATGCAACCCATTACAGCAATCTTAATGCCCGGATAATCTGCAAATTCAAGCTGAACTTTAGCTAAAAGCTTCTGCAAATCGTAAGTGGTTCTTGAGCATGTTGGGCAAGAAATAAATTCGGTCTTGCTTATCCTTATTCCTGACGCTTGCAGCAAGCCATACACTATTTCTGTAACTTTCTGGTGTTCTATTTTGTCGTTTTCAATCCACAAACCCTGAACTCTCCTCTCAATTAATAGTCTTGAAATGTCGGTTGTAAGTTTTATTATAAACTCATCAATAACACTTTCATCATATCTTAATCTTAATACTATCGGAAAATCTCTGTTATATGAAAGGTCTGAATATATGTTTGAATAATTTTCCTTTTTTGAAAGGTTAAGTATTATAACAGGAGAATTAATTTCCTTTGTTAAATTCAATTTGTTTAACAAACTGATATCCTCAACATTTATGAAATTAATTTCTTTGTGAAAGTCAACTTCTTTTAAGTTCTCAATGTTTATTAAAGGAAAAACATTTGTGTTTTCCTTTTGTTTGATGATTTCTGAATTGACAATAAACCGCTTATTTCCATCTTTTATCTCTTTTTCATCATCAATATAAATATAATCAGGGTGTAATGTTTCTTTTGTTTTGTTAGAGAAATATTCATTAGAAAATCCTGAAATTACAATAGCTTTTTGGCCAAAAGGTATATTAAATGTATTTTGCCGTATGTTGAAGTCAGGTATTATGTATTTCTCATTTTTGCCAATTATTGAAAACTTTTTTTGAAAAGGCTCAGCAATTAATTTGGCGACAGGGATTTCATTTTCAGGAGGTTCGCTTAAGCTTACTCGTATTGTATCTCCAATGCCTTCCTTTAATAATGTGCTAATTCCAAGAGCTGATTTAATTCGGCCGTTTTCACCATCTCCTGCTTCTGTTACTCCTAAATGTATTGGGCATAAAATATTTTCTTCAAGCAATTTTTTTATAATTAGACCATAAGATTGAATCATAATTAATGGATTGCTTGCTTTTAGAGATATAATTGTGTTTTTATAATTATGCTTTTCAAATATTCTTAAAAATTCCATTGTTGCTTCGGCCATTGCAAGTGGCGTATTTCCAAACTTTGCAATGATCCTGCTGGATAATGACCCAAAGTTTGTCCCAACTCTTATTGCTGTTCCATATTCCTTACAAACCTCGATTAACGGATATAGCTTTTGTTCCATTTTTTCTAATTCAATGGAATAATCTGTGTCTGTCAGGATAGCATTTCCTTTCTGATTCTTGTCTATATAATTGCCCGGGTTTATTCGTATCTTCTCAACTATTCTGGCTGCTTCAAGTGCAATTTCGGGATTAAAATGAATGTCTGCAATTATCGGTTTTTTATAGCCGTTTTGCAACAACCCTGATTTTATTTCTTTTAAATGCTGAATGTTTTTTAATGTAGGAATGCTAATTCTAGCATAATCAGCTCCCGCATCAAATATCCTAATACACTGCTCTATGGTAGCCTTTACATCCGCCGTGTCTGTATTGGTCATAGATTGCAGCCTAATTGGATTATTTCCCCCTATTCCAATTTCGCCAATTTTTACTTCTCTTGCAGGAAAACGCATATAACTCTATTGTTTGTGCAAATGTAGATTTTTTTACTTTATTTTTTTGTATGACCTTGGTTGATATTTTTTGAAATATTTGCATTTCAATCTCAAATTTAAAGAAAAGTTAATCTTTTTAATCGATTGATTTTACTGCTAACTTTGAGGATTATTTATGGGTCTGATTGTTGCCGAATTGTGCTTTTATTCCCAAATAATGGATAATCGTTTTATTACCATCATAAAAATATACTCATGAAAAAGATTTCAACTTTGTTTTTTGCAGCAATTCTTTCATTGAATTTAATGGCTTCAGATCTAGTTATCATAAAGACTGAAAACTTTAATGATGTTCGTATTCTTTTTGAAAGTGAAAATCTTAAAATTCATTTTTTTAGAGATGATTTTGTTATTGCCACAGCAGAAAAATCCTACATTCCAAATAGTATTATAATAGATGAAAATGCCTGGAGTGTTGATGCCAGCTATTATATTGCTTATGTTAATACTGAGGAGCATAAAAATGCTTATAAAGATGAAGTTAACAATAGAGCAGAGATATTATTTGATGGTGATTATTTTTTAGTTATCAAAACAGATGAAATTAAATACGGACAATTACCGCCTTCAAAAAACGACGGCATGGTCGGGCTGTTTGATATTGCAGCCAAATTGCCGGAAATTCATCCTTTTTTCAAATCATATTCTATATCTGACCCGGATGCTTTTATATTAGAGCTAATGGATGAGGTTGATGGCAGTCTGATAACAGCTAATGTTCAGCATATGCAATATTATGTGACAAGGAATGCTTACTCACCACAAAGTGTTGAAGCTCAAATTTGGCTTCAGCAGGAATTTGAGTTCCTTGGGCTGGATGTTGAAGTGATGGATTTTTCAATGCCAAATGGTCCTGCAAGTGATAATGTTATCGCAACTCTTGTCGGAACAACTTATCCGGAAGAGTATGTTGTATTAGGTGCTCATTACGATTCAATTTCAAGAAATGGAGATGCTCCAGGAGCCGATGATAATGCATCAGGAACAGCAGCCGTGCTTGAGATTGCCAGAATTCTCAGTCAATATGATTTTGAAAGAAGTATAATTTTCTGTGCGTTTTCAGGTGAGGAATACGGACTTTTTGGAAGCAAGGCATATGCTAATCGATGTGCTCAGCAAGGGATGAATATACTTGGTTATTTTAATCTGGATATGATTGGGTATTTAAAGCCAGGCAACACAACCGTAAAGTCGTCTTTGATTTATCCCGGAAGTGCAGCTCCATTAGCTGATTTTTACACTAACATTACTTCTGTTTATTTGCCGGATTTTGTTGTTACACCGGCCTCATTCTCCGGAGGCGATAGCGATCATACAGCTTTCAATATTAATGGTTATATGGGAATTTTCCCTTTTGAAGACATTAACAACTACAGCCCATATATTCATACTTATAACGATATTGTCGGATTAAGTTATAATAACGAAAATCAGGCTGTAATTTTTACTCAGGCTGTGTTGGCTTCGGTGGTTACTATGGCTGTGATTGGCGAATCTGTTATTGGAATTAATGAGCCTATGTATCACTCAAGAATATTCCCTAATCCATCAAATGGTAATTTGAGTATTGTACTGAATGATGATAAAAATGTCAGAATTATCATTTCCGATATGTCAGGAAGAGTAGTTTATAATTCTATTGCTGCAGGTAATATTGTTATTGATGTGTCGGGGCTTAAAAGTGGATTGTATATTTTGTCTATTGAAAATGATACATTAAAAGAATCACACAAAATCGTTGTTCTATAAGAATGTCATAAGAAAACATGGTTTATTATGTTTCTTTAATTGATTAAAAATTGATTTTTTCATACATTTGATAATATATTCAAAAATTATGAAAAACTCACCATCTTCGGAAAAACCTGTAATCTATCAACTTTTTGTAAGATTGTTTGGAAATAAAAACTGCAATAATCTTTTTTATGGAAAAATAGAAGAGAATGGATGTGGTAAATTTAACGATATTACAAACCAAGCTATTCTTAGTGTTAAAGAGCTGGGCGTAACGCATATATGGCTTACAGGAGTTGTTGAACATGCTGTATGCAATGATTATTCACAAAATGGAATTGTTAAGGATAATTTTTCTGTTATAAAAGGCAGAGCGGGTTCTCCTTATGCCATAAAAAATTATTATAACGTTAATCCTGATTTGGCTGAAAATGTTGATAATAGAATGATGGAGTTTGAAGAGTTAATCGCCAGATGTCACCAAAATGGAGTTAAAGTAATAATTGATTTTGTCCCAAATCATGTTGCCAGAAGTTATTCTATGGATACGCCTGAGGGTGTTGTTCCACTAGGTAAGAATGATGATATCACACAAGCTTTTAGTCCGCAAAATAATTTCTACTACATTCCGGGAGAGAAGTTGAATCTGCCTGAAGAAGTGAAGAATCTTCCATATGTTGACAATAGTGATATTGAGTCATATATCGAATTTCCGGCAAAAGTTACAGGTAATGATTGTTTTTCGAGTTATCCTTCTTTTAACGATTGGTATGAAACTGTTAAACTAAATTATGGAATTGACTATCTGAATCATAATCAATGCTTTTTTGATCCAATTCCTGATACTTGGACTAAAATGGCCAACATTCTTTTGTATTGGAAAAGCAAAGGTGTTGATGGATTTAGATGTGATATGGCAGAAATGGTCCCGGCTGAATTTTGGAATTTTGCAATATCTAAAGTTAAATCTGATTACCCTGATACTGTTTTTATTGCCGAAATTTATAACCCTAATGCTTATCATAATTATATAGAAACGGGAAATTTTGATTACTTATATGATAAAGAAGGTCTATATAATACATTGAGAAATGTTATAGAAGGGAAAGCCCCGACCCGAATGATAACTCAATGCTGGCAAAGTCTCAACGGACTCGATGATAAAATGCTAAGGTTTATTGAAAATCATGATGAGCAAAGGTTAGCATCAAAATATTTTGCAGGAAACTACTCTTCAGGAATTCCAGCTATGACATTGTGCACGGCTTTTAATAAAGGCCCGGTGATGATATATTTTGGACAAGAGCTTGGAGAAACAGCTGAAGGAGCTGCCGGATTCAGCGGCGATGATGGAAGGACTACAATTTTTGACTATTATTCTGTGCCTTCAGTTCAAAAGTGGAATAACAATGGATTATTTGATGGGGGAGGTTTGGATGAGGAAATTATTGCTTTAAGAAAAAAATACTCACAAATATTAAGGTTGGCAGAAAGACCTGAAATTATGTCGGGGCATTTTTATGACCTAATGTGGTATAATGCAGATAATCAAGAGTTTGATGGTAATAGCGTTTATGCCTTTTTAAGGCATCTGGACCAGAATGTCACCTTGATTGTGCTTAACTTCAGCAAGGATAAATCTGTCAGAGTAAGGGTGAAAATCCCACCGGATTTTTTTGATATAATTGGTGAATATAACTATTTTGATTTGTTTGGAAAGGATATTCTCGAATCCGGTAAAATGTTTACTTGCGATAAGCAAGAATTATTGAACAATGGAATTGTATTAATTATGGAGACTAACAGTGCTTATGCATTTGAGTTGGAATTCGTTAAAAAATAAATAATTATGCCAGTACTTAAAGAACACGAACATTTATTAGATTTTTCTTGGCACTCTGTTTCAAGCGATAATGTTTTTAAAAAGTTCGTTACATCAGATGCAGGCCTTTCTGAAGCTGAGGCTAAAAGAAGGATAGAGAAATATGGAGAAAACACTCTGCCAACAAAAGAGCCTCCAACATTATTAAAGATATTACTGCATCAGGTATTAAATCCATTGATTTTTATTTTGTTAATAGCTGCCGTGGCTTCGGTCCTAATTGGAGAAGCTACTGATGCAATATTTATATTGATTGTTATTGTGCTTAATTCTGCATTAGGTGGATATCAGGAGTTTAATGCCGAGAGAAGTGCTGCAAGTTTGCAGAATATGTTGAAGGTAAAGACGAGAGTTAAAAGAGATAACTCAGAACAAGAGATTTTTGCAGATAAGCTTGTTCCGGGTGATATTGTTATGCTTGAATCGGGGAGTAAAGTGCCTGCAGATCTCAGGTTGATTAGTGTTTCAAACCTCAATATTGATGAAAGCTTTCTTACAGGTGAATCATTAGCCTCTGAAAAGAAAACCGGAATATTAGCAGCTGATATTGCTGTAGGTGATAGATCAAATATGGCTTTTGCAGGTGCTACTGTTATCTCTGGCAGGGGAGTTGGTGTTGTTGTGGGTACTGGTTTGCAAACAGAAGTAGGTAAAATTGCCGAAAATGTTACAGAGTCTGATGCAACTAAACCTCCGCTTGTTATCAGAATGGAGAGCTTTACAAAGCAAATTAGTTATGCAGTTCTTTTTGCAAGTTTTATTCTGGCGTCTATCCTTTGGCTGAGGGGTGAAGAAATAAGTGCGGTGTTCTTCTTTGTTGTTGCATTGGCTGTGTCAGCAATTCCTGAAGGACTTCCGGTTGCACTAACGGTTGCATTGTCTATTGCAACTTCTAGAATGTCAAAACGTAATGTGATTGTAAGAAAATTAACTGCCGTTGAAAGTCTTGGCAGTTGCACAATCATTGCCAGCGATAAAACAGGTACTTTAACTGTAAATCAGCAAACTGCTAAATTGATAAAGCTTCCTGATGGGCAACAATTTGCGGTCTCAGGTGAAGGTTATAATGGTATTGGCAAGGTTAGTAATATGGATGAAAGTAAAATTCCTGAGATAGAATTTTCCCAGATTAAGAAACTTGCAAAGCTTGGCATGCTCGCAAATGAATCGAAATTGCAGAAAATGGATAATGAAAGCTGGGAGCATCACGGCGATGCAGTCGATGTTGCATTTTTAGCACTTGGAGCCAAACTGGGCTACGATCCTAGAATTGTGAAATACGATTTTAAAGTATTAGGAAATATACCATACGAGTCTGAAAAGAAATATTCAGCAGCATTTTACGACAAAGACACTAAGGTGCAAATTGCCCTTAAAGGAGCAGTTGAAAAGGTAATTGATCTGTGTGATTCTATGTATGTGAAAGGTGAAAGCATACCTATTGATAAAAAACAGATTGAGAATGAGGCTCTTTCTATGGCAGAGAATGGCTACAGGGTTTTGGCTGTTGCAGGCACTGAAGTAAAGGGTTTTGAAAACAAAGAAGTGTATGACGAGAAAGATATTCCACCATTAACTTTATTTGGTCTTGTTGGATTTATAGACCCGTTGAGGCCTGAGGCAAAAGATGCAATTGAAAAATGTAAAGAAGCCGGAATAAAGGTAATTATGATTACCGGTGATCATCCGGCCACTGCCGCAACCATTTCTTTTGAGCTGGGAATTACCGACGATAAAACAAAAGTGGTATCAGGGGCTCAATTGTCTGAAATTGGTTCTTATGAAACACCTGAGTATGAAAAATTAGTGATGTCGGCTATAGTGTTTGCTCGCGTTAGTCCGGCACAGAAATTTGAAATTGTTGATGTTCTGAATAGAAGCGGAGAATTTGTTGCTGTTACAGGTGATGGTGTTAATGATGCTCCTGCGCTTAAAAGAGCAAATATTGGAGTTGCAATGGGTAGTGGAACGGATGTAGCCAAGGAAATAAGCAGCATGATTGTAGTTGATGATAATTTTTCATCTATTGTTTCCGGAGTTGAAGAAGGAAGATTTGCCTACGACAATGTCAGGAAAGTTATTTATCTCCTTATTTCAACCGGAGCAGCAGAAGTAGTGTTATTTATTGCATCAATTTTGGCCGGGTTGCCATTGCCACTATTGGCAGTACAGTTGTTGTGGCTCAATCTTGTGACAAACGGAATTCAGGATGTTGCCCTTGCTTTTGAAGGTGGAGAGCCGGGTGCAATGAAAAGAAAGCCAAGAAAACCAAATGAGAGAATATTTAACGGGCAAATGATTCAGCAAACGCTTACCTCTGGTCTAACGATGGGTTTAATTGCTTTTGGGTTTTGGTTCTACTTGAAAAACTATCTCGGCATGGACGAAACTCACGCAAGAAATATCATATTGCTGCTAATGGTTATTATGCAAAATCTACATGTATTTAGCTGCCGATCTGAAATCACCTCTGCATTCAGGGTGCCATTAAAAAGAAATATTGTTCTTTTGTTTGGAGTATTACTTGCTCAGGGTATTCATATTGCTTCAATGCATATTCCATTCATGCAAAGTGTATTAAGAGTTGAGCCAATAACTTTGTTTGAATGGATGGAAGTGTTTGTTTTGGCAATACCTTTATTGATTATTATGGAAATTTTTAAAGTTGTAAAACTGAAATGCTTCTCAGTCAGGCATTCGAGTTAATCAATTATTCTGTAAATCTCCATGATTTTTTCAAGAATTTTGTCAAAATCGATGTTTAGGTCCTTAAGATGTCCGGTTTTAATGTCAAATACCCAACCGTAAACTTTTGTGCCTCTTGTTTTAAATGCTCTCTGAACCTCAGGCGTTTTTATTATGTTGATGCATTGTTCCTGGACATTTAGTTCAACCAATCTTTTGTATTTTTCTTCTTCATTGGAAATATCCTCAAGTTCTTTTCTATGCAGCCGGTATACATCTCTTATGTTTCTTAACCAAGGGTTAAGAATGCCATAATCTGCAGATTCCAATGCTGCCTTTATGCCACCACAATAATAATGACCACAAACTACGATATGTTTAACTTTTAAATGCATTACAGCATAATTAATTACAGACATCACACACAAGTCGCTATTTGGAACCATGTTTGCGATGTTTCTATGAACAAAAATCTGTCCCGGAGCAGCTCCCATAAGTTCTTCTGCTGATACTCTACTGTCCGAACATCCAATATATAGAACTTCAGGAGTTTGTCCTTCAATGAGCTTGTTGAAATATTCTTTATCCAGAGCAAGTTTTTGCTGTATCCACAATTTGTTGTTTTCGAATATTTTTTCTAATTCCATCTTTGATTTGTTTAAAACAAAGATACATCATTAAATGCAAAATTCAATGCAAAGCGATATTTCACCTGTTTTTTTGCTAAGAAAAGAATCAAAAAACTCCAATTATTTCATCAATGCAAATATGTACAGACGCGCCTTTTGACAGTCGCGTCTCTACTGGCTCGTCTCATAGATTAATACCTGATTATAGGTGGTTTTTCCCGATATTGGGAAGGGGGTTTTGGGTTTGGAAGGTATAGTCCAAAGCACCAACCCTTGTATTGGCCGGGCTTGACCGGCCATGAATTTCCACCAGATGCAACTGTAGCGACAGGGCTTGACCTGTCGCCGTTGTTCCAATGCCTGATTATAGGTGGTTTTTCCCGATGTTGGGAAGGATGGGTCCGGGGTTGGGGTGGATGGTGCTTGGAATATTATTTTTCCATTTGGCAGAGTTTTCCCTTTGGATATTCTGGCCAAAGTTGGTTTAAGATAACCTGCAAAAAAAATATTGCTGCTTTATGACAGAAAAGTCAGGCAGTGCCTGGCTTTCTTATACATTAATACTTTTTACTTTACCTCATTTATCTTATAAGTATCTTTCTCTTTCTTTAATAACAAATTAACGACTACATTTTTTTTAATAGGCCTATTAGAAGGGTCTTCTGTATTTACAATGTATGAAACAATGTAACTATCAACTTTCGATAAATCTTTAGTTATTGTCATTGTTTTCATTGATTCATCATCTGTGCCATAATCATTTGTAAATATATCATGGTCAAAACCCTTCTTATGAAAAAGTTTTTCAAGCTCACTTCTCAAACTATTGGTACAATAAACCTGATATAAAGAGTCTAGCTCATTCATAAGAACATTGGGGGTACTCTTTTTTGCCCATGCATTATGATACGCAGTATAGAAATCTTTAAGCATTGTTTCTATTTGCTTTTCATCATTTTGAGAATGAACACAGCCATTAGAACTTAACAATATAAAAATAGCTAAACAATAAATTAAAAATGTCTTCATATTTGATTACTTTTAATGTTTTACTGTAATTACCCAATCACTCTTTCTGTAAATAGTAAATGCGGCGCTATTCTCACGATAACCGCGCCCTGGCCAAAAGCCATTTTCAAAAAAGTCTGAAACCCACTGGTTACCATTATACATGTTTATATGCCCATGCATACTACCTCCAGGGTAATTTTGAAAGACTCTTATATCTCCTTTTAATGGAGAATAACCTGTTCTATCGACAGTATCAAAACCCCACATTACCAAGTATGGACCATAATCTTTTGCAGAATTAGGACGAGTAGTGGTGTTTATTCCACCTGCTTCCAATGATAACCGAACAGCTTTAGCACAATTACCGCATGTGGCTCTGTCATATTTGGGATAAGCATGTTCATTTAAATAATATACAGCATTGTCACCATTAAATACATGTCCTGAGGCATTATCTAAATAGTCCACTATCTTTGGCGTGAATAAACTAATCTCAACAATTTCCATTCCTGTTAGTGCATTTCCTGAAATTTGTATATGCAAAAAAGCATCAGGAATTTTACCAGAAGATATTCCTATTTTGTTTCGTAATAACATATTCCTCATGGAAAAGTATAAATATTTTACTTCCTTATTTTTCTTATCTTCGCCTCCACCACCATGGACTCTCTCAAATTCCTTCCATGCAACATCAGCAGTATATTGATTCCCATAAGTGACGATACCTCCTGTTGGAGTCCAAGACCCACCAAACTGCGAATTCAGTAAAAAACTTATCACATTATAAATTTGCTCCATTGATGTACTCGTATATCCACTAGGATCTACAAACCTCAACGGATTATTGAAGCAATACGCATACCTATTGTAGCTTTGGGTGAAGGCGGGGGATTGGATGCCAATTCAAAGAACGTTGATGCGAAAATAATGATTTTTGTTCTTACTTTTTTGTCATAGCCACAAAAAATAAATACAAAATAAATATCTCTTCTTACTTTTTGTCTTAGAAACAAAAAGTAAGGCAAAAATTCAAGGCAAAACGATATTTTACCTGTTCTTTTTTTCTTGATAAAAAAAGAACCAAAAAAATCAAGGCTTCGGATTTTTACCGACTAGCCTAAGTTCACTCCGCTTGAAAATTTGCAAGGCCTCGCAAATTGATTTTTATTGTTAAAAATAAACTTATAGAGCTTGCGAGTCTTAAATTTTCTCAAAAAGCTTCGTTTCACTAAGGCTAGTTAGCGGTAAAATTCCGCAGGCCGAAAAAATGCAATCTTAAATCTTATAAATCTTTCAATCTTGCAAATTCGCAAGCCAAGCAATCCGCTAGCTCCGATAGGAGCGGTAACATTTATAGCACAAAGGTTGATCTATAGATCAGGCGCTGCGCTACGTAGTTTGTTAATTGCTGAAATGTTTATTGTCAGCGCAAGGGAGAAAGTGGTTTATTAAAACAAAATCACAAGCAACTGATGAAAATATTGACTTGCAAATATAATCATGTTTTGAGCGGAATTGCAACCAACCGCTGGCAGTTCAGCAAAGCTAAATCCCAGTATGTTGGGGCTATTCAGGCAAATGCTTGAACTTTAAATAGCCTTCCGTTTTTGATACTTCAGTCTTATAATATAATATTAGGTAATTTCCATTTATTTCATATTTATATACACTATTAAACATTAATTGAAACATAAGCCTACCTTCAAAGTCAACAACTTCACCTTGATATATAGTTTGACAATCTGGATTCATATATACTCTTGTGGAAATTCCTGAATTAATACTAACAAATTGACTGTCAAACCAATATCGTCCTTTGTATATTTTTCTATTATGTAATGTAATATATGTTCTTCCTTTGTTGCGAAAAATTCTATTGCTATGAAATTCAATTGTATTTTTAAACTCGCAATTAAAAAATAAAAAATCATCTGGGATTGTAACAATTGAACCATCAAGCGTTTCAATGTATTCTACAAATACCCATTTTTTATTTGTAAGATCTTGAATGTTTGACTTATTAGAATAAGCTGAATTTAAATACAAACAGAACAATATAAAAATTAAATTTTTCATTTTAAATAATTAATTTGCTTTATAAAAAGTATTTAAGTTTTAACGCAAAGAAAAATCTCAATGGCAAAGGAGACCATTGAAAAAATTGACTAACAGGGTGCACTATCCCTGCTTCTTGGAGCATAGACATAGCCCATCCGGCACACCTGGTTCCAAAAACACTATAGGCTGGAGGGTTGTCCATAGAGCTTTGCATTGCAATTAGCAAGTTAGTTTTTTGATCTGGTGTAACATTAATAATAAATGAGCTTGTAACAAAATCTTTACGCAATCGAATTATGTCTATGATACTGCTTGAATAAACTCCTCCATCAGAAAAAAGCAAATAATTTGAACCTCTTTGTTCAAATGGCTTACCTCTTCGCGTATTAGAGGGTCTAAAGCTGTAGTCTAAGTGATCCATTACAATATAAACATGACCATCAAGCTTGCCCCAATCCTGATTATCTAAATTCCATACACCATGCTTTATTAGAATTTCTATTGGTTCGTATTGGTTATTATCCTCCGTTGGTGTCTCTCCGTCTGGTTTATGAAGACCTATAAGGTCCTTACCAAAACTCATCCTTCCAAGAAAATTCCTATTCACCCAAGCCTTTATGTTATTCCAAAGTCCGATGCCCCCTATCCATGCATTTTCCAGACCTGTGCGGCCGCCGCCACCACCGCCGTGAAGCTTATACACATGCACATAATGGGCTGCCTCATTTTGAGTATAGTAATGAATCATATGGCCAGGAGTCCATGACCCACCAAACTGTGAATTCAGTAAAAAAGATATCACAGCATAAATTTGCTCCATTGATGTACTCGTATACCCACTAGGATCCACAAACCTCAACGGATTATTGAAGCAATATGCATACCTATTGTAGCTTTGGGTGAAGGCGGGGGATTGGATGCCAATTCAAAGAACGTTGATGCGAAAATAATGATTTTTGTTCTTACTTTTTTGTCATAGCCACAAAAAATAAATACAAAATAAATTTCTCTTCTTACTTTTTTCTTGAAAAAAAAGTAAGAAGAGAAATTCAAGGCAAAACGATTCCTTCCCGCTCTTGAAAAACTCCTGAAATCCAAGGCAAAGCAGGCAAGTCTCTTTGCCGGATTTCATGTCGTTTTTCAATTCACCCTCCGCCGCCTCCGCGTTTTGCCTGGCCTGCGCACTGCTCTATTCCGACATAGGTGGTTTATTAAAACAATAACACAAGAAGTTATGAAAGATATTGAATTGCATATTTAATGCTGTATAGAGCGATATTGCCACCGCCTGTACAGAGTTCTGCAAAGCTTAATGCTGCTCATTAGAGAGTACAATGAAAATTCTATCAATACTTATTGTAGCTGAAGAGGCATATTCTCTTTTATATAAGTTTTGAAAATTAAATCTTGAGGTACATCTAGCTTCTCTCTCTGAATATTAAAATTTATTTCATCTAATGGACCAACTATATTTTCCTCAACCTTAAATTTTGATATACTGGGATTTATTGGAATTATATAATAATATATAATTTGTGTATTGATAGCGTTTTCTTTACGATTTAAATGATATTGTTTTATTATTATAAAATTTGAGTTATTACCAATAGCATATACGCCTCCGTTGACTATTCCAATAAAAGAGCCATCACCTAAATCGTAGCTTACTGACATATCAGATTTTGTATCAGTTGCAATAAGATAATATTTATCTACAATTTTTTTTTTATAAACTAGATATTGACAGGCTAAACACAATATTATTAGCAAAAAAATAAATAATTTAATGATTTTTTTCATAATTACATTTTTTTATCTTATAGGTTCCGACCATTGATAATATTGAATCATATTACCTCCTGGCCTAAAAGAAGAACGATCCCAAGATGGGCCAAAACCATAAAAGAAGGATTTAAAACTTGTATTATTCCAAACAGAAAAGTTTAAACTTTCCCCATCAGATGTTATATCAATTGTGCAACTTCCAACATATTGTTCAATAGGATTAAATCCGGCTCTTATTAGCCCCATAAATCCAAATTTTCCACTATAATTTGTGACAGATGCTCCCTTAAGATTGGAAACCCCTACATATTTATCATAAAAATATTCTCTAGCTTTTTTAACTCTGTAGGCATCCTTCATCGCCAATGCTACATTATCATTGTTAAATGTTCTTGTGTTGGGGCCATTTCCTGTAACCCAATCATAGAACATAGAACCTGCTGTAATTGCATTGTCTACCCAACTTCCTCCTCCGTCTGAAGTATCAAAACCATCCCCAACATACCACTCTGTTCCATCACTAAAATGAAAGCCTCTAAATACTTCAAATGGGTTTTTAGTGCTGCCAGCATAAATAGTGTGAGTAATACTAATTGCTCTTGGTAAAATGATATTATTATGTACAGCTAAGTTCTAAATATATCAGCAAATATATTATCTTTGCCAAATGAAAACAATACAAGAAATCCGCAACTTATTCCAAGAGTTAACAGGAGCATCACAAGAGCAATTACTTGATGACTTATTAAAAGACTTTGAGTTAAAAGGTCAAGTATTAGAGAATGTGAAGCAAGAGCGTATAGAGAAAAGAATCATTAAATCATGTCCTCATTGCTCAAGTACAAAAGTGCACAAGCGAGGGAAACAAAAGAATGTTCAGATGTATCGCTGCCAGGAATGCGAAAAATGGTACAGTGAGACCACCG
>JAGXRQ010000048.1 GCA_018335675.1 Bacteroidota bacterium | reverse complement strand
GAAATTGTGTACCTTTGTTCTCTGGTTAAATGTTTCATTTTGCAACTTTTTTTTGACGAGGAAAGCCAATTTAAACTTTATCCATCAGGACAAGGGGAAAGATAATTTCTTTCTCCTTTGTCTTGAAAAATATTATTTACTTTATATCCTCGTAAAAAGTTGCATTAATTACTTGAATTTAGGTTTATTATGTTAGTATTGTGATAAAAAAAATTCTTATTAAGAATTTGCAAAGTTATGTTTTTTGAGTTAAATCTATTAACGCTTCATTAGCATTAACAAAATTGAAAATGAAAATGTTCATAATACACAACTAAATACTCACTTTAATTCTTTCTTTGGATCCCAAAAGTGTTCTTGAAAGTTTATTATTTGGTCGTTATTAACTTTTATTCCTTCACTTTCCAACAATTGCTTCATAACATCAGAGCCTCCAAAATGATGTTTCCCTGTAAGAACGCCGTTGCGGTTAACAACTCGGTGGGCAGGAATGCTATCTGGCATTCGATGCGAATTATTCATGGTCCAGCCAACCATTCTTGATGCTCCACCAGCTCCAATATACTCAGCAATTGCCCCGTATGATGTCACACGGCCATGTGGAATATTACGCACAACATTATATACTTTTTCAAAAAAGGTAATTTGAGTTTCAGGCATACTATGCTTTTACTTAAAGGAGAATTTTAGGTAGTTGATAGGGATGTTTTGATTAACATATTTTTCTTCATAATATGTCATGATTTTTGTCACAATTGGTTCAACCTTATGCTTGTTATTATATATGTCTCTGCAAATAGACAAAATATTGTACCCTGATGCCTTAATTAATTCTTCAGTATAATCGAAGAAAATTTCGTTATCAGTTTTTAAATGAACTACTCCCTCGGGTGTTAGTATGTTTTTATACACGCTAAGAAGTCTTTCAGAAGTAAGTCTTTTTTTGATTTTGGGTTTTTGAAGTTGAGGGTCGGGAAAAGTAATCCATATTTCAGAAACTTCATCTTTACCAAAGAAATACTCTAATTTCTGAGCTTGAACGCGAATAAATGCAGTGTTTCGGATGTCGTTTTCAAGCGATGTTTTTGCGCCTCTCCAAAGTCTTTCGCCCTTTATATCAATTCCAATGAAATTTTTGTCAGGGCATTCCAGAGCTTGACTAACAGTGTATTCTCCTTTGCCACATCCAATTTCCAAAACAAGTGGGTTGCTATTTCTAAAAAAAGCGCGGCTCCAATGGCCGCGCAAATGATAGTTTTCAGAAATGTTTTGGCAATCAGGTTGAATAACGTTGGTTAAAGTGTCTAGTTCGGCGAATTTCTTTAACTTAGTTTTTGCCACTTTTATTAAAAAATTTATTATCTGTGTAATATCCAGGCATCCTGGCTAATAGTTTGGTGAACTGTTGCAAGCATTTGTTCGGCTTCTCTAAGATCATAATAGTAATCATAAGTTACTCTGTAAAACCCTAATGGATTTCTGCCAAATGCTCTAGCATTATTTGCTCCTTTTCTCTTAAGCTCATCAACCATAATTTGTGCATTATGTTCCTCTTCAAAGCTTCCTACAACAATGTAATACACTTTTCTCCCAGACTCTGGCATTGGAGATTTAACTGAAACAACTTCTTTTTCCTCTACTACTATTTCAGGAGTTTTATCTTTCGACTTTGGTGAAACCGTTTTTATTTCCTGTTTTGGTTTTTTGTCGAAAAAGCTCTTGAAATCTATAGCCTTATCTCCAAATAAATAATCAAAGTTAAAAATTACAATTACTCCTATCACTAAAAGAGGAACAAACAAGAAAGCTACAAGCTTCATCATTGGTGAAAGTCCGGTTTTTTCTTTTACAGGTTTTATTGGACTTGTTGCAGGAGTTGGCTTAATCTCAGCAGGTTTCTCAGCAGGTTTCTCAACAGGTTTTGTCTCTGCAGCAGCAGGCTGATATTTCTTTACCTCTTCGGCTTTTTCAATAATTTTATCAACTTCTGTTTTCGCCTGTTCTGGTGATTTTTTTTCAGGTTCAGCAATAGCTTGTGGAGCTCCGGGTGTTCCTAAATAGTTAATTGACTTGTCGGGAGAAAATTCAATTTCTCCATTCTGAGCAAGGGCGAAATGTCCAATGCTTTCAAGTTCAACTTTCTTCCCTGATTTCAAAGAGCTGTTAAGTTCTTTGACAAAATTCTCAATGAATGTTTTAACTTCCGGTGCAGGTTTGTTCTCTTGATTTGCAATAAAATCTGAAAGCAAATTATCTTCTGCTTTGTTTTTTCCATTGAAAGTTACTTCCTTTGAGGGTGCTTCAACTTTTTTCTTCTCAGGAACAAAGCGAGCAGGAATATACTTTGTCGAGAATTCTCCAAATCCAGGAAGGATCACAATGTCTTTAGTAAATAATAATTCACTAATGTATTTCCCTATTTTCATGTTTTATTTGTTTTGGGTTATCAAATACAGCAAAAAATTGTAATAATTATTCTAAAACGTACTCTATTAAAATTAGTCAGTTTTTCAATTATCATACGTAAATAACTGGGCTAAGTTATAAAAAAGTCTTTAGATTTTAATTTTTTCTTAAAGAATTTTACAAAACTATGTGATTAACCGACGTTTATGTTCGCCTTAAACGGTTTTAAATACTGAATATAAGCCGAATTGTCATGGTTAAAATAGTCCATGAATTTCTGCATCTATTTTCCTTATAACATCTCCTAGATCTTCAGGATTTTCAGAAAACTTGTTGTTGTCAACATCTATTACAAGAAGTTTGCCTAGTTTATAACCTCCAGTCCAATCTTCATATCTTTCATTTAACCGTTTCAGATAGTCAAGACGAATAGAGTTTTCATAATCTCTGCCTCGTTTTTGAATTTGACTTACAAGTGTTGGCACGCTTGCTTTGAGATATATTAGAAGGTCTGGCCCTTCGAGAAATGAACTCATTAATTGAAAGAGGCTTGAGTAATTATCAAAGTCTCTTGTAGACATTAGCCCCATAGCATGGAGGTTTGGGGCGAAAATATATGCATCCTCATATATGGTGCGGTCTTGAATAACGGTTCTGCCGCTTTTTCTGATGTCAACTATTTGTCTGAATCTGCTGTTTAAGAAGTAAACTTGCAGATTGAATGACCAGCGTTGCATGTCTTCATAGAAGTTGTTAAGATAAGGATTTGATTCAACATCTTCGTAATGAACTTCCCATCCGTAATGTTTTGAAAGCAAAGAAGCAAGCGTTGTTTTTCCTGAGCCAATATTTCCTGCAATAGCTATGTGCATAATTCTCAATAATTAATTTTGGTACTTATTTTATTTTGTATTGTTTTATCGATTCAGATGTTAATAAATATAAAGTCATTCCATAAATATACCCTTTTACAATATTGGTATCAGGCAATAAAAAGAACTCCTCAAAATGTTGCTCAAAATCATACAGCCCAAGCTGATTCTCGTTAAAGTATAATATGCTGTTGTCTTTTACCTGGAAATATGAAACATCTTTTATTGGAATCAAAAACATAAAATTTCCAAACCTATCAAACACCCATATTCCGCTATTTTGGTCGCTTATAAATAACTTATCTCCTGATTCTGTCATATGGAAAGGATTGGCAAGCTCCGGAAATCTTTGATTTAATGCATCTGTTTCGACTTCTATTTTAAACTTTTCAGAAATTCGGTAAAGTTTAAAAGTATTAGGGCTGTATGCCCAAAATCCGTTTTGAGCAGAACTGCATATTAATGTAGGTCTGATTTCATTAAGCAGTTTGTCGTTTGACTTTGTTTTCTTTGGAGCTAAGCAGCCATCTAAGAAAACTATTTTGTTAAACTCTTTATAAAGAACAATAATATGCAATGGGTCTGAAGAGTCAAATAACTGTATATCACCCCATTTTTTGTCGCTGTAGCTAATAATATTCTGCGACTCGTTAATGAATTTTTTCAATGCGCCATTTTCAATCCAGTAAATATTTGAAAATTGATCTACTGCAAAAAAATCAGTTTCTGCTTTAATCTCAAATGTAAAGTCAAACACAGGGGGCTCATTATTACTAAATGAATTATTATAAATAATCATCAACAAAAACAGTGATGCTATTTTTGTAAAAATAAAAGTCGCGGTTTTTGTATGTGCTTTATTATTAGTCATTTAGCGGGGTGTTTGTTAAATGTATATCAATTCTCTAAGGTAAAAAGATTTTATTAACTATCAGATGTTTGCGAATTTTAAAATTTCATCAATGTATCTTCTGTCATTAAAAAGTCTTGGAACCTTATTCTGCCCTCCAACTTTTCCTTTAGATTTAAGCCATTCGTAAAATGTTCCTGGCGAAGCGCAATTTATTACTGGTTGCTTTAATAATAAATCTGCAGCTCTTTTAGCCTCGTAATCTGAATTTAGTTGCTTAAGAGTGTCGTCAAGAATTTTTGTAAACTCGCTTAAGTTTTGCGGTGCCTTTTCAAATTCAATTATGTATTCATGAGCTGCTGAATTGTTGTCGCCAAGGAATATTGGAGCAGCTGTGTAATCAGACATCGAAGCATTTGTTAATGCGCATGCTTTTGCTAAAGCTTTATCTGTATTGTCAACAATTATTTCTTCTCCAAAGGCATTGATAAAGTTTTTTGTTCTTCCTGATATTTTAATTCTGTATGGATTAGCACTTGTAAATACCACAGTATCGCCTATCAGATATCTCCATAACCCGGCATTTGTAGATATTACCATAGCATAATTTTTATTTAGCTCTATCTTGTCTAAAGTTAATGCTTTTGGATTTTCTTTGCCAAGCTCATCCATAGGAATAAACTCGTAGAAAATTCCATAATCCAGCATTAATAACATTTCATCAAGACTTCTTAAATCTTGTATGCCGAAAAACCCTTCAGATGCATTATAGGTCTCAAGATAATTCATCTGTTCAGATGGAATAAGTTTTTTGAACTGTTCTTTATAAGGGATGAAGCTCACTCCACCGTGAAAAAATATTTCAAGATTTGGCCAAACTTCTAAGATATTTGTTCTGCCTGTAATTTCGATTATTTTTTTTAGGAGCATTAAGTTCCATGAAGGCACTCCGCTTATATTTGTCACATCTTCAGTTATCGTCGATTTTGCAATAATATCGAGCTTTAATTCCCAATTATCCATCAAAGCAATAGATAAATCAGGAGTCCTGAGCATTTCAGCCCAAAAAGGAAAGTTTTGTAATAAAATTGCAGATAAATCTCCAAAGTAAGAATTGCTGTTAAATTCGCTTATTTTATTACTTCCTCCTAAAACTAACCCTTTGCCACTAAATATTTCAGTTTCAGGATTATTATGACAATAAATTGCGAGCATATCTTTGCCGCCTTTAAAATGGCAGTCTTCAAGGGCTTCGTAAGTTACTGGAATAAATTTACTTTTATCGCTTGTAGTTCCAGATGATTTAGCAAACCATCTTACTTCAGTTGGCCATAAAAGATTCTTCTCTCCATGCCTTAGCCTTTCAATGTAAGGTTTTATTTGATCGTAATCTGATATTGGGACCTGGCTTTGAAAATCTTCGATTGTTTTTATTGATTCATAGCCATGTGCTTTCCCCCATTCTGTGTGTTTAGCACTAACTATAAGTTTTTTAAATACTTCAAGTTGTACCTCGTGAGGATTATCTTTGAAATGCTCAATCTGTGAAATGCGCTGTTTCAAAAACCAGGACAGTACTTTGTTTAGGAATGGCATGGCTTAAATTTATTTTGTGTTTATTGTTGTTGATTTATGAAATAAAAATTGGTCGAATCTAACTTTACAAAAATAAAAAATATAGAACGACTTTCTATGTTAATTTTTGAGCAAGTTAATTTTATTAACTTTATCCCAAAAATATTGTCATGATAGTGTTTCCAAATGCTAAAATTAATCTTGGTCTGAATATTATAGAAAAAAGGACTGATTCTTTTCATAATATTGAAACTGTTTTTCTACCTATTAAATTATGCGATGCTTTAGAAATAGTCGCTGTTGAGCAAAACACAAGTTTCGAATCGTCGGGAGTCAATATTCCTCCTGATAATAGTGACAATCTTTGTTTAAACGCATACAAGTTATTGAAAAATCAATATAATCTGCCAAATGTGAAAATTCACCTTCATAAGGCAATCCCCGTTGGTGCAGGCTTGGGTGGTGGAAGTTCTGATGCGGCATTTACAATCAGGTTACTGAATGATTTGTTTGCACTTAATCTTGGGGTTAATAAAATGAAAGAATATGCTGCAAACCTTGGCAGTGATTGTTCTTTTTTTATTGAAAATAAAGCATCTGTCGCTACAGGCAGGGGTGAAATATTAGAAGATGTTGACCTAGAATTGAATGGAAAGTTTATCGTTGTTGTTAAGCCTGAAATTCACATTAGTACCGCTATGGCGTATTCACTGATAAATCCAGTAATGCCTGAAAAAAGCATTAAAAGCATTATAAAGCAACCAATTGACACTTGGAAAGAAGAATTGAAAAATGACTTTGAATCTCCTTTAATGTCAAAATATTCAATTATACAAGATATAAAAAGTGAATTATACAAAGATGGAGCTGTTTATGCATCAATGAGTGGCAGTGGATCAAGTGTTTTTGGCATATATAATGAGAAGCCCACTGTAAGACTAAAGACTCTTTTTCCAAGTTGTTTTTATTGGTCAGGTCTGATTTAACTATTTTTAACCCGAAAATTAGTTGTTTTGGTAATTGCCTAGTGATTGTTTTTTTATTTTTGAGAATTGCAATGATTATTCATCAAAACTATAACTCTCATGAAAAAGCAAAAAATTCAAATCTTACTTGCCGGGATTTTTGTGTTTCTAATATTTACAGCAAAAGCTTCCATTTCCAATGAAGGCTTAACCCCCGAGCAATTGTTTGAACTTAAAACGGTTCTCGAAGTTTATCCTTCTCCTGACAATAATTACATAGCATATACTTTGCTGGTGCCTCGTCCTTTTACTCATAATTCCGGTTCTGATTACAGAGAACTTCATGTGTACGATGTTAGAAAAAAAATCAGTATGCCATTTATAACAGGCAATAAAAGTATATTCAGCATTGGATGGACACCCAAGGGTGATGCTGTTACTTTTAGAGCAAACTTCTCAGATCAGCCGGGCATCCAAGTATATGGAATTAGCCTGTCGGGTGGGGAAAGCTACCCAATAACTCAACATACAGCAAGCGTTAATTCATACGAATTCATTGACGATAATACTTTGGCCATAGTGTCAATTTCTCCTGACAATCCATTACGTCAGGAACTTAGAAAAAGAGGTTGGGATATTGAAGTTTACGAGGAAGAATACAGACAACTTAACTTATACAGATATGATTTAAATACCCATCAGGTTGTTCAGCTTACTAAAGATGTTACTGTATTTGATTTCACGCTGAGCCCTGATAAAAAATGGGCTGCTGCAGCTATAGCTCCTAGAAATCTAGTTGACGATAGTTATATGTTTAAGGATATTTACATTGTAAATATGTTAACAGGAGAGTCTAAGCTTTTAGTTGATGTGCCGGGTAAACTTGAAAATTTGTCATGGAGCCCGGATGGTAAGAAGCTTGCTTTCCGTTCGTCAAGCAAACTTGAAGATTCTGTTGCAGGCAGCTTGTTTGTTGTCGATGTGCCAAACAACAAGCCTTTCGAACAACTGAGAAACTATGTGAAAGCTATGGAATTGTCGGTAATTGATATTGGGTGGAAAGACAACAACACTTTATTATACGCAGCCGAAGAAGGTGTTGATATAGTTTTAAGTGAGCAAAGACTTGATAAGCCCACAAGAGAAATAATAATTTCTCCGGAGAAAGTTTGTTTCAATAGATTTAATTTTAAAAACGGGATTGTAACATTTTCAGGAAATACTAGTCAACACCCGGGCGAATTGTTCTCATACAATTTTAAAAGAAAAACACTTGAAAAGCATACTAATCATAATCCACAGCTGAGTGACATCAAGTTTGGAAAACAAAAAAAACACGTTTATAATGCTAGAGATGGAAAAGATATTCAAGGTGTGTTGGTTTACCCTTTGAATTATACCGAAGGCAAAAAATATCCACTTATAGTATATATTCATGGAGGCCCTGAAGCAGCAGTTAAGAATGGATGGTCAACCGGATATTCTATGTGGGGGCAGATAGCTTCTGCAAGAGATTATTTTGTTTTTATGCCAAACTATCGCGCAAGTTCAGGCAGAGGTGTTGAATTTACGATGGCAGGATATGGAGACTTGGCAGGAGTTGAGTTTGATGATGTTTTGGATGGAATTGATGATTTAATTAACAAAGGAATGGTAGATCCAAAACGTGTTGGTATGGGTGGCGGATCTTATGGAGGTTATTTTTCGGCTTGGGCTGCAACAAAGCACACCGAGAGATTTGCTGCTGCAGTTGTATTTGTCGGTATCTCAAACCAAATTTCCAAACGAAACAATACCGACATCCCTTGGGAAGACTATTACGTTCACTGGGGATATTGGACACACAAGAAATTTGAGGATGTGTATTCTCGTAGCCCGATAAAATATGCTCATCAAAGCAAAACACCAACCCTTGTTCTGCATGGAACAGAAGATTCAAGAGTACATCCTGCTCAAGGTCTTGAGCTTTATAGAACTTTGAAATTGCACGGACAAGCACCTGTGAGGTTAATTTGGTATAATGGAGAAGGCCATGGCAATAGAAAGAATGTTCATAGACTCGATTATCTGATAAGAACAATGGAGTGGTTCGACTACTACCTAAGACTGGATATGCCAAAAGACCAAATGCCTGAGAAATATCCTGATTTTGGGTATTGGTAGGGTTTAATAATACCTCAATCTTACTACAACAGTTTTATCTTCATAAAAGTGAAACTTAAAGTTGTCGAACTTTGGTCTTAGTATTCCTGTGTGATAGTAGTCTGAAAAACCGCAGCCTTCTTGGGGATAGCCAAAAAAATTGTATGTCATAGAGCCGTTTTCGTCTTCATCGTCTAGTACGGCTATACCATACAATCCTTTGGGTATATCTTCAAATGCAATCGAAAACTGTCCGTTTTCTATGTCTTTTTTACAAATATTTTTTGATGAAAATGCTTCATCCTTATTGAATGATGCTGAATTTTTGAAAATAGCAATGCGTAATACTCCTTTATTATTTCGTATGTTGCTGATGTCAATTTTTAATATTTGCGGATATATGCTATTACTAAATAAAGAGAATAGCATAAATAACAAAGCTATCTTCAACATATCTTTACATCTTTTCTAGTGAAGTAGTCGAAAAATCAGTTTCTTTCAGGCTAGAGCCAAGTTGAAATAAGTTTACAGTCATAACAGACTTCCTTCCATTCTGAACATTGTTCATCTCCATATAATACGCAAAATATACTCCGTTTGATTGTTTTCGAAAATCGGATATTGTCATAATTTTTTGCAACTCGTTATATCTGTCGTAATACTCTACTTTGTGAGTTAAGTATGATAGTTTTTCTATATATGCAACTTGTTTGCTGTAGCCATACTCGTCGGCTATAGATTCTGTTTTGCAAATCGATTCTATCTTCCAAAACTCTTTTCCATCTATTGTTTCTGTTCCTATTGTTGAGTAATTGAAGTCGTCAAAATTTGGCTTGCTCATATTTGCATTAGTAAACTCTGAACCCATAAAGCTTCTCCCTTTTTCACTGCTTACAATTCTTCTGGTTTTTCTCATCGATGGCATGTAAATCCACATATCATCACCTTTTTCTTCATAATCGAATATAAGCATTGAAGTCCCTTTTACATCTGCAGGAGCTAAAAATCTTATCATAGTTTTATAAGTGTCTCCGAATTTTTTTGTGGCAACGGCAACCTGTCTTTCTCTTACGTTTCCTTTATTGTCAAATATTTTCAATGTTGATGACATCTCCATAGAGGTGAATCCAATAGAATTTGACGCTTTTTCTGCTATATCTCTTGGGTTGTTCGCATTTGCAATCATCCCAAGGAAAATCAAAGCGGCTGTTATTAAAATTGTTCTTTTCATAGTTTTTTATTTTTTAAAGTTTTTATATCATTTTAAGAATTTAGGATTGCTAATTACACAAATCGAAGGCATCAGTATTAAAGCTCCAATCAAGCATACAAGTATTGAGAATATTATTAAAAACGCAAATGTTTTTAGAATGAATAACCCGGAAAAGAAGAGAGCCGAAAATCCGATTATTACTGAAAAAGCATTAATAGTTATTCCTCTGCCGGTAGTTGAAAGCGTTGTTTTTACAGCTTCGGTGATATTACTGCCATTTTTAATTTCTTGCTTTAGCCTCCAAAACAAATGTATAGTATAATCTACGCCAATGCCTACAGCTATTGATGAAAGCAAAGACGTTGCAATGTCTAGCTCTATTCCAAGCCATCCCATTAGTCCGAAATTACATACTATAGACATTAATAATGGAAGACTACCAAGCAGTCCGGCTCTTATCGACCTAAAAATTATCCAGAGCAAACCCAAAATTGCAAACAGAGCAAATGCAAGAGAATATATCTGGCCTGCAAGAATGGCCTTAGCCATTTCAATTTCAACCATAGGCTGCCCTGATTGTAGAACAGCAAATTCAGATTGTGAAATTAGTTCGTCAATTTTGTTTTTTACAAAATAGAAATCATTTATGTCATTTGCTTTGAATTGCACATTTAGCAATGATTTGGTATAGTCAAAATCGACAATTCTTTCGAAATCTTCAGGGTCGCCACTCATACTGTAAAACTCAATGTATTGTGCAATTGCTTCTCTGTTGTTTGGTATTATTCCATAATACTCATCACCAGGATCATTTAGTGCTTTGCTAATAATTTTGATAACTTTTGCTATAGAGTTTACATTTTTCACAAGTGGAATTTTCTCTAGCTCATCTCCAAAATATTCAATGTTTTTCATTGCTTCAGGGCTTTTAATGTCTCCTGTAAATAACACGGAAAGGTTTTTTGTTCCTCCAAAATGCTCGTTGGCAATCTTTGTTGATTGTTGCATTGGATGACTTGATGATAGCATAGATTCAAGATTAATACTTACTCTTAATCTTGAAATTCCAATGCCGGATATTATGAAGAACAACAAAAATGCAATTATTACTTTTCTTGGTGATGCGGTAGTTATGCTTCCTGCCCACAGTAATAATTTGTTAATTATTCCGGACTTTCCTCCGTTGGTATATTTTTTAGGATTTCCTTTTTTCATATATGACATTAATGCCGGTATAAAAAATATGCTAAGTAATAATGCAAAACCTATCCCAACTGCCGATACAATTCCCATTTGTTTAGCTGGTATCATAATGTGGGCTGCCATACCCAAAATCCCAACAATTGTAGTAAGTGCTGTAAGAATAATTGGAACATTTAATAATGAAATAGTTTCAGCAGTGATTTGCTGCATAGTCCATTCAGGATTGTGCATTCTTATTTCCTGATATCTGGCTACAATATGCACTCCGTAATTGTTGGCAATTGATATCATTAGTATGGGAACAAGTACTGCAATCATACTGAGCTCGTAGCCTAGCAGCGGCATCAATCCCATTGATACTATAATAGACATTAAAACTACTGAAAATGGGAGTAAAACGCTTCTAAGCTGCCTGAATGAGATATACAGGAAAGCTATCATAATTAGCATCCCTAAAGGGAATAATATTGCCAGGTCTCGGGTTGCTAAACTCTGAATCTCATCTCTTAAAAATGGTAAACCGTTTAAATAAAACTTTTCTTCTCCCGGAAATTCATTTATAATTTTGTCTATTAAGTTAATCGCAACATCATCAGAAACGCCTTCTGCAATATTCACAATGAATATTGTGTATCTGAAATCTTCAGAAACAAGAAGTTTATAAGCTAACTCGTTGTCTTTTATTTGTTTTCTTAAAAGTTCCTTGTCGATTTCTGTTTTTGGGACTCTTCCTATTACTGGATCTACAAGCATCATCCCATCTTCGCCCCTAATATATTTAGATTCAAAGATCGAAATTAGGTCATCTAATTCTCTCGACTGTTTTATCTTTTTATTAATGTCATATAGTCTCTCTAGTGTTTGTTGATTTAATATGTCTTCCGCTTCGACAATTATTATAACCGGGTCATATTTGCCAAAAACGTCCTCAAGTTTGTCCATGTTTATTTTTGACTCAATGTCTTCAGGCAGGTATTCCATTAAATCAGGGTTAATTCTAGCATTTTTAAGTGGTAATGCCATAATTAAAGAAATAGCAATAGGCAATATTATCAGCCATAGCCTGTATTTCAATATGAATGTTTTTAATTTCATAATTCTTAGTATATCTTTTGTTATTAAAACGATGCTTTCAAGCTAATAAACCCACCATTTAAAACTTTTCCAGAGTAATTAAACATAGATTCTTCTGGGCCAAACATAAGATGTGAGCCCGCGGAAAGGCTCAGTTCGTCAGTTAATTTATAGCTTATCTCAGGCCTGATGAGATATTCCTCAGTGGTAAAATTGGAGTATCCAGTCATTCTAGCGTCGAGCAAGTCGTAGGCAAACGATTTATTTATTATAAGCATAATTGCATGGTTTGTCTGTTCTTGCTGATTGAATATTCTGCGATTTACCATTTCAGATTCATAGTTTATCATGTCATATGCATATTGCATTAATTCAGCTTGATTATTAGGGTCGGTTAAAATAGGAGTAGTCAACTCTTTATAATCTAAAGTAAATTTCCCGACATATTGAACAATAGCAATGTATCCAAAAATATTTCGCTCAATGCCAAAAACATAGCTTACGTCAGGGTTGGGTATGTGCATCTGATTTTTGTAGTTCTCAGTAATGTTGAGGGCTGCTTCACCTCTAAGTATTGTTTGTTTTATAGGAATGGCAAAGTCGCCTCCAATTGTATTTTTTAGATAAAAATCTGGTATATAATTTATTCTTACTGAAGGAAATAACTGAATGCTATTAATCTTTATTCCATAAAAAGGGTCATATCCTCTGAAGTATGACAATGAAAACCCGGCAGCAGGCAATTCAAAATTCAACCTGGCAGCAATTGACGAGTTTTTAAAAGTTTTGTCAATTGGTTTTGCATCAACAAAAGCAGCTTGTTCGCTTATGCTAAACAAATCATATCTGTAAACCGATTCTTTAAAAAATGGAATAGCAATCAAGTCTAGCTCAATAGATGGTGTTAAATTTATTTTAGTTCTTAAAAGAAAGTTTGATAATAGCTGATCATCATTGTCTGATGTTAGAAAAAAATAATCAACAGGGGTGATGTTGTTTGTTGGATTAAAACCATCTGTTCTACCCCACGACACTATTTGATTCCCTATGTATGCTGAAAATCTGTCGGATTGATATCCTGCATAAGCTTCAGTGAGGTCAACAAACGATTCTCTTTCGTTATAAAATAATCCGTCTATAAATCTTACTTCGCCATAAAAGAATGTCTTGCCTTTTTTAAGGCTACCTTGCAAGGCAAACTCTCCAAATAAATTAGAATAATCATAGTATTCTGACCCACCATATGCAGAGCCTCTAACGTAACCTCCAAGATTAATTGAGGGTTTTTCTTCATTTTTTTCGTCTGAAGTTGTTAAGCTTTCAAATATTCCCTGGCCAAGCAATGAAATTCCTGAAAATAAAATGGCGGTTGTTAATACAAATATGTTTTTCATAATAAAAATAATGTGTTATTAATGGAGTTGACTTTACGCAAATGTAAAGTTTGCTAAAGGAGATATGGTCTTACTTTTAAAAGTTGAACAGTTTTATGTTGTCCGGATTCTCCGGTAGTGAAAGTCGAACTGTTTATTTAAAAGGTTAGAGTGCTGGCAGACTATAGATTAAGCGTTCTTGCTGTTGGCTGCAATGTCCTTATAAGCAGAGGGAGTAATTCCTGTAATTTTTTTAAAAACAGTAAAGAAAGTAGATTTGCTGCTGAAACCGCATTCATATCCAATAGCCTCTATTGAATAGAGATTTTTCTTTTTTGAAAGTTGTTTTTTTACTTCTTCAACTCTGTATTCATTCACGAAATTGAAAAAATTCTTACCAATCTCAATATTTAAAACTTCTGTAATCTGATGTTTAGGAATTTTAATATTCTTGGATAGCAAACTCATGCTAAACTCTGGATTTAAATGAGGCTTTTCTGTACCAAAATAATCAAGAATCTTGGTCTTGATTTTGGTTTTTTGAGCTTTTGTGAGAGATGATTTCTTGTATTTTTCATCATCACTTCCATTGTTGCTTTCTATGAAAACAGATTTTTGTATTAGTCCCCAAAATCCAAAGATATAAACAAAAGCAAGCATGGTAGAGTATATATATACCGGTGTAACAGGTAAAGACACTTTCATTAAGACGGCGTAGACGCCAATTCCTACAGCAATTCCACAATATAAATTATATAACACAACTACAAATAATAACCATCCCATTTTTCTGTCAGCTTCCAGAGTAGAATATTCATTTTTTAATCTCTTTCTATGTTTGAAAACCAACACAGCACTTGCAGAATTATAGAATATCCATGATACTAATGATAAAACGGAAAATAATAATCTGTACCATAAAGTTGAATCTTGCTGAAAAAATGATGTTAATGAATAGGGTTCTTGTATAATGTAGGCCGAAACTTTGAACGTCAAGAATGGTAAAAGATGTAATAAATGTATAAGCTTTAGCTTATATGACTCCTTAGTAAGCGATTTTACATAAAGATAAAATGCAGGATTGAATAACAAAAATGAGCTTGACAATAGTGGTTCTCCAAATATATTAATATCTATTGCACAGCTTAAAAACTCAATAGCCAACAGGCAAAGCCAGGCAGTAAGTATCTGATCTGAGACATTTCTCTCCTTTTTTGCCAACATTAGAATTGCAGCAAATATTCCGTGAGAAACTCCTAGCCACGCAATTATTTCCATAGTGTTTTCTATAGATTTTTTTTATAACATCAATTTATTGATTATCTCAAGCCTTACTCGACTCTTAATATTGGAAACATTTCTCCCTTGTTAAGTAAATAATTATAATCTTTAATTTGGGCTATGCCGAGCATTGACTCCGGTTCAAATAATAGAACTAAAAAATTTGAATGTAATTGTGCAGTTGGCACATAAATATAATTGTCTTTCAATATTTTAAGCTGTTCTTTTTTTAAAGTTGGAATCATATTGCTAAGCTCTTCAATCATAACTGTGTCAACATCCAATATTTTATAAGCAAATATTTTGTGATTGTTATAAGTTTCATAAGCCGAATAAATAATGTTGTGTTTTTTAATGATGTCTATAATTAATGAATCATATGCAGGAATTAAATATCCCTGAGGCATTGTAACCTCGTGCAGCGATTTCACAACCGGATGAAAGTTTTCGACCTCAATAATGGTGTCATTGTTTGTTTTAGAAGAGAGCAAGTGCAAAACTAATGGGAATTCTGCCGGAAAATGTTCCATTCTGATACTAACTTTAATTTTAGAATTTGAATTAACAAGCATTTCTCTTTTACTATTAACTATGGTTTTTATTTTTTCAGCATTCTCGTTAATGAAATTAATATGTGCAAACAAAGCTTCATACTGCCCAAATGTTCTGCCTTTTAGATTTTCCAAAAATCCGTCTCTTCCGTTAATCCCTTCATAAATAAAGGAAAGAGTGTTTAAAATAGCGAAGCTTTGCCTTCCGTCATTTATGTCAACAGTAGAGTGCCTTGTCCGTCCTTCTGTTGGCACAGGCCCAACTAAATAATTATGAAAGCTGAACCCATTCATGTTAAGATGTTTTTCTATAGCCGGAAGTACTTCGTAAAGTGCAAAACTTCTAATTTCTTCAGACACATTAATGTTTGTTGGAATGCCGACCTGCACATCAAAAACTTTATAAGCGCCAAAATTTTGCCAAGATTCCCGGAATGGGTTGTATTCATGAATGTCTATTGTAACATGAGGCATTACTTCCTGAAAAAGTTTGTGAAGTGCCTGTGTTTCTCTCGCATTTAATAGTATATGATCACGATTTAGATCTATCCCTTGGGCATTGAGTCTTGAGTTTTTATCGCCACCGTCAGGATTAATCTGAGGGGCAATCCAAAATTCAATATTGTCTAGCCAATTAATGTTATTGTTTAATTCTCTAAGAAATATCAAAAGTGCTTCTTTACCGCTTTGCTCGTTGCCATGCTGTTGAGCAAATATTAAAACTTTCAATTTATCATCTGAAAACCCACTACTTGCATTAATTGCAATAATTTCTTTGCCTGTTATAGTATTTCCAATAATTTTATATTCCAAAAAATCATATTTTTTGCATAATATTTTAGAAAACTCAACTACTTCTTCAGATAGCGTAATTCTGGTAAAATTATCTTTTTCAGCAGGTGTCTTAAGGCCTTGTGTGCAACTTTGAGCAAAAACAAATAAAGTACATGCTATGATAATAATAGTGTTTCTCATATACGGAGATTTGTGGTTTTATTTTTTAGGTTATACAAATTTAGGAAAATACATAAGTAAGAATGAAAAATTTTCAACTTCATTCAGTAATTATACGAAGGTCAAGTTATAATAAAAATTTTATCTTTGTCGCTCAAATTTAAAAATGATTTTTTTATAAGTATTGAAAACACTTGATATATGGGAAATCTAATGAAGAAATTTAAAAATGGTCTAAAAAAGGTATTTACAAAATCTTTAGATTATGTTGAGGTAATTGGTAACAAACTTCCTCATCCAGCAACCTTATTTGCTTTGTTGGCTGTGTTTGTTGTGTTAATAAGTTGGATTGCATCCTTGCTTTCTCTTCAGGCAATTCATCCGGTTGATGGAAGTGTTATTAGTGTTAATAGTCTTGTAAGTGGTGATGGTTTCCGATGGATTTACGAAAATATTACCCAGAATTTTTTAAGATTTCCTCCTTTGGGATATGTTTTGGTTGTTATGGTAGGTATTGGCGTTGCTGAAGGCTCAGGTCTATTTACTGTTATGATCAGGTCCTTAGTTATTAGTTCTCCTCCAAAATTGATTACCGGATCTATTGTTCTTGCAGGTCTTGTATCTCATTTGGCTTCTGAAGCAGGGTATGTTATACTAATTCCTCTTGGAGCAATGATTTTTCACGCATTAGGTCGTCACCCAATGGCTGGGCTTGCTGCTGCATTTGTTGGAGTAAGTGGTGGTTTTGGTGCCAACTTTTTTATTGGCTCTATTGATCCCATTTTGGCCGGCATTAGCGAATCTGCAGCTCAAATGATTAACCCTGAGATAACAGTTAATCCTGCTGTTAATTATTTTTTCATGGCTGTCTCGGCATTGCTAATTGTTTTACTGGGAACTTGGGTTACTGAAAGAATAGTAGAGCCCAGACTAGGAAAGTATGAAGGCAATCTTGATAAGGTTCCTATCGAACAGCTTACTCCTAAAGAGAAAAAAGGATTAAAATGGGCTGGCTATGGTTTGTTATTTACTATTGCATTGTTAGCATTAACCATTATCCCTGAAAATGGAATTCTGAGACATCCTGAAACTGGCTCTATTCTTAGATCTCCCTTCTTTAATGGAATTATAATTGCTATACTTTTATTTTTCTTTATTCCGGGTTTGATTTATGGAATTGTTGCAGGAACAATAAAATCCGACAAGCATGTGGCTAAGTTCATCACCCAATCAATGAGTGGAATGGGCGGATACATTGTTTTGGTGTTCTTTGCTGCTCAGTTTGTGTACTTTTTTAATTACAGCAACCTTGGGATTATCTTTGCAATTAAGGGCGCTCAAGGATTACAGAGCATAGGGCTTACCGGTCCAACCTTAATTATTGCATTCGTGCTTCTGTCAGCATTTATTAATATGTTTATGGGGAGTGCTTCAGCAAAATGGGCAATTATGGCACCTGTTTTTATCCCAATGCTTATGCTTATAGATCCACCTTATCACCCAGGCCTTACCCAGGCTGCGTTTCGTATAGGCGATTCAGTTACAAATATTGTTACTCCTATGATGAGCTACTTTGCTCTAATCGTTACTTTCGCGCAAAAGTATGATGAAAAATATGGTATAGGAACAATTATTTCAACTATGCTTCCTTATACTGTATTACTGACAATTACTTGGACTGCCTTGCTTGTATTATGGATGTATTTGGGAATACCACTTGGATTTGATGGTCCTATTTTTATGCCATCTCAGGAAGTAATCGAAATAATATCTAATGATACAATACTTGCATTCCCTCAAGACACCCTGCTTGTAGTCCCTCAGGATACTGTTTTATTGTCGCACTAATTAAAAGGGAATAAGGCATTTATTACATCCTTTCAGGAGTGTTTATGCCCAGCAATAGCATGCTGTTTCTTATAGTGTTGGCAGTAAGCTGTGACAGTTTTATTCTGAAGTTGCTGATGCTTTTGTCAGGTTCGTTTAATATCGAATGTTCGTGGTAAAACTGATTGAAGTCTTTGCATAAGTCATATGTGTAATTTGCTATCATTGCCGGGCTGAGTTCATTTGCTGCATCCATCACCACTTGAGGGAAATCGTACAATGACTTAATAAGTTTAAGCTCCTTCTTGTTCAATTTGTCAGGTATTATATCAAGAGAAATCTTTTCTAAATTATCAGTGCCGAATGTTTTCAAAATTGAAAATATTCTGGCATGAGTATATTGTATAAATGGCCCGGTATTCCCGTTAAAGTCAATCGACTCCTCAGGATTAAACATCATGTTCTTTTTGGGGTCTACTTTTAGAATGAAGTATTTCAATGCCCCTAGGCCTATAGTGTCAAATAAAGATGTTTTTTCTTCATCAGAAAAGCCATCTATTTTTCCCAAGCTCTCTGTAATGTTTTTGGCAGTAGATGTCATTTCGCTCATTAATTCATCTGCATCCACAACTGTGCCTTCCCTCGATTTCATCTTTCCCTGAGGTAATTCAACCATGCCATAAGACAGATGATACAATGAGTCAGCATATGTTTTGTTTAGCTTCTTTAGTACTTTTTGAAGTACTGAAAAGTGATAATTTTGCTCATTGCCAACAACATAAATCATTTTCTCAGGCTCAAAATCATCGTATCTGAGCTGAGCAGTGCCAATATCTTGTGTCATGTATACTGAAGTGCCGTCTGAACGTAAAAGCAACTTTTCATCTAAGCCTTCCTGTGTTAAGTCAACCCAAACTGAACCATCTTCTTTTTTAAAGAACACTCCTTTCTCAAGACCTTCCTTAATTAATTCTTTTCCTAATAAATATGTCTCGGATTCTTTATAAATTTTGTCAAATGAAACTCCCATTCTTTCATAAGTTATATCAAACCCTTCGTAAACCCAACCGTTCATCTTTTGCCAGATATCTATAGTTTCTGCATCTTTATTCTCCCACTTTAAAAGCATATTTTGTGCATCAATCATTAATGGAGCAACTTTTCTTGCTTCTTCTTCGCTGATGCCTTTTTCATTCATTATTGAGTTGACTTGCTTTTTCAACTCAGTCTCAAATAAAACATAATAATCTCCAACAAGTTTATCTCCCTTTTTCCCTGAGGATTCAGGAGTTTCACCATTGCCAAATGTTTGATAGGCAAGCATAGATTTGCATATGTGTATTCCTCTGTCATTTACCAAGTTAACCTTAAATACTTTCTTTCCTGAAGCTTCTAGTATTTTGGCTACTGAATAACCTAGTAGATTATTACGAACATGTCCTAAGTGAAGTGGTTTATTGGTGTTTGGAGACGAGAACTCAACAACTATCGGAGCATCACTTTTTATTTCATCTCTATAGCCATACCTATAGCTATTCATATTTTCAATAAGAAAATCAACCCAATATTCATTTTTTAATGTAATATTCAGAAAGCCTTTTATCACATTATATGAAGAAATATTTTTGCATCTTTTTATCAATGCTTGTCCAATAATTTCCGCTGTTTGCTCTGGAGACTTTTTTGAGATTTTTAAAAATGGAAAAACAACTAATGTAAAGTCGCCTTCAAATTCATCTCTTGTTTTCTGAATAGAAATAAGATTTTTATCGATACTTTGCCCAAATTCTGAATCAAGTATTTCGGAAATATCGGATATTAATGTTTGTTCAATTTTCACCTGCATTAAATAGTGGTTTTTGTTCAAAGATAAATATTTATTTCGCTAAAAAAATGACATACTAAATTCAAGTAATTAATGCAACTTTTTACGAGGATATAAAGTAAATAATATTTTTCAAGACAAAGGAGAAAGAAATTATCTTTCCCCTTGTCCTGATGGATAAAGTTTAAATTGGCTTTCCTCGTCAAAAAAAAGTTGCAAAATGAAACATTTAACCAGAGAACAAAGGTACACAATTTCTGAAATGAGAAGTAGTGGATACAA
>JAGXRQ010000047.1 GCA_018335675.1 Bacteroidota bacterium | reverse complement strand
AAAATAACAATATCCACCTTCAACATGTAAACAACCTTCATGCTCAACTGCGTAAATTCCTAAGACAATTTAATGGTGTAAGTTCAAAATATCTACAAAACTATCTAAACTGGTTTGCATATAAAGATAAACTATATGGAACGAAGTCAACCATTAAACAATGGTTCTACGCAATTCTTGCTACGCCATACGCATATGAGCTGTTTTTGCAATTTAAAGATAATGCTGTTAATATTAGAACTTAGCCGTTTATTGTTATAATTTTACATATCTAGATTTCAAAATATGAATTATGAGTAAAAAGAAATGGACACTTGATGATATGCCTTCTCAAGAAGGGAAAATAGTTGTGATTACCGGCGGTAATAGCGGCTTGGGTTTTGAAACTGCAAAAGCATTTGCCATGAAGGGCGCAGAGGTAGTGATTGCATGCCGTGCAATTGATAAAGGCAATGCTGCAAAGGAAAGCATTTTAAAGGAAACACCTGATGCTAAGATTGTTGTAATGGCACTTGATCTTATGAGCTTGTCGTCGGTAAGAAGTTTTGCGGAAAATTTCAAACAAAAATACTCCCGCTTAGATATTCTTATAAACAATGCAGGTATAATGACCAGTCCATACGCCCTCACAGAAGACGGCTTTGAAAGTCAGATGGGCACTAATCATCTTGGGCATTTTGCTCTTACCGGACTGTTGCTAGATTTGATATTATCTACTCCTAAATCCAGGATAGTAAACGTAAGCAGCCTTGCTCACAAGCAGTGGAAAATGAGTTTTGAAAATTCACTTTCTGAATATGCACACAATTATAATAAGATGAGAGCATATTCAAGGTCAAAACTGGCAAATTTGCTTTTCACATACGAGCTTCAACGCAGACTTGAAGCAGCCAACCATGATTGCATAGCTGTTGCAGCACATCCCGGCGCATCATATACAAACCTTGGCCGACATCTGGAGCATAAACTTATTGCACGTATATTGAAACCGCTGATAATAAAAGTACTTCCAACACCAAAGTCGGGTGCTATGCCACAAATCAGAGCCGCCTCCGACACTGCTGTAAAAGGAGGTGAATATTATGGTCCGGCAGGATTGGGCGAACTCGCCGGCAAACCCGTTAAAGTAAAATCAGCAAAAACATCGTATAACCTCGAAGATGCGAAGAGGCTTTGGGAGATGTCGGAGGAGTTGACAGGGGTGGTTATGAGTCCTGAGTCCTGAGTCCCAAGTCTCAAGTCCCAAGTCCCAAGTCTATTAGTTTATAAACTATTTTTTGAAGCTGTAGGATAGGCCTAGTTCAATTGTTGGACGTGGGTAAATCATGTTGCTGTATGGGAATAACACTAATAACGAGGGTTTTAGAAACATCTTTATAGGACGGTTTGATCTCATTCCGAAATTATATCCTAATGATATGCTTGCTCCTAATATGCCATAGTAATCTCCTGCATATTTAACTACAGACACATTACCTGAGTCGTCAACAGAATACGTAGTGCCATCAATAAATGTTCGGCTTAGCCCAATTACAGGAGAATAATCAAAGTACATTCCTCTGCTTCTCTGTTTTCTAAAAGTCCACTCTGCCTGAAGCATTAAATTTGTATGAAAACCTTGCTGATAATAAGAACCAAGGCTAATAACAATATATCTTTCTTTGTAATGAATAATTGTTTTATCCCTTTTGTACTTTTCTATTTCCCTGTATTTATATGGATATTCCAAACCTATCTTTCCGCCCGGAGAGAGCAATGCACTAACATATGACGCCCTTATGGCAGTAACAGGCTGATAATCATTTGCTAATACACTAGCATCAGCATTTATCATAAAAAATGATAGCAGAATTACAATAATATATTTTTTCATCAATGAGTTTTTATCCAATCAATTACTACTTGCCAAAACATTTGGGGTTGATTCATCATAGGCGAATGTCCGGAGTTTTCAAAAATATACTCAGATACATCTTCACTGCCAATATTTTCCTTTATGTCGTCCATAAGTCCGGGAGGACAAACAAAATCATACTTACCCCAAAGCAGTATTGTCGGAATTTCTATTCTATTGAGATATTTGCTAATCTCTGTGATATAAGCAGGTTCATATACTTTAAATATCCCAGATGCAAATCCATTTATGTACATAGCAATAAGTGGAACATCATTTGAGAAGTACCAGTCGAACAATTCTTTAAACGTATATTCGGGAGACACAACATCCGGCATTAATCCTTCAGCCTGGTGTGCATACTCATTAAGCTTAAAAGCGTTTTTAATATGTACGTAATTTGCAGTATCGCAAAAGGCAACAATTTTCTCCCAGGTTTTAACATTTCTATCGGCCAGTATTTCTTGCCTTCCATAAAACATCAACATTTGCTGAGTAAGTGAATCATTAAGGTAGAAATTGTGTGCACCTCCAATTTGTATCCAGCCATCAACCATCTCCTGATTGTCGCTTTCAATAAGGAAATAAGGAGCTAAAAAGCCACCCCAGCTATGAGCAAAAAAGTATATTTGCTTGTTTTGGCCATAAAGCGACCTTAATAAATAAATCAGCTTTTTGATATCGTTTCTATATGCCGAGATATCTTTAATACTGCTACTTCCCTGAGAGCCACCTGCATACCTCTGATCCCAATAAACAACAGCAAATTCTTTTTCAACATTCTCAATAACATAATCATCGCGATAAACAATTGAATTTCCACCCGGACCACCATGAATTATCAATATCATCTTATCAGAATCAAGATTTCCCGCAACAAATATTGGCATCTTTTGTCCATCCGACTCAAGAAAGAACCTGTCGTTTGCCATCCCTGATTTTGTAATATTCTCCTTTTGGCAGGAGAATAATGCAAACAATAAAATAATCAGCGAAATTCTTTGAATTAGTTTCATTAGTATAATTTTTGGCAAATATAGGAAAAGGGATTAATACTAACTTTCTACTTTCCCTTTTTATTCAAAAAGCAATTCTAAAATCAAATTAATTAATTAATTTTGGTCACTTTTTTTTATACACTTACTTTAATCATATATTATAATTATTTAGCATTTAGCCTTATTATTAAACATAAAAAACAAAAATGAATGAAAAAATTAATTGTGTTTTTCACAATGATTTCCTTTACTTTATTGTATTATGGGCAACAGGACTCATTATACAGGATTAATAATTCTAATGAATTTCTTATAGAAAACCCACTTAATATATTTTTTCCGGAAGACTTTATTTTTGAACTATTCGATATAAAAAGGCAAAATGTTGTGCATCGGCACATTAGCACTGATAAAACAATTAGCATGATAGAAATAAAAAGTGGTGTTTCGATGTTGAATTTTTACAATTATTCAAATAAATAATATGGGCTTTTATGATAAAAACTAGTCAGGTTAGAAAGTGTATTTTAAGTCTATTGCTTGTTTTTTTGTGGGTTTACGGTAATTCTCAAAACACAGGAGTCAACCTTCAATCAATGCAATCATTTGAGAAAGCTTTGTCGGACTCAAAGCAGAGCGAAAAACTAATAATGATTTATTGCCATGCTAAATGGTGCGGATACTGCGGAGTAATGGAAAAGAAAGTATTTAGTCAGGATAACGTAGGCAATTATTTTAACGAACATTTTATTAATTATTCTGTAGATATTGACAAAGAAGAGGCCGGGAAGTATATAAAAGCAAAATATGAAGTAAGAGCATTGCCGACGGTATTGTTTATTAATGAAGATGGAGAGCTGATTCACAAAATAATTGGCTATAAAGAGAAAAATGAATTTATCGAGTTAGCTAAAAATGCATTTGATAGCATTAATAACTTAAATTACTATCAAAAGAAAGTTGAATCAGGCGATTATTCACCAAATACAGTTTCGGCCTATCTAAAAATTAATTCTGATTATATAAATCGTTTTGAAATAGTTGATAGTTGTTTGAAAAGTTTACCTCCTGAAAAAGCATTCTCAAAGGAAGCTTGGGATGTAATAACCTCTAGTTATCGCATTGCTAATCGTTATAGAAAGTATTTATTAAATCATGAAAATGAGTTTAAAGAAAATGTTGATAGTAAAGTATTTGATAATTTGATTGAAGAGTTATATTCATTTTATATATACAGGTACTGGAATATTTTTGGTGAACGAAAAAGACAAAAAGCAATACAGCAAATAAAAGACATGGATCATCATCTGTCTGACAGGATTATTAAAGCAGGGAATTTTGTTTGGGCTAATCAGCGTATTTATTCATTCAAAAGAAAGTCAAAAAAACGCTGGAGACAATTCGTTGAAAACTATCATGCATATTTAAGTTTGGAATCCATTAATGAAAAGCTTTTAATTGATGGCGCAAAAACCATATATTTTCATCAGAAGAAATTTAAAGATAAGGAATCTCTGATTTTTGCCAGATCTATGATGGAGACCAAACTCCCCCAAGACATATTTATTAAAAACATAGAATTGTACTCATTGATATTGGTTGAATTAGGAGAAAAAGAGAAAGCTTTAGCAACTCTTTCAGCAATTAATGAATCGCCTACAATTGAGTTAAATAGCGCAATGCAACAACATATTCAAAACCTAATTATCAAATTCAGTGAATGATTTGTGTTAACTCAAAACTTCCACTTTAATTCAAACTTATTTTCCTATACAAAACTTTTCAAAAATACCATCAAGTATCTCATTACTAGTTACTTGACCTGTGATGCTGCCAAGGTAATACAATGCTGTGCGAAGGTCTATAGCTAGAAGATCGCCGCTTATATTGTTGTCCATTCCTTTTTTCACTTGATCTATAGCTTCGAGGGCTTTGGTGAGGGCTTCGTAGTGGCGTGAGTTTGTTACAATTGTCTGATTTTCTTCTTCTATGCCTGTTTCAGCTGATTTAAGCAAGCTGTCGGTTAGTAGCTGAATATTTTCTTTTCGTTTTGCAGAGATAAATATTGTTTCAAGTTCAACAAGGTTTTTAAAATGATGAGGAATTGACTGCAATAAATCTATTTTATTGGCTATAAGAATTAGCTTTTTGTCTTTATCATCAATGGTTTTTCTAAATTCATCGATTGTATCTTTTATTTCTTCAATGCTAGTGCAACTGATATCAAAAAGATAAAGCACAATAGCAGCCTGCTGCACTTTCTCCATAGTTTTTTTCATGCCGATATTCTCAATTTCATCGCCGCTTTCGCGCAGTCCGGCAGTATCAATAAATCTGAAGGCAATATCGTTCATTATGATGGTGTCTTCTATTGCATCTCTGGTTGTGCCCGGAATTTCAGACACTATTGCCTTTTCCTCATTGAATATGGCATTTAGGAGGGTAGATTTCCCAACATTAGGCTTTCCAATAATAGCAACAGGTATTCCATGTTTAAGGACATTGCCTTTTGCGAATGAATTTGTGAGCCTTTTCAACTCAGATTTAATGCTCTTTAAAAGCTTTTCAAGCTTCTTTCTACTTGCAAATTCAACATCCTCTTCCGAGAAATCAAGCTCAAGCTCAATGAGTGAAGCAAATTCCACAAGTTGTTGGCGAAGTTCCTGTATGTTTTTGGAAAAATGTCCTCGCATCTGCCTATATGCCAATGTGTGCGATGCTTTGCTATTAGCAGCAATGAGGTCGGCTACCGCTTCTGCCTGAGATAAATCCATTTTGCCATTGAGAAATGCTCGCATGGTAAACTCACCCGGATTGGCCATTCTAACCTTGTTGTCGATTAAAATCCTTAATATTTCTTGTACAACGTAATTAGAAGCATGACAGGAGAATTCAACAATATTCTCTCCGTTATAACTGTTTGGAGCAATGAACTTCGTTGCCAGCACCTGATCTATCTGCTTTTTACCGTCGTAAATACAGCCGAAAATCATCTTATGAGACTCTGCATTTTTAAACTTAACAGATTTGCTTTGAGGTTTGAAAATCTTGTCGGCGACATCAAATGCTCTGTGTCCGGAAATTCGGATAATCGCAATTGCACCACCGGTAGTTGCCGGAGCACAAATCGTATCTTCAGTAAGAAAAATGTTTGACATGGGTTTCAGGTTTTAGGTTTTAGGTTTTGGGTTTGGTCAGCACGTCATCTCGACCGTTAGGGAGAGATCCCGTCATTTAATGCACTTACTTTTCCAAGAAAGAGATCCCGTTATTTTATGCTCCTACTTTTTCAACGGGACCTCTCACTTACGTTCGAGGTGACAAACAAAATCGTATTATTAAAATATCAAATTGGCAAATTAAAACTAAAATTCTCTCAAAACTTCATGTGCACCCTTGTGTATCTCGTACCAGAACTCAAGTGCAGCTTCATTTTTGTTGGTTTTAAATTTATTTGCCCACAATTTTGTTATTTCGCTATTATCTCCTTGTCTCAATCGTTTTTCTATAAAGGTCTGAATATAATCTGCATTTCTTTCCGCTTCCCAAAATATAGATGCATTACGGCTATGTATGCGACTAGCGGTAAGTTCTATACTTTTCAAGAAACCTTCTTTATTCCCAAAAAGCTTATCAATTATATCAGGTATCAAATCTTCAGCCCAGGCGCGGTGGAATCGACAAATTCCGAGATTATCAATCATCAGTTCCTTAATCATTCTACGCGCATTTTCTCTACCAAGTTCTCTTGGTTCTATAAATTCTTTTCCATAATTCATATAATACTTACCCATTATACTCATTGGAGAAAGCACACCGGGTGTCCAGTACTGATTCGGAACTATCCATCCGTGTCGAGCATATGCATTATATATAAAAATATCAAGTATCCTTTTATCTTTGTTTCTGGCAAGATTTCTGGCATATTTTCTTGCACCTTCAATTAAGTTAATTCTACTCTCCGGCTTTACCATTTCGTCCAGCAACTCCATTGCAATATTCGCATTAAACATTGAATCTTCTACAACATCAAAATTTTCAATGGTAAATATCGGCTTATCTTGCACTCCAAGTTCTTCAGGTTTAATATAACCTTCATATAAGCATTCCATAAGCCATGCCAACACTCCCCCAACGCTAATGGCATCAAACCCTAGACTATCTGCTTTCATATTTACCAACTCTGCAGCTCTTTGGTCGAAAATTCCACAAAGTGGTCCCATTGTCTGATAAGGCTCATAGTCTTTTTTAAACTCACCGTTAAGTTTTTTACAAACGGCAGCACATGGCTCTCCGCAAGTTTTCTGTTGTTTTTTCTCTATTGTTTCCTCATTAAACTGTTTCAGATAATGATTGACAATAAAATCTTGATGCAATTTATTTCTTTCTTCGTCTGTCCAATAAATAGTACGATAGTTGAATGCAATAATATTGTCTTTAATTGTAGCGTAGTTAACACCGAATGTTCCACCAGTGTTGAAAGAAGGATCGTAGCGATATTTTGTAGTTGCTTCCATATCTTTAGCTGATAGCTTCATCTGATATCTATCCTGAAACCATGTATCGGCAACGTTTCTATCTCTGAAATCCTCGTCAGCAAAAGTACCTCCGTATATTATTGCAGCAATTCCGTGCTGCTGAAGCATTTTAGAACCAAAACCTCCCCTACCCGCCCAGCAATCGGCATGAGTAATTTCACCCTTCCTTATTGGTGCAGAACCAATTGCACCAAAATCAGTATATAATGAAGCAGGCCCTGTAGCAATCACACGAGGATCGTTTTCATACCTGTCCCCAAAAATGTCTAATGCCTGTTGCATCAACGCATAAACACCCTTCTTGCCTTCTTCCCATGTTTTTCTGAGCCTCACAGGCACTATTTCAACTTCTATTTCTTCTCCGTGATTCCTGTTAAGATATAATATTGATGGAGTGTTAGCCTTCCCAACAATAGATAACATATTAATGCCAAGATTATCAAATATTAGCCCGGCACCTCCCATAGAAGAAATAAAAAAGCCATGCCAGCATGGACTAAACCCTGAAAAAATCAATCTGTTTGAGCCGGGGAAAATGCTACCGGCCAATAATCCTGTGCCAATATTAAGGCTGTCGTACTTTTTCGAAAGATGAATACCAAGATCTACAGGTCCCCATGCTTTGCCTATTTCATATCTATTAACTTTATAAAAGCCTGTATCGGAATCAACAAATAATGTCTTAAGGTGAGATTGCTGCATCATAATATTTGGGTATTTATCGTTTTTTTATCCATTACACAACAAATTTACGGAATTTAAAACATCATAACGAATAAACATTTTCAAAAATTAAAACGTAATATTTATAATTTTGCAGATAGCGAAGGGCGGAGAGGCCACGATCACATCGAGTGACTTGTGCTGAGCGAAATCGAAGCAAGCGAGAGGTCCCGTAGAAGAAACAACCGGATTTCTCTCTTACGGTCGAAATGACAGTGACCTCAATACCCGATACCTGACACCTAATACCTAAAAAACCATGTCAAAATTTCTATCAGAAGGCTACTTTGTTTTATTTCTTATAATTACCCTAGGTATTGTTATAGGGAATTTTAAGATCAAAAGGTTTTCGCTTGATTTGTCGGCGGTAATAATAGTTGCATTGTTTTTAGGACATTTTGGATATCTCGTTCCGATCGAGTTTCAAACGATAGGTTTATTGTTTTTTATCTTCACAATTGGAATTCAGGCAGGACCGGGCTTTTTCGATTCTTTCAATCGTGGAGGCAAGATTCTGATACTTATAGGCATAATACTATTAGTTTCGGCTGCTTCTATTGCCAAGCTTTTAGGATATGTATTCGACATAGATAATGCTCTTGCGGTTGGAATATTTAACGGCGCACTTACAAGCACGCCAGGATTGGCAGCAGCAATTGAAGCAACAGGATCAGCAAGTGCATCAATTGGATATGGTATTGCATATTCTTTTGGTGTAATAGGGGTAATTATATTCCTTAGTATTGCTCACTTAATTTTTAAAATTGATCTTAAAAAAGAGGGTGAAAAGTATAAGCAGCAATTATTGGAAGTATTTCCGGATATAATAAACAGAAATCTGATAGTTGAAAATAAAAATATTGCAGGAAAGACTTTAGGTGAACTAAGGATTGGCACTATGACTCATGCAATTATTTCCCGAGTAAAACAGCAGGGAATTGCATCTACTCCTACCAAAAACACTACGCTAAACATAGGCGATATTGTAAAAGTTGTTGGCACAGAAGAAGCATTAAAAAAAGCTGAAATGCTAATTGGCAGTACGACAAATGAAGAAATCCCTCTTGAAGAAGCATACAAGGTAAATTGGGTATTAGTAACCAACAAGAAAGTGATAAACAATTCTCTGGGTTCATTAAACCTAACAAGAAATTACAATGCAACCATTACGCGCATAAGAAGAAGTGAGATAGACCTTACGCCTACTGCTAGTTCTAGACTGAGATTTGGAGATAAAGTCCTGGTGGCCTGCGATAGCGAAAATATGCGCAATGTAATGAAGCTATTGGGAAATGAAGAAAAAAGACTAAGTGAATCTAACTTTTTGCCAATCAGTTTGGGTATTATTATAGGTGTACTCATTGGTTCAATAAGCATTCCTATTTTCGGTTATTTTGATTTTTCTCTTGGTATGACAGGGGGAGTTCTCACTACAGCACTAGTTTTAAGCAAGATTGGAAAAACCGGAAACATTATCTGGTCAATGTCGGGAGGCGGTAATCAATTGTTGCGTAAACTTGGCATGCTGATGTTTCTGGCTACTGTTGGCACTCATGCAGGCTCTCAGATTGCCGGCACATGGGAATTATATGGATGGAATATAGTTTTGATAGGGGTCGCAATAACATTAATTCCTATGATGATTGCAATTTTAGCGGGTCATTATATCTTTAAAATAAACTTTCTGACATTGCTTGGTGTGATAGCTGGCAGCATGACCTCAACTCCAGGACTGGGTGTAGTTGACAATAAAACTGAAAGCGAAGCTCCTTCAGTTGCTTATGCTACAGTATATCCAATGGCTCTGGTGCTAATGATAATCTTTTCGAAAATTCTAGCTATACTATAATATTGGACAGTATTCAATCTTAAAGTTGTCTTTGCATTCTGATTTCCTCTTCAATAATATTTTTTAGCTCTTCTAACTCTGTCACAGATAAGCTTTTTTCGTGTGAAAGAAAAGACACCATCTGCCTAAGTGAATTGCCGAAATATTTAGCAAGTATCCCTCTCATAAGGATTCTGGTATAAATTTGTTTATCTACCAAAGGATGATAATGAAATGCCTTGCTAACCTTTTTATGTCCGATAAATCCCTTTGTCTCAAGTATTCTTATTATGGTAGAAATAGTAGTATATTTAGGTCTTGGCTCACGATAATGCTTAATAATGTCGTTAACACTTCCGGATTTGATTTCCCAAAGAATATGCATAATCTGCTCTTCAGCTTTTGTCAACTCTTTTATTCTCAGCATAGTTATAATAAAATGATTATAAGAAAAGCTTATCCTAACTTACAACTTACGACTATCGACTTACGACTTACGACTTAGCTTCTCTTCTCAGATATTCCTTAGTTAACTGCAAATAATCAAATGCGCCGTTGCTGGTGCTCTGATATCTAAAAATATCCTGACCGGCATTGGGGGCTTCTGCCAGAGCTATATTGTTTCTTATTTTTGTTTCATAAACTTTATCTCCGAAATGACTGTCAATTGTTTCAAAAACATATCTATTTAAAACTTTGCGACTATCGAATTGGGTAATGAAAATTCCACTAATTTGAAGATTTGGATTAAGTCTCTTTTTGATTTTATCAACCAACCCCAGCATTTTACCTATTCCTTGCAAAGCCAGATATTCTGCTTGCATTGGAATTAATACTTCGTCGGAAGCAGTAAAAGCATTTATGGTTAACAACCCCAACGACGGAGGGCAATCGATAATTATATAGTCAAAAGTCGCTTTGAGATCTGCAATAGCCTCAGAAAGTATGTATTCTCTGCCGGCTTCAGCAGCAAGCTCAATCTCCGCTGCACTAAGGGCGCTAACAGCGGGAATTACAAAGAAATTTTTTAACAGCTTAATTGGCTCAGGCTTTTGTTCTCCTTTTAACACTGAATAAATGTCATTTTCAGGATCTGAAATATCAAGACTCTGAGTTAGATTTGTTTGAGGGTCAAAATCTATGAGCAGAACTTTCTTTCCTGCTTTTACCAAACCTGCTCCGAAATTTATTGCTGAAGTAGTTTTTCCTACTCCACCCTTATGGTTACTGATTGCTATAACTTTTCCCATATTGCCTAAATTATTGTTATTCATTGATATGCAATTATATGAATTTTTCAGCAATAATTATTAGTTTTTAAAAAAACTTTATGCCCGTTTAATGAATATCATCTTGAATAATTCATCAGCAATTCTTTTTATATTTGCATTATAACGTAAAAATAAAAATATGAAAAATCCAGTTTTCACAAATCCGGAAAGAATAAAACACATAATCGATAAATGCGATACATGCTATATAGGTTTGTCAGACAAGAATAATACACCTTATGTTATTCCATTTAATTTTGGTTTTGAGGATGGTATAATTTATTTTCACACCGGTCCCGGTGGTAAAAAACTTGATATTCTTCAAACCAATCCCAATATTAGCGTTTGTTTCAGTACCGACCATAAATTGTTTTTCCGCAATGAGCCAGTAGCATGTAGCTATGGAATGTATTACAGAAGCGTTGTTGCATCAGGAAAAGTTGAATTTGTAGAGGATTATGATGAAAAAATTAAATGCATGAATATTATTATGAGAAAATATACAGGCAAAGATTTTCCTTATAATGCTCCGGCAATTAACAATCTCGTGATTTTCAAACTTCTACCTGAAATCATTGAAGGAAAAGAGCTAGGGTATTAATCAATAGTGAATAGTTAATTAACTATTTCTGACAAGTTTTAACCTATTAAGCAAAAAATACATTCCCATACCTAACATACTTCCAACCAATGCTCCTGCAATAACATCACCAGGGTAATGTACTCCAAGATAAATTCGGCTGTATGCATTTAATGCAGCATAAGAAAAAAATATTATTCTTAGATAAAGAAAACTTCTATCCTTGAATAAAAATGCAACAAAAGTTGCCAATGCGAATGTATTTGCAGCGTGGCCGGAAATAAAACCATATCTTCCACCACAACTTAAGAAATGAACCATGTGATTTATCTCATCATCCTGACAAGGTCGCAATCTTTGAAATGATGCTTTAAAAAGATTTGCTGTCTGGTCGGCTAAAAATGTCAACAATATTATAGCTAAAACAATCCAAATTGTTTTCCACTTGTATTTCCTAATCAGTAAATATAGCAGAAAAGCATAAAGTGGAATCCAGGTCAGCCTGCCGCTAATAGATGACATCACAACATCAAAAAAACTATTATTCAAGCCGTTTAGAAAGAAAAAAAGTTCACGGTCAAGATTTAAAATGAATTCCATTTTTACAATGTAGGTTTCTAATTAGTTATTCATTTAGGCATTTCCACAGAACATCTTTAAGCTCTACAAGGCCCTTTGTTGTATGTGAAGAAATAAATACAGTGGGAATTTCGGGAATTTTCTTAGAAAGTTTTTTCAGTGCTGCATCATCAAGAAGATCGCACTTAGAAACAGCCAAAACCCTTTTTTTATCAAGCAATTCAGGATTAAAAAGCTCAAGTTCTTTTAGTAATATTTTAAACTCCTTTTTTATATTTTCCGAATCAGCAGGTATCATAAAAAGCAGAATTGAATTTCTTTCAATATGTCTTAAAAACCTCAGACCAATGCCCTTTCCTAAATGAGCACCTTCAATAATTCCTGGAATATCGGCCATTACAAAAGACAGATGATCTCTATATTCAACCATGCCAAGATTAGGGACAAGAGTGGTAAACGGATAATCTGCAATTTTTGGTTTAGCAGCAGATACAACAGACAATAAAGTAGATTTTCCTGCATTGGGAAATCCGACCAACCCAACATCTGCTAAAAGCTTTAATTCCATAATAACATTCATCTCTATTCCAGGTTCTCCAGGCTGAGAATACCTGGGAGTTTGATTTGTTGAAGATTTGAAATGAGTGTTACCCAAACCACCCCTACCACCTTTAAGAATGATTACCGACTGTTCGTGTTCGGTAATTTCCGCAAGAAATTCACCTGTATCAGCATCTCTGGCGATAGTGCCAAGTGGAACTTCAATAATAACGTCTTTCCCGAAGGCACCGGTTTTGTCCTGCCCTGACCCAGACTTTCCTGGTTCGGCAGCAACATGTCGTGTGTACCTCAAGTGCAACAATGTCCACAGGTGAGAGTTACCTTTTAAGATAACATGTCCACCTCTGCCACCATCTCCACCATCCGGTCCACCCTTAGGAATATACTTGGCTCTGTGTAAATGCGTTGAGCCTGCCCCTCCTTTACCGGAACGGCAAAACACTTTGATATGATCAACAAAATTAGATGACATAATTTGGCTTTAATAGCCTCTTTTTATTAAGGAAGAATATTTTTTTTATTTAAATAGAAATCTACTGCTTGGGAAATATGATCAAAAACAACATCTACCGAATCCATTCCATTCACTGCAACCAATTTTCCCTGATTCCTATAAAAATCAATTAAAGGATATGTCTGCTCCTTGTACACATCTATTCTCTTCTTGATTGTGAATTCATTATCGTCGGACCTGCCGGAGTCTACAGCTCTACCCTTCATGCGCTTAAAAAGCTCATCTTCTTTAACCTCAACAGATACTACAACATCTATCGGGCGATTATGCCTTTCCAACATTTTATCTAACATTTCAGCCTGATAGATAGTTCTTGGGAAACCATCAAAGATAAACCCTTCTCTTTTAGGGTATATTGAAGCCTTATGATAAAGCATTTTAAGTACTACTTCATCCGGAACAAGCAAACCATTGTCTATATACTCTTTTACAACACAACCAATTGGAGTTTTCTCCATTATTTCATGGCGTAAAATATCTCCTGTAGATAGATGTATAAGGTTATATTTTTTAACAATTTGGGCCGATTGAGTTCCTTTTCCCGAACCGGGAGGGCCAAAAATTATAACATTCAGCATAGACTATTTTTTTGTCGTGTTGAAAAAGATTATATAATTAATGTTTTATTCTGCAATTTTATAGATATCAGGCAAATTTCTAGCAAATCCATTATAGTCGAGACCATATCCAATAATAAAATCATTGGGAATTTCAATACCTACATAATCGGGTTTTATATTTGTACGCAATGCGTCAGGCTTGAGCAACAATGTAGCTACTTTAAGAGATTCGGGTTCATAGCGTGCAAGGTCCTTTACAAGATGTGTAATGGTAATGCCGCTGTCAATAATATCTTCAAGTATTATTATATGCCTGCCTTTAATTTCTTCGTTAAGCCCAATAACAGTTTTAACTTCTTCAGTTGTTTTTGTTCCCAAATATGAGCTTAGTTTTATAAAGCTTATTTGGCAATCACCTTTGTATCTTTTCAAAAGGTCGGCCGCAAACATAAAAGACCCATTCAATACACACAAAAACAAAGGCACTTTGCCTTTATAATCAAGACTTAACTTTGCAGCCATGGCATCAACAACGGAGAGAATTTTCTCCCCTGAAATTGATTTATTAAATACCTTACCGTGAACTTCTACAGATTGCATTACTCTATTGTTTTTGCGTATTTTTAAACTTCTGATAAAAATGCTAAATTACAAAATTATCAATATGTAAATCTAAAATGTTTGTTTTTTGGGAAAAAAACTGCTATCGCGCCTAACAACCATTTTTATTATCTTTGACAAAATTCTATAATTATGAGTGAAAACTACTTATCACTAAAGGAAAAACTAACATCTATTTTAAGAAATACTAATTCTGGCAATTTTAAAGAAAATAAAAGCCTTCTTATTCAATTAAGAGGAACTACTCATTCTGCTGATTTATCATTCGACCAGAAAAAAGAAATTAATGCTCTTTTTGACGAAGCTTTTGAAAAAGTAAACTCTCTATTCGATAAAGAAAAATCTGAATTTGAAGCAGAATCGGAGAAAAACTTCCACATTCTTGCTCCAAAAATTAATGAGGCATTAATACAGTCAAAATACGCTGAAGAAGATGACCTTAATGATGCATGGAACTATTGCATTCAAATTCAACAAGAATTTAAAGGAATAAAGATGATAAAAGAAGTGAGGGAATCTCTTTATTCTCAACTTCAACAAGCATTCGACATTATAAAAGAAAAAAGAGACCTTCAAAAGAATGATTTAGAGAAAAAATCGGTTGTATTAAAAAACAATCTCTTACCCGAAATTGAAGCTCTGGTTTTAAAAACTGAAACCGCCAATAATCTTAATGAACTTTGGGAAGAATTAATGGCTTCCCAACAAAAAGTAAGAGCAAGCAACTTGAGCTATGATGTAAGAAATCAGCTTTTATCTAAGCTTCAGGAAGGTTTTACTATTCTAAAGATAAGAAAAGACGAGGAAAAATCAGTTTACGAAAATACGGCTAAAGATAATGTTTCAATAGTTGAAGAATTGGTTAATCAAGCTTTTGAGATTGCCAACAATACAGATAATTTCAAAGAAGGTTTTGAAAAATTGAAAGAAATTCAGCAATCATTCAGAGATTATAAGCTATTAGCAGAAGATAGAGAAGCTTTATACAGCAAACTTCAAAGTGCTTTTGAAACGATTAAGCAAAGACAAAATGACTTTTTTAACACAAAAAATAAAGAAGCCATTGAAAATTACGGCAGACTTAAACCAATAGTAGAGGCAGCTTATGAAAGAGCCCAAACATCTATGGAGTTTAAGAAAACAAAAGAACATCTTATCAGAGTTCAATCAGAGTTTAAAGGCATTAAGATGAATGCAGACGAAAGACAAGCATTATATTCTAAACTTCAATCAGCATTTGAAATATTGCACAAAAGACAAGATGATTATTATGCAGCAAAGAAAGACAAAATTGAACTACACGTTAATTATCAAATATCGGATATCGATTTAAGAATCGAAGCTGTAAGGAAGGATATTGATAAAGATATGCTGACAATTCAAAATCTTACCGAGTCGGACAACAACCCATTGAATGATAATACTGACGACCCTTCTCATGACATAAATAATCATATACAACTACTTAAAGCTGCTATTGCAAGAAAAGAAGAAGAATTGTCGGAGTTTAATGAAATGAGAGAAAATTTGTTGAAGAAAAAAAATAAATGGGAAGAAATAGACTGATTCAAGATTGACACTATGAAAAAGATTGGTATAATATCAGATACTCATGGATATATAAATCCAAAACTATACGACTTTTTGAAAGAAGTGGATGAGATATGGCATGCGGGCGATATTGGAAGTATGGAAGTAGTTTATGAACTTGAGGCTTTTAAACCACTTATTGCAGTACATGGGAATATTGATGATTACGAAATGCAAAGAAAATTTCCTGAATTTCAAAGATTCACATGTGAGAGTGTTGATGTTCTTATAACACATATTGGAGGATATCCCACTAAATACGAGGAAAAAGTCAAACAAATTTTAATTAGTAACCCGCCAAAATTGTTCATTAGTGGGCATTCTCATATTCTAAAAGTGATAAATGACAAAAAATACAATCTGCTTCATATTAATCCCGGGGCTGCCGGAAATAGAGGAATGCATAATATAGTAACCATGATTAGATTAGTGATAGATGGAAGCATTATGAAAGATTTGGAAATCTTAGAATTAGAAAGATAACAATTAAACCACTATAGCATATAATTCAAATTCAGAAGCATCGGTAATTTTAACATATACAAAATCTCCAACTTTAACAGAGCTATTTTTCGAAACCAATACTTCATTATCAATTTCAGGAGAATCATATTCCGTTCTTCCAACATAGAACTCATTATCCTCCCTATCTATTAAAACCTTGAAGACACTCCCAATTTTTGCTTCATTATTCTCTAATGATATCTCTTGCTGAACAGCCATTAACTTATCAGCTCTCATTTTTTTTGTTTTATCAGTAACATCATCTTTAAGTTTGAATGCTGACGTTCCTTCCTCAGGAGAATAAGTAAAAACTCCCAATCTTTCAAACTTAGCTGATTTGACAAACTCCAGCAATTCGTTGAACTCTTCCTTTGTTTCACCCGGAAATCCAACCATCATTGTTGTTCGGATAGCAATTCCCGGAACTTTATCACGGAGGTCAGAAATTAGCTTAAGAGTGTCATTTTTATCGTGACCACGTCGCATTTGGCTGAGAATACGGTCGTTGATATGCTGTAACGGAATATCTAAGTATTTACAAATCTTCGGATTATCTGCCATTATCTTTATAACATCGTCAGGGAATCCTTGTGGATACGCATAGTGCAGCCTAATCCATTCAATGCCCTTAATTTTAGACAATTCTATCAGTAATGTAGCCAAAAGCTTTTTGCCTTCCAAGTCGAATCCATAATAATTAAGATCCTGAGCTACAAGCAGCAATTCCTTAACTCCTTTGGATGCAAGCATTTCAGCTTCTTTAACCAGTCTTTCAACTGGCATTGATCTATAAACACCTCTAATTAAAGGAATAGCGCAAAAAGCACAAAACCTATCGCAACCTTCTGAAATTTTCAAATATGCATAATGAGAAGGAGTTGTAACAAATCTATCATCTAAATCCTGATTATAATCCTGTTTGATGTATTCAAACAATTTTGCAGCATCGTCGCTTCCAAACCAAGCATCAACTTCTGGAATTTCTTTTATAAGCTCATTTTGATATCTTTGAGACAAACAACCTGTAACGATAACTTTCTTAACCAGTCCCCTTTTCTTAGCTTCGACATTCAAAAGAATAGTATCTACACTCTCCTCTTTTGCATCATTAATAAATCCGCAAGTATTAATTATAACAATATCGGCATGTTTATCCGAATCGTGATAAAGATTAAATTTCTGAGGATTAAGCTGTCCGAGTATTTTTTCAGAATCAACAAGATTTTTCGAACAACCGAGAGTGATAATGTTTACAGATTTTTTTCTCACAGTCTTTCAAACAAAGTTTCAACAAATGCTTCCCTGTCAAACAACTGTAGGTCGTCTATACCTTCGCCAACACCAATATATTTAACGGGAATTTTAAACTGGTCGCTAATTCCAATAACCACACCACCTTTAGCGGTTCCATCTAGTTTTGTAATTGCGAGTGCATTCACTTCTGTTGCAGAAGTAAATTGCTTTGCCTGTTCAAAAGCGTTCTGACCTGTAGAGCCATCCAATACCAAAAGAATTTCGTGAGGAGCCTCAGGTATAATTTTATTCATAACCCTTTTAATCTTCGAAAGCTCATTCATGAGATTGGTTTTATTATGCAATCTACCTGCAGTGTCAACAATCACAACATCAATATTATTTTTATTAGCATATTCAACAGTATCATATGCCACAGAAGCAGGATCTGCACCCATTCCTAATTCAACTATTGGAACATTTGCTCTTTCTGCCCATATTTTAAGCTGACCAACAGCTGCTGCACGAAAGGTATCAGCTGCGCCCAAAACAACTTTTTTACCTGCCTGAGTAAATTTATTTGCAAGTTTAGCAATAGTAGTAGTTTTACCAACACCATTAACCCCAACAACCATTATAACATATGGTTTTGGCATATCTGAGTTTGCAAACTGATTTATGCCGGCAGATTTGTTTTCGAGCAAAAGAGATGAAATTTCTTCCTTAAGAATTCTATTTAATTCATCTGCTCCAACATACTTATCCTTTGCAACCCTACTCTCGATACGTTCAATAATTCTAAGCGTAGTTTCGACGCCAACATCGCTGGTAACAAGAGCTTCTTCAAGATTATCAAGCACATCAGCATCAACGGAAGATTTACCGATAATTGCCTTGCCAATCTTTCCCAAAAACGTCTCTCGGGTTTTGCTCAAACCTTCTTTCAGCTTCTCTTCTTTATTTTTAGAAAAAATATCAAATAGTCCCATTTCCAAATTTATTTAACTCCAAAAGTAACTAAATTAAGCAAATAAGCGGCTTTAATCAAATAAAAAATCAGGTTCGGAAACTTAACCCAAACCTGATTTCTCAAAAAAATCAATAACGGAATTACTTCTTTGTAAAGTAATCTTTAACTTTATCAGAAGCAATGATATCTTCCTTAAAAGAATAAGCACCCGTTTTAGCAGATTTTTCCATTTTTATAACTTTCGCAAAGCCTTTGCCGGAATCCGTTTTAAGCGTTGCAACTACTTTCTTTGCCATAATTCAAATTATTTAATTTCTCTGTGAATAGTCATTTTCCTAAGAATAGGATTGTATTTTTTAACTTCCAGCCTGTCAGGTGTATTTTTCCTGTTCTTAGTAGAAATATACCTAGAAGTACCAGGCATTCCACTTTCTTTATGCTCTGTACACTCCAGAATAATCTGTCCGCGTGCGTCTTTCTGTTTTTTTCCCATTGTATATTCGTATTATTTTTTCAGGGCGCAAAGTTACATTTATTATCTTATAAAACCAATAGTATCAGAAAATATTTTTTTTGAACAATCCTGAAAAAAAACTGTTAGTAATTTTACAAGTGCAAAATTATGAAAAACTACAGACTTACCATAGTTATTATTGCTTTATTTGCAGCATTTAATACACTTTCGTGTAATACCATTGATAAATCAAAAGAAATAGATTTTAACTCCGATATTCCAATTGTTGATTTTGATTTTATTAAACCATTATTCGAGAAGGAAAACGACACAACATATCTAATAAATTTTTGGGCTACATGGTGTTCTCCCTGCGTGAAAGAAATACCATACTTTGAAGAGATTGCTAAGAAATATTCTAGCGAAAAACTAAAAATTTATTTAATAAACCTAGATTTTCCTAGTCATTATGAGTCAAGACTTCTTCCTTTTGTGAAGGAAAAAAATGTAAGGTCAGAAATTATTATGCTTAACGACCCTAATGAAAATAGATGGATAGACGCAGTAAATCCAAAATGGACAGGTGCTATTCCCGCAACAATCATTTACAATAAAGATAAACGTGAGTTTCACGAAAAAGAGTTCTCTTTTGAAGAACTTGACAACCTAGTTTTGAAATTTTTAAAATAATTATATTAATAACTAAAACTCTACATTATGAAAAAAATGGTTTTATTCTTATTTGCTGTTATGATATACTCAGCTTCAGCAATTGGCCAAGGCTACAGCATTGGCGACAAAGCAACCGACTTCTCATTAAAGAATGTTGACGGTAAAATGATTTCGATGGCAAACTTCCCTGAAGCAAAAGGATTTATAGTAATTTTCTCCTGCAATCATTGTCCTTTTGTTGTTGCTTATGAAGACAGAATGATAGCTCTTCATAAAAAGTATGCTCCAAAAGGCTATCCTATTATTGCAATTAACCCAAATGACCCGGAAGTTCAACCTCAAGATAGCTTTGAAAAAATGATTGAAAGAGCAAATGAAAAGAATTTTCCTTTTGTCTATTTGTTTGATGATGGTCAGAAAGTTTTTCCGGTTTATGGGGCAACACGAACACCTCATGTTTATTTGCTAAGCAAAAAAGGCAATGATCTTATAGTGCCTAAATTCAAGTAATTAATGCAACTTTTTACGAGGATATAAAGTAAATAATATTTTTCAAGACAAAGGAGAAAGAAATTATCTTTCCCCTTGTCCTGATGGATAAAGTTTAAATTGGCTTTCCTCGTCAAAAAAAAGTTGCAAAATGAAACATTTAACCAGAGAACAAAGGTACACAATTTCTGAAATGAGA
>JAGXRQ010000046.1 GCA_018335675.1 Bacteroidota bacterium | reverse complement strand
TTTAACGTTTCAGGTGGGGGAAGTTTCTGCGCCGGTGGTGCTGGTGTTACAATTAACCTTTCGGGTTCCCAGTCCGGTGTTACCTATCAACTTGTGCTTAATGGAACTCCTACCGGAACTACTTTGGCAGGTACTGGTGCCGCTATTGCATTCAACGGAGTTACTAATCCAGGAACTTATACTATTACTGCCGAAAATAATACTACTTTCTGCTTTAACACTATGAACGGTAACGCCTCTGTGGCGGTTAATCCGCTGCCTTCAGTATTTAACGTTTCAGGTGATGACGAGTACTGTTCTGGAAGCCCGGGTGTAAGTATTTTCGTTTCCGGATCAGAAATTGGGGTTAATTACAGATTACATAGAAATGGTTTTTATTTAGGAATATTTCTGGAAGGAGATGGCGATGTACTTGAATTTGCAAACGTAACTTCTATTGGTACTTACACAGTTCTTGCTATAAATGCATCTACAAATTGCGAAGCATTAATGAATGGCAGCATAGACCTTACAATACTTCCTATTCCCATTGTTTTCGTTATTGCAGAATCAGCTACAGAATTCTGTGAAGGCGGAGAAGTAGCTTTTCAGGCTATTCCGGACTTTCCTGCATACCAATGGTATGAAAATACAATTGGAGAGCTAACAGGTGAAGACGGCCCAACATATATTGCAACAGAAGGCGGTGAGTACTACGTTGTTGTAACTGCCGAAAATGGCTGTCAAAGGGCTTCTGCAATTCAAACTGTAATTGTAAATGATCTGCCTGAAGTCTCTATTGCTTCTTTAAATACTGAAGTTTGTGACGGAAATTCTGTTGACCTTATTGCTACAGCAACGGGCGAGGGTGTTATTTCTTATAAGTGGTATAAAGATGATGTTGCAATTCCCGGAGCTGAAGGTCCCGAATATGATGTATGGGCAGCTACAGAAAGCGGTGTTTATTATGTTGAGATTTCTGATGATAATTGTTCGAATATTTCGAATAAAATAACTGTTACAATATTTGAATTGCCTGTTGTATCTATCACACCGGTAGGGCCTATTGAATTCTGCGAAAATGAAACAGTAGAAGCTTTGCTTGAAGCAACTACAGGTTATGATTCATATGTATGGTACAGAAATGCCGAAGCAATTTTGGGAGCAAATGATGCTTCTTATCTTGTAACTGATGCAGGCGAATATTATGTTGTTGTGACTGACAATAATTCTTGTTCTAATTCTTCTGTAATTGTTACTATTATCATTCATCCTCTGCCTGTTGTAGAAATTATTGCCGATGGAGATACTGAGTTTTGTTTGGGAGAATCTGTTCTGCTTGAGGCAACTCCTGGCTTTGTAAAATATGAGTGGTATTGGAATAATGTTTTAATCGAAAACCATGATGAAGATAATTTTGTAGCTTCTGAGGAAGGAGAATACTATGTTGTTGTTACTGATGGATTTAATTGTATTAATTCTTCAAACACAATAGAAATAACTGTAAATCCTTTGCCTGAGGTCGTAATAACTGCAGATGGTTACGATTTGGATAATCTTATAATTGTAATCTGTGAAGGACAGTCCGTTGATGTTTTGTTTGAAGCTACACCGGGCTTTGAATCATATCAATGGTATAAAGATGGTGAAATACTTATTGGTGCTATAGACGATTTTTATCACGCTGATGAAACCGGTGATTACTATGTAGTTGTATTTAATGAATTTGGTTGCTTTGTTATGACTGAACCCATCTCTATAATTGAGCTTCCGCTTCCAATTGTAGAAATTACAACTGATGGCATTATTGAACTTTGTTCTCAGGTTTTAGAAGCAACTCCCGATTTCGATAATTATATATGGTTTATTGATGGAGTAGAAATTGAAGATGAAAATTCTTCAACGCTTATTGCCCGTTTTTCAGGTGAGTATATTGTTTGGGCAATAGACGCAAATAACTGTATCGGGATTTCAGACCCAATTGATCTTGTTCTTCCCGACAGACCAATTGCTGATGCAGGAAATAACCAGACCATTGACTACGGAACATCTACAACTTTATCAGCAGCCGACGGTGGCACAGGAACCTATGCGTATAGCTGGGAACCTGCAGCATTGCTGGTTGACGCTAATGCTCAAAACCCTGTAACAGTTAACCTAACTGAAACTACTGTGTTTACTCTAATGGTTGTTGACCTTGATTCTGATTGTGATAACTTCGATCAGGTTACAGTATTTGTTAATCCGTTGCCTGAAATTTATACTCTTAATGTTACCATTTCTCCTGTAGGTGGAGGAAGTGTTGAAGTTAGAGTTGACGGAAATCTTCTTTCAGAACCTTACGAAATAGAGGAAGGAAAACTAGTTGAGCTTACTGCTGTAAATGCAACTGATTATGAGTTTTTATATTATATGTTTGATTCAGGACAAATCACTGTTAATCCTTATTCTTTTGTAATAACCGAGGATACTGATGTAACTGCCGTATTTGAGTTTAAAAACTTCATTGTTGATCTTTTAGATTCAGATATAACATTATATCCAAACCCTGCAAGAAGTCACATAAATCTTATTTGGGAAAACATTGGCCACAATGCAAATGTTAGCATTTATAATATGCAAGGACAATTGATTACAACATTAAACTACGCCGGTGTTGACGGCAAGGTTAATGAAAAAATTGATTTGTCCAGTTATCAAAAAGGATTGTATTACATCAGACTTTCAAATGAAAAAGGCACTACTACAAAAAGTTTTGTAGTACAATAATTTCTAAACAAAAGCAATATCTAGGGGCTGCCACATACTTTCTGGCAGCCTCTTTTTATTAACAAATGAATGTTTTATTGAACCTTACTCGTTTTTTTCAATAATTTTGAAATAACAACTAATCTAATATGGAAAGAATAACCTTATTTGTTGATGTCCTTTTGCCTCTACCTGTAAAGGGATACTTTACATACAGGGTTCCATATGAGTTAAATGAGTTGGTTGAAGTCGGGAAAAGGGTGGTTGTTCCGTTCGGTGCTAAAAAATTATATTCTGCCATCATAAGAAAAATTCATCAAAACCCTCCTTCACAGTATTCTGTAAAGTATATTAATTCTATTCTTGACGAGAAGCCCATCATAACTGAGCAACAGTTCACTTTTTGGGAATGGATGGCCTCATATTATATGTGCACAGAAGGAGAAGTAATGAATACAGCCCTCCCTCCTGCTCTGAAGCTTGCAAGTGAAACAAAAGTTGTTTTCAATCCTGACTTTGATAATAATTTCGAAACTCTTAATGAAAAGGAATATCTTGTTGCCGAAGCTTTAGAAATAAGAAAGGTGTTAAGTATAACAGAGATAACCAAAGTTACAGGCCAAGCTAAGGTTTTCAACCTTATTCAAAACCTAATGGAAAAAAATGTAGTGCTTCTTAAGGAAGAACTAGAAAATCCATACCGCCAGCGTTTTGAACCCTTTGTAAAACTTTCGCCTGAATTGCAAAAAGAAAATGCTCTAAAGGAATTGTTTGATAAGCTTGAGAAAAAAGCTCCCAAGCAGCTTGAAGTTCTCATATCATACATTAAGCTTTCCGGCAGATATGAGCCTGAAAAAAAAGAGGTTATGCAATCGGCGCTACTTGAGGGTATTAAAAACCCTCATGCGATTCTTAAAACGCTAATAGATAAGGGTGTTTTTGAAGTTTACAAGAAAAAAGTAAGCAGATTTGAACATCAAAAAGCGGAAATCGAAAAGATAAAATTCAGCAGCGAACAAACACAAGCTTTTAATGAAATAAAAGAGTGTTTTGAAAAAACTGATATTGTATTGCTTCATGGCATTACATCTAGCGGTAAGACTGAGATTTACATAAATCTTATTAAAGAATATATTGCAAAAGGACTGCAGGTGGTTTATCTCCTGCCTGAGATTGCACTCACAACTCAAATTACTCAAAGGTTAAGATTACACTTTGGCGCAGATGCAGGTATTTATCATTCAAAGTTTAACGATAATGAAAGAGTTGAAGTATGGAATAACATTGCCTATGGCGGCATAGAGTCGCTTGGGAAAAACATAAATTATAAAGTTGTTATTGGTCCTCGTTCGGCTCTATTCCTTCCTTATACAAAGCTTGGGCTAGTAATTGTTGATGAAGAGCACGAAACAAGTTACAAACAGCAAGACCATTCTCCAAGATATAATGCCAGAGATGCTGCAATTTACCTTGGAAAACAATCTGGAGCAAAAGTGCTGCTGGGATCTGCAACGCCTTCCGTTGAAACATTCTACAACGCAAAAGCTGGCAAATACGGACTTGTAACTCTAACTACCAGGCATGGCGGGGTTATGCTTCCTGAAATATTTGTGGCAGATATTAAAAAAGAAACCCGACAACGAACTTTAAAATCGCATTTCTCTTCTCTTCTATTGGAAAAAATGCAGGAAACTCTTGATAAGGGGAAGCAAGTTTTGTTGTTTCAAAATAGAAGAGGCTATTCTTTAAGGATTGAATGTAAAGAATGCAACTGGATTCCAAGTTGCAATAATTGCGATGTAACACTTGTGTATCATAAGCATATCAATAGTTTGAAGTGTCATTACTGCGGATACACAACGCCACCTCCCGGCAATTGCCCTGCATGCAATTCTACTGCAGTTATGATGAAGGGATTTGGTACAGAAAAAATTGAAGACGAGCTTCCGACGTTTTTTCCGGATGCCACAATTGCCAGAATGGATACAGATACTACCAGAGCAAAAAATGCTTATCAAAAAATTATTAACGACTTTTCAGATAAAAAAATTGACATACTGATAGGAACTCAAATGATTAGCAAGGGACTCGATTTTGCTCATGTGGGAGTAGTTGGTATATTGAATGCAGACAATCTTCTAACTATACCTGATTTCAGAGCTCACGAAAGAGCTTACCAGCTAATGTCGCAAGTTAGTGGAAGAGCCGGTAGAAATAAGGAAAGAGGAATGGTTGTTATACAAACAATGGACCCTTGGCATGCCATTGTCAGAATGGTAATTGATTCTGATTATATTGCAATGTACAACAGCCAATTGGAAGACAGACAAAGATTTAAATATCCTCCTTATTTCAGATTAATCTCATTGTCTTTGGTGCATACAGACCCACAGTTAATAAGCGAAGGATCTCGTTTGTTGGCGGCAAGGTTCAGAAAAATATTCGGCGACTTTGTTCTTGGCCCTGAGTTTCCTCCTATTGCAAGAATTAAAAATCAGTACATTAAAAATATTTTGATAAAATTGGGCAAAGACTCAACCCTTAAAGCAAACAAAAACAAAATTCGTGAAATCCTTGATGAGTTTAAGTCTGAACAAAAATGGAAGTCTGTTAGAATTATTATTAACGTTGATCCGGCTTAACAATAAAAATATCTTCTCCTTCTTTCTTTAAGTAGTATTGTTCTCTGGCAAATTTTTCAAGAGCTTCGGGGTTTTCTTTCAACTCTTGTCGCATAATACTATCCTTCTCTATTTCTTTAATGTAATATGCTTTTTCTCTTTGCAATCTTTTTATGTCCTGGCTGAAACGATATTGCTGAAAGAAGTTGTTATTATCAAAAAACAACAACCAAATAAACACTGCCAAAGAAGCAATTATGTACTTGTTCTTCAGAAAGGAAGGTGTTTGAGGTAATTTTGGCAGCTTAAATTTCATGATGCTTTATTGATTGTCCAAAATTACACAAAACAATTTAATATCTGAAAAGTGTATTTTTAATTTAACTCTGCTATTGCAGCCCTTTCACTGAAGGTTTTCCTGCAACAAAGTCCTTTAAATAAAAAGGTTCAAAATATGCAAGATTCTCAAATTCGCCTGATAAATATTTATTATAGGCTTCTTTTATCATCCCTCTTGCTGATCCCATTATTTCAGGAATAAAAAACAGATTGGAGTGTTTCAAACTATCAACACACTTCTCTGCACCATCTCCAAAAATAAAAAAAGGTCTTTCTTCAATCCGCTTTTTAAATGAGTCATTTTCAACAATAACTGCATTTATAGGTTCTATTAATTTCAATTTTTCATCATATACAGCAGAGTAAACTTCCATTCTTCGGGCATCAATCATCGGACAAAGGTAGAAAAGGCCATCTTTTACCTTAGAATTGATAATGTCTAGTCTTGTATCCAGACATTGCTGAGCTAATGAATACAAAGAATCCACTCCAATCAAAGGTATATCTTTCGCAAAACAAATGCCTTTTGCTGCAGATACTCCTATTCTTAATCCGGTATAAGAGCCCGGGCCCTTATTCACACAAACCGCACTAAGCTTATCATAATCTAATTTCTGAGACTTCATAAGCTCATCTATCAAAACGGTTAGCAATGCCGCATGATTATATCCTTTGTCAATATCTTCCCTTAGTGCTACTATTTCTCCATTTGCAGATAATGCAACTGAGCAATTCTTAGTCGCAGTTTCAATATTTAATATGTATGTCATTTATTTTCGCTAAAAATATCTTTTCTTTCTGATTTTACAACTTCATCGCCATCTTTTAAATTTCTTGAAACAGAATGATATGGCCCTGTTATTACCTCCTGATCTAATTCAAGCCCTTCTGTAATTTCAATATAGTAGGAATCCTGTATTCCGGTTTTAACCTCAACAACTTTAGCAATTCCCTTGTCGTATATGAATACTACTTCTAAAGGTTTTTCATCTTCAATTTTCTTAATCACTGTTGTGCTTTCTGCAACACTATCAGCTTTTTCTTCTTGTGTCTTTTTCTTTAAAGTTTTTGGGTCTCTGGTTGTAACAGCCTGTATTGGAACTGTCAAAACATCCACAACCGTTTGTGTTTGAATATCAACTGAAGCCGACATTCCTGGTCTGAATGGAGATAAGTGATTAATTTCAGGTTTTTGCAAATGCTTGTATGAATCAGGAATAATCAATATTTTCACTTCAAAATTCGTAACCTGTTCTATCCCTAACCCCTGTGTTTTTGCGGAATTAGCTATTGCGCTAACAACACCTTTAAATTTCTGACCCAGATATGCATCTATTTCCACAGTTGCTGTGTCTCCCAAATTTACTCTAACTATATCATTTTCATTAACCTCAACAAGCACTTCCATTTCCGAAAGATTTGCAATTCTCATCATTTCTGTGCCGGCAAATTGCGATGTTCCAACTACTCTTTCCCCAAGTTCGGAATCAAGACGGGATATTGTTCCATCCATTGGTGCAAAAATGCGTGTTTTGGACAAACTTTCGCGAGCTTCCTTAAGTGCTGCCTCAGCGCTTTTAACCTGATATTCTGCCGCTATTACACTCTGTGCTGCCGCTTCTGTCTCAGCTTTTCCAACCAAATATTGTGCTCTGGCTTGATCATACTCTGCATTTGAAATTGCATCCTGTTCGAAAAGCCTTTTATTTCTTTCATAAGATGCAGTTGAATTAATAAACTGCGCCTCAGCTTGCGCTTGCCTTGCTCTTGCATTAGCCAGATTTGCCTTTGTCGTATTTAGTGATGCGCTAATTCTGTCAAGTGCAGATTCGTAAAGATCTGGATTTATCCTTGCCAACAAATCGCCACGCTTAACAAACTCCCCCTCTTTAACTGCAAGCTCAACAATTTCTCCGGATACATCAGGACTAATCTTAACTTCAATAACGGGTTGTATCTTCCCATTAGAACTTACAATTTCAACAATAGTACGTTTTTCAACTTTTTCAACCGTGACAGAAGTTTTGGGCTTACTTCCAACCCAGCCTGCATTTCTTCCTATAATTATGAATATTATTAGCGCAACAACAGCCAATAACCCATATTTTAAAATTTTCTTTGTGCTCATCGTATAGTATTTGAAGTGTTATCAATAAATTAAAATCTTAGCGGATTGCCCATGTAAAAATCAAGTATGGATGTTCTGAAAACATACTCAAATTTAGATTGCAATAATTCAGATTCTGCGGTTGCTAACCTGTTTTTTGCATCGTTATACTCAATATAGTTAACCATCCCAACATTAAACCTTTGCTCAATATATCGAAATGATTCTTTCAATGCCTCAACATTTTTCAAAGATGCGCTATATCTTCTTAATGCAGCAGAGGCGTCGGCGTGCGCCTGTTGAATGTTTTTAAACAACTGGTCTTTTACAAGCTGATTTGAAATACGCGAATTGTCAAGATTTATTTTTGACCTTGACACTGCGGCACTAACTTGAAAATTATTAAAAATAGGTATAGTAAGATAAAAGCCAAAACTATGATTCAAATTATCATTCAATTGGTCAGAAAAAGGCTTTATCTGAGTATTATATTGAAATGTTGGTGCAAAAACAGGCTCTCCCATTGCGGTTACACCAATTTCTGTCGGTTCTCCGGGAATAATGTCAACTATTTCTCTACTATTCTCAGTATAGCCCGTTCCATAGGACCCTCTTAGAGAAAGCATTGGACTTCTTGCTCCTCGAGCTATTGCCAATCCTTTTTCTGCACTTTTCACCCGAATATCTGCTGATTTTATCTCCGGTTGCACACCTATGGCAACATTATAAATTTGCATAGGTGAATATTCATATTCCTTTTGAGGAACAAATTCTACTTCAGGAGATTTTATTTCAAAGTTTTCTACGTCTTTGATGTCAAGCATTTGAGCTAAGTCCAGATAAGCTAGATTGAGTCTGTTTTGAGCATTTATCAGCTGTAGTTCTTCAGAAGCGAGTTGAGCTTCAATAGTAAATAACGCTCCTCTAGGCTGTGTTCCGGCGTCAACAAGCTTTTTAGTTCTCTCAAGCTGTTGACGAGTTATTTCAACCTGATTATTAGTGGTTTCTAAAACTTCTAAACTATAAATAATTTGCAAGTAAGCCAATGCAATAGACAAGGTAATGTCATTACGCATTTTGCTTACATCGTACTCTTCTGCTTCCAACTCCAGTTTGCTTTGTTTTATTGTGTTGTATATCTGAAGCCCACTAAAAACTGTTAGTCCACTGCTTATTGAGAAATTGTTTGATTGTATTCGTTCAGTTGCAAACTCGTTTGTTAATGGATCAACAGTTCGTCCATAGTTATAAAGATGAGAAGCATTAGCATTAAGCGTTGGAAAAAGATTTCCCCTGCTTTGAAGCAGGCTCTGCTTTGCAATATACACTCTGAGCTGTTGTTGCTTCAATCTTAGATTGTTTTCCCAAGCATATTCAATACATTCATTAATCGACCATTGTTTTTTTTGGCCAAAAGAGACATTACATGCAATTACAAAAACTATTAAGAAAGCTATTGATCTTATTTTCATGGTTTTGATATAAAAAAGACAAATTTAAGTATCTGAAGTCTACACGTATCAAAAAAAATCAAAATATTTTGATTTAATAAATACATTTTAACCAGTCAAGAGAGCAACTATTTGTAATAATTGTTTCTTGAAATTTCTTCAAACACAGCATCTGGAACAAAGTAGCGAATGTCCTTGCCTTGTTTCACGGAGTTTCTGATAAACGAAGAAGACATCTCAATCAATGGCGCACTAACTTGTTTTATTCTATTGTGATTGTTAAACTTTTTAGGTTTATATCCATAGCGAGGATACACAAAAATATCAACCAAACTAAATATCTTTTCATAATCCTTCCATTTGTCCAAATCATCTTGATTGTCGGATCCAATAATGAGAATATACTCGTTGTTTGCATTTTCTTTAATTAGCTTTTCAAGAGTATTTATTGTATAGGATGGAGTTCCCATTTTTAGTTCAATATCACAGGGCTTTATTTTCTCATTTCCGTTTAATGCAAGCTCTACCATTCTATATCGGTTACTTTCGTCAAGCATTTGCTCTTCAGTTTTAAACGGGTTTTGTGGAGAAACAACCAATAAGATTTCGTCTAGGTCTTCGTATTGTAAAATGTAATTTGCAATAATTAAATGCCCATTGTGCACAGGGTTGAAAGAACCAAACAGAAGTCCGATTTTATTCTTCACATTTATATTTTTAGTCTGTTTATCAGATTAACAAAGTCTTCTTCTTTCACGGGCTTGGTAAGATATTCATCAAGACCTAATGCCATATATTTTTCTCTATCGCCCTCAAAGGCATTGGCACTTAATCCGACAATAGGCGGTAATTCTCTGTACATTTCCCTAAGCTTTCTAGTTGCTGTAATGCCATCCATTACAGGCATTTGAATATCCATAAGTACCAAATGGTGTTTGCCTTGTTTGAAATTGCTTAATGCTTCTTCTCCATTATTTGCAAAATCAACATTGTGCCCCAATGAATTTAGTATCAACTTAACTACTTTTTGTGTAACCGGCTTATCTTCAACCAAGAGGATATTGAGATTCTTATGTTTATCTTCCATTCTTTCTTCTTGTTTTGGATTTTGTTGTTTTGCGTTTTCTGTAATTCCGGCCTTAAAAGTAAACCAAAAAGTGCTTCCATTGTCTGTAGAGCTCTTAACTCCAATTTCACCACCCAATATTTTAGTAAGCTCTTTGCTTATAGACAAACCCAATCCGGTTCCTTCAAATGTTCTAACTTGGTCTTGTTCAATTTGTGTGAAAGGAAGGAAAATGCGCTTTTGCTCTTGAACTCCCATTCCTCTTCCTGTATCTCTTACTTCTATTCTTACAAATATAAGTTTTTTGTCTTTTTGTACTCCTTGCACTTGCTTATTATCGAGAAATGCTTTTACCTGTATTTCTCCTGAATCTGTAAATTTCACGGCATTTGATAAAAGATTATTCAATATCTGATTTATCTTATGCATATCTGAATTAACAAATTCAGGAAGTTGGGAGCTCACTATATTCTCAAATCTAAGTCCCTTTTTTTCGCAAAGTGGCTTGTAAAGATTTTCTAGGTTACTTAACAAATGAGAAATTGAAAAATCAACATTTTTTAATTTTACGTGTCCGGCTTCGAGTTTTGAGTAATTTAAAATAAGACCTATTATTTCTCTAAGATTTTCTCCGCTTTGGATAAGCGTATTAAGATATTCCTGTTGTTGATCATTTAGCTCTGTTTTTGCAATTATATCCGCCATTCCTAAAATACCTGTTAATGGGGTTCTAATCTCATGGCTCATGTTTGCCAAAAAGTTCTGTTTAAACTCTACAGATTTTCTGGCAATTTCCATTTCTTGCTCGAGCAAAACAGCCTTTTGTCGTTCCAGATTTTTATCGTATGCTCTTTTCTTTAAATATCTGAATACAACAAACGCTAACATTAGAACAATAAATCCGCAAACAAGATATGCAATTCCGGTGTTCCACCAAGGAGATCTAATTTCAATATCATATAATGCCTCATTGCTCCAAAACCCGTCCGAATTGAGTGCTTTGACTTTAAATGTATATTTTCCAGGTGGTAAATTTGCGTAATGAGCCTCTGTTCTGCTGTTTAGAGAGCTCCATTGGGCATCAAATCCTTCAAGAATATATTGATATCTGATCTTTTTGGAAAAACTTGTAGATATTCCTATAAAGTTAAAACTAATATAATTTTTATCATAGGGCAAGCTAAGGTTTAAGGGTGTTTTATACCATTTTTCAAACTCTGAAAATCTTACATTATCTATCTTCATTCCATTTTCAAGTGTAAGTATAGTGTCGGTGTTTTTTTGAAATGCCTGCCAATCAATTGTTTGATTAAACACTTCAACGCCTGAAATATATACGCCTGATGTATTAATTTCTCTGTTGCCTTCTTCGGAATTATAATGTGTTAAGATTTCATTTGCTCCTATCCATATATTTCCTTTATTATCCAACATCATGGCTCTTGGGTTAGTCCCTATCCCGAGAAATCCCTCTTCATGAGTGAAATTTTTAATCACAATAAACTGTGCAGAAAAACTATTACCTGAAGAAACTTTTTCTAATACCTCTATGTGCTTTTTCGCCAGCATGCTAAGACCATATCTTGTGCCAAGCCAAATATTTCCAGATTTGTCTTCCAAAATTGAAAATACGTACTCATTTATTAAGCCTTCTCTTTGACTGATATTAATAAATAGACTTCCATTAAACATTGTAACTCCTTTACCGTAATAGCCAATCCATATATTTCCATTGCTATCTTCAATCATTGAGGTAGTTTCATTAGAAGGTAGGCCATTCGTAGTATTAAAATAATGGAAGTTTGAGCCGTCAAATTTAACAACACCGTGATAGCTGGTGCCAAACCACATATTTCCACTCTTGTCTTGCAGTATTTGAATTACGCTATTATCCGGGAGCCCTACTTCTGTTGTAAAATGAATTACACTATCCGGAAGAACTCTTCCGCTAAAAATTAGCTTACAAACTCCTCCTCCTGCAGAACCTACCCATATATTTCCTTGGTTGTCTTCAAAAAGATTAAATATGAAATCATTGCAAAGTCCTTGTTTTTCTTTATAATGATAAAATTTATTTCCATCAAACATACTTAATCCGCCACCACTTGTTCCAAACCAAAGATTGCCTCTAGAGTCTTGAATAATATCTCTAAGATAATTGTTGGGCAGCCCTTGTTTTTCTGAGTATCCTAAAAAACTCTTTCCGTCATACAGATAAGCACCATCACCGCTCGAGCCAAACCATATTTTCCCGTTTTTATCTTGCGCAAAAGCCCTAATCGAACTGTTTGGCAATCCATCATAAGAAGTAAAGTGAGAAAATATTCTACCGTAAAACTTTGCTAAACCACCCCCAATTGTACCTAACCAAATGTTTCCATCTTTATCTTCATAAATTGCATTTACTATTTCGCTGATTAATCCCTCATTTTGAGAATAAAAATGGACTTCATCGTTTTCTATCTTAGCAACACCCTGTCCTCTTGTCCCCATCCAAATGCTACCATTTCTGTCTTCAATCAACGACATTATACTATTACTATTTAGGCCATTATCTTTGTTTAAAACCTGAATATTATAATCATTTTTATCTTTCGACAAGATAGTTATTCCATTACCATTTGTAGCTATCCAGATGTTATCTTGAGAATCTATAAGAATAGAGTTTACGGTATTGTCACTCAATCCTTGTTTTGTTGTATAATTAAAAAAGCTCTTTCCATCAAATTTGCTAACCCCACCTGAAAGTGTACCCATCCATATATTTCCTTCTTTATCTTCCTTAATTACATAAATGAAATTGTCGCTAAGGCCATGCTCTACGCTATAATTAACAAATTTAACTCCATCAAACACAGAAACTCCATCTCCGTATGATCCCAGCCATATATTCCCTTTACTATCTTTAAACATAGCTTCTATTGTATTGCTACAAAGCCCTTCTTTTATAGTATAGTTTGTAAAATATCTTCCATCATACTTGCTAACTCCGCCACCAATTGATCCAAACCAACGATTTCCTGCATTATCTTCAATTATTGATGTTATTCTGTTTTTTGCAAGACCATTATCTTCTGAAAAATGTGAAAAATGCTTACCATCAAATCTTGTAACACCACTAAAATAATATCCAATCCATAAGTTGCCACTTCTGTCCTGAATTATACTGCTTATATCATCATGCATTAACCTCTGCAATCTGGTATAGAATTTAAAGCTTTGTGAATTTCTCTCTTTAAAGTAAGGCTCTTTGGATTCAATAATTTCGGGCGTTCCTGCAATGCTTTTTCTGTGAATTGTAGGAATAGAAAGAGGCGTTTTATAACCGTTTTCGCCGGGTGTGTTAATTTCAGGTTTGCCAGCTTTTCTTTTGGTAATGCCAGAAATTTTTAAAGGCTTTATATGTGTATTTGTTTTATTAATTGTAGGATTTCCGGCAACAACGACTTTGGGATTGCCCAATTTCTTTGCGTCAGGAATTATTGCTGTAACAGATTTGACAGCTGTTGGGTCATATTTTGTAATTCTTGGTTCATTAACAATGTTGTTCGACTCTCTTCTGCTTTCTTTACAAGAGAACAACAGAGCGAACAGCATTATTATAACTATATGAATAAACCTATACATTCCTTCAAAAAGCAATAATTAAACGTCTTTAAATTACATCTTTTCAGATAAATAGCTACCAAAGTTAATGAATATTTATAATTATATATAATTTTCCCCAAGAGGTGATTACATTTTATGCGTTTTCGAAATTAGCTATTTTTACTACCTTTGCCAATCAAAAATTTAACTATATGCTTAGAACTCATAATTGTGGTGAACTCAGATTATCTGATGCCGGAAAAGAAGTAGTATTGTGCGGATGGGTGCAACGCTCTAGAGAACTTGGAGGCATGACCTTCGTTGAACTTCGCGACAGATACGGGATTACTCAACTCGCTTTTAATGTGCAAACCAATGCTGAACTCTGCAAACAAGCCAGAGAACTTGGAAGAGAATTTGTTGTATCTGCCGAGGGTGTTGTTGCGGAAAGAAGCAGCAAAAACACAAAAATCCCAACTGGAGATATTGAACTCATTGTAAACAAATTAGATATTCTCAACCCTTCAGAAATACCACCTTTTACTATTGAAGATGATACTGATGGAGGCGATGAGCTTAGAATGAAATATCGTTATCTTGATATAAGACGTAAGCCTGTTAGAAAAAATCTTGAGCTAAGGCACAAAATGGCCATTGAAACCAGAAAATATCTAAACGATCAGGATTTTATTGAAGTGGAAACCCCGGTTCTTATTAAATCTACACCTGAAGGGGCTAGAGATTTCCTTGTGCCTTCTAGGATTAACCCTGGACAATTCTATGCTCTTCCACAATCTCCTCAAACATTCAAGCAATTGCTTATGGTTGGTGGAATTGACAGATATTTCCAAATAGTTAAATGTTTCAGAGATGAAGATCTTAGAGCAGACCGTCAACCTGAATTTACTCAAATAGATTGCGAGATGTCTTTCGTAACAAGAGATGACATTTTAAACACATTCGAGGGTTTGGCAAAGCATTTATTCAAAACTGTAAAAGGTGTCGAAAATATTTCTTTTGATAGAATTACTTATGCGGATGCAATGAAATACTACGGCTCCGACAAGCCCGATCTAAGATTCGACATGAAGTTTGTAGAACTTAATGATCTGGTTAAATCTAAAGGATTTCAAGTATTTGACGATGCAGAAATTGTTTTGGGAATCTGCGCCAACGGTTGTGGTGAATATACAAGAAAACAGCTGGATGAACTCACAGAATGGGTAAAACGCCCACAAATTGGAGCTAAAGGTCTTGTATATGTAAAATGCAACTCTGATGGTTCTTATAAGTCTTCTGTTGATAAATTCTACTCACAAGAAAGCCTTGCAGAATGGGCAAAAGCTCTAAATGCAAAGCCCGGAGATATTCTCCTTGTGTTGGCAGGAGATAAAAATCAAACTCTTAAGGGTATGGGCGAATTGAGGCTTGAAATGGGCTCACAACTAAATCTTAGAGATGTTAACAAATTTGCTTGTGCCTGGGTTGTGGATTTTCCTCTTCTTGAATATGACAAAGATGCAAAAAGGTATTTTGCTATGCACCACCCTTTCACTTCTCCTGTTGCTGAAGATATTGATAAATTGGAGTCTGACCCTGCAAACGTAAGAGCAAATGCCTATGATATGGTTATCAATGGCGTAGAAATTGGCGGTGGTTCTATTAGAATATTTAACAGCGTACTTCAAAACAAAATGTTTAAAGTATTAGGCTTTACTGAAGAAGAAGCCAGATCGCAGTTTGGTTTTCTTTTAGATGCTTTCAAATATGGCGCACCACCTCATGGTGGTATAGCTTTCGGATTCGACCGCTTCTGCTCATTATTTGGTGGCTCAGAGTCGATTCGCGACTATATCGCTTTTCCGAAAAACAATGCCGGAAGGGATGTAATGATTGACAGTCCTTCTAAAGTAGACATACAGCAGCTTAAAGATCTGCACCTTAAATTGGATTTGTAGATTCAAATGATCTCTCTAAGCAATCTTTCTGTTCAGTTTTCAGGAAAGTTCCTTTTCGAGAACGTAGGTTTTATTATTAATAAAACCTCTCGTATCGGATTGGTTGGTAAAAACGGCACCGGAAAATCAACCCTAATGAAAATTCTTGCAGGTCTGCAAAAACCTGAAACAGGAAGTGTTGCATTTCCATCTGGATCATCTGTTGGATACCTCCCTCAGGAAATATATCTTTCAAGCAAAAAGATCCTGATGGATGAAGCTATGACCGCCTTTGACGAAGCTCTTAAGCTGGAATCAAGAATTTCTAAGCTTACAAAAGAAATATCTGAACGTTCAGATTATGAATCCGACGATTATCAAAATCTTATCAATAATCTCACAGATGCAAATCACCGGTTGGATATAATTGGAGGACATCATAAGCAAGCAAAAGCTGAAAAAGTTCTTATCGGACTCGGCTTTGAACAAAAAGATTTTTCAAGACCTATGTCTGAATTTAGCGGTGGATGGCAAATGCGTGTTGAAATTGCTAAAATTCTTCTTAAAAATCCGGACCTTTTGCTTTTAGATGAGCCCACTAATCATCTGGATATAGAATCTATCGAATGGCTTGAAAATTTTTTGAAAAACTACAGTGGGGCGGTTATGCTCGTCTCTCACGATAGGGCTTTTCTGGATAATATTACCGATAGAACTATTGAAATTTCGATGGGAAAAACATACGATTACAAAGCTTCATATTCTAAGTATGAACATATGAGGCTTGAAAGACTTGAACATGAAACCGCTGCTTATAATAACCAACAAAAACAAATAGCTCAGGCTGAAAGATTTATTGAAAGATTTAGAGCTAAAGCTACTAAAGCTCGTCAGGCGCAATCCAAAATTAAGCTTTTAGAAAAAATTCAGAGAATTGAAATAGAAGACATTGACAAAACATCCATTCACTTTAGATTCCCTGAGGCTCCTCCTTCCGGCAAAGTAGTGATAGAGTTGAAAAATGTTTCTAAAAGTTATGGCGAAAAACAAGTTCTTTCAAACATTAACCTTATGGTTAATCGAGGTGAAAGAATAGCTTTTGTTGGAAAAAACGGGGAGGGAAAAACTACTCTCTCCAGAATTCTTATTAATGATTTGGAACATCAAGGAGAAGTTATTCCCGGGCATAATGTTAAAATAGGGTATTATGCTCAGAATCAATCTGACTATCTGAGTCCGGAAAAAACAGTTTTTCAAACACTTGATGATGTAGCAGCAGGTGAAATTAGAAAGCAAATCAGAAATATTTTGGGTGGTTTCCTTTTTAGCGATGATGATGTTGAAAAGAAAGTAAGTGTTCTCTCAGGTGGCGAAAAATCAAGGCTTGCAATAGCAAAATTGTTATTAGAACCAGTAAACTTATTGGTTTTGGATGAGCCAACCAATCATCTCGATATGCAGTCTAAAGATATTCTAAAAACTGCATTATTACAGTATAAAGGAACTATCATTATTGTTTCTCACGACAGGGATTTTCTCCAAGGTCTTACGGATAAAGTGTTTGAATTTAAAAACAAACAAATTAAAGAGTTTATTGGGGATGTATATGATTTTATTGCCAGCAGAAATATTTCTTCATTGAAAGATCTTGAGACTGCAAAAACTGTTTCTAATGTGGCAAAAGACGCTGTTGACTCATCAAATAAACTAAGCTGGGAACAAAAAAAGCAAGCCGAAAGAGACATTAGAAAAATTGAAGCTCAAATTGAAAAATGTGAGGCTGAAATTACCCGACTGGAAAATGAAAAAAAAGAGCTGGAGAGCATTATCTCCAACCCTTCTGGAAATTCTGATATTATCACGAGTAACAATGTTTATCAAAAGTATGAAAACATAAAAATAATGATCATCAAACAAGAAGCTCTATGGGAAGAGCTTCAATTAAAACTTGATGAAGTCAAGCAATAAATTAGAACGAACTGGTTACGTTAAGAGAAATCCCATAAGATGCCGGCAGCTGCCTGCAAACACCACCTACACAAACAATACCTTCTCTCTGTCGACCGAAAGAAACTGCAAATCTGTTTGCATTAATAGTATATCCTGCTGAAACATTATAATAATGTTGCTGAAGTTCTTTAACCTTGTTTCCGTAGTTATACTGGTCTGAAATAGCAAAAAACCAATTTGGCGAAATGCTATATTCTAACATTGCCATTGCCCAACTCCCCTTATCCTGCTCGGTATATAAATGCTGCAACTCCCATCTAACGCTTTTGCGATTTGGCAATCTGTGAGTAAAATCGGCAATTACAACATGTGCATAAACCATCCCCTTGTCCAAATAGCCCTCAATTACATTTTGATTATATGTTATATACGCATAAGAAAACAGACCTCTCAGATTTCGTGAAATCCTTCTACTTATTTCTATATTAAAATCTTCAAAATACTTTTCATCTCCAACTTTAAAAAAATCAGTATTATAACCTAGAGTACCTCTTTGTCCAATTGCAGTTGTGTCGTTCAGTTTTTCTTTATAAATAGAGTTGGCAAGGCTGTAATTAACAACAACGGTAGTTCCATATTGTCCGCCCAAAAAACCTCCTTTGGGAATTTTATAGGTTAGTTCTCCCAGCACCCCTATTTCGCCATTTGGCTGAGTTGCATAAGGATACATTCCTGACAGACTATAGAGATGTTGTCTTGTTGTTGGCGGCAGATAATTAATATTAAGATCATTGCCTGTCGCATTTCTGTCTGACCTAAAGCCCATATTATCTATTCTCTTTGCTGAAAGCAATATGCCCAGACCAGACGATGAATATGAGGTATTAAGCAGTAGCGCTTGTCCGTCTTTGTATATAAAATTGTTTTCTGAAGATGGGTCATTAACTTTATGAGCATATTCGACCGAAAACATAAAAGCACTTCGGGTATATTTCAGTCTGCCAGAAACCGCAGCAACATTCTCGGGAAGATTAAACAATGGGTCTTGATCTCTTTGATACTTACTTACAACTCCAGCTCCTATAATCCATCTGTTATTGTTTTCAGCCAAAGAAGTTATAACTTCATTAATACAAAACTCAGCATCAAATCCTCTAACTATACCTGGCCCTTTGTCAAAAAACAATCTCTGCTGACCAATTATACCCTTAAGTGTAAGTCCTAAAACAGGTCTGTAAAGCAACCTTATTCCATCCATTGCGTTGTCTATTCCAAGATTTCGTTCTTCGTATGCTCGAAAAACTAACCCACTTCCAAATTGGTCATAAAAATTACCAATAGTTATTTCCAGATTGTCTTGTGTATAGGATGCAAATCTGTATGGTATTCCGCTGCCTTTATACTTGGGGTCGTATCCAAGCATTGCATTCTGATAGCTTTCATATCTCATCCCCATTGAAAAATTATTCCATGAAAAATTAATATTGGCAAAGCCATTCATGAGAATTTTCTCAGATACATCAGGTGCACCTATTAATGAATCCTGAAGATAATACTGAGCATCCATCTGGAAATTTCCCCAAATACGCGCGCCGGGCAATAACTCTCCGGAATAGCTATTAAGAGAAAACAAAAATAACGCTAGAAATAAAACTGATATCTTATTCCTCAGGAGTTTCAACTTTGCTTTCATTCATTATCTTTTTAAGTTTTTCAAACATTTCCCACTCCATACCATCAGAAAATGCCCTGTGCTGTTCTATTATATTTCCATTAGCGTCTAGAATAAACGTGTGTGGAATCATATTTACTCCCATGGCTCTTTGTAAATCACCATTCTCATCGCTATAAAATTCAAACTGCCAACCTCTTCCTTTTACCATAGGCATCACATTGTTTTTTGTTCTAGCATTGTCTGTACTTATTGCAATAAGCTTAAATCCTTCCTCCAGCCAATCTTCATAAATTTCATCAATTGCTGTAAGCTCCTTAAGACATGGACGACACCATGTGGCCCAAAAACTTACAACATAGGGTTTGCCATCATTTTGAAATTCTGAGGTGTTTATGCATTGACCTTCAAGATTTTTTATCATAATAGAAGGGATGCGATTGCTTTGCGCATTAGTTGTTATCACAACCAATGCAGTGGCAAAAAATATTAACAGGTTTCTAATTTTCATAACATCTGTTTTTAAATGTTTCTTTAAGTATTGAAACACAAAGAGCACAAAGATATTGTTCTTTGTGCTGCTCTGTGTTATTTATTCAATGAAATTATTTAGACAAAATGTTGAATTTCCCGTTAAAGACTTTCTCCCCATCAATTATTCTTATCATATAAACACCATTCATAAGACCGGAAACATTAACTCTTGTGCTGCCTCCCTCAACTTGCTCAGAAATAACAAGCTTACCTTTAATGTCATAAATGTTTATTACAGAAGCATTTTCTCCAGGTAGTGTAATTATTAAATAATCACTTGCCGGATTAGGATAAATGTTTACCCCCTCAAGTACGATGTCATTTATTCCAACTTGTTGAACAGTAGTAAATGATACAGCAGATAGTTCCGACTCTTGGTCTGTTCCAAGCACCGGCAATACTTCAAGAGTATATGTAGTATTATAATTTAAACTTGATGTAGGTGTAACTGTAATTTCAGTTTTTGCAGTGTTAATTGTAGCCGTAAATGCCACATTGTTTTCTGAATTGTCTTTTAGATTAACCAAAGCAGCAGCATTTGTGTTGTTAATTGCACTACCATCTGTGTTTCTTACTGCTTGATCAAAATAAATTTTAAGAACCTTAGTGATTGCAACATTTGTTTCATTGCTTAAAACATTAAATGTTACCGAAGGAGCAGCAACTATATCTCTGGTTGTAAATTCAAATGTCACTTCTTCAGAAATTTCACCTGTAATCCCCATTAATGGCTGAATAGTAATTATATAATCTGTTGAAAACTCAAGATTTTCTGCCGGAGTAATTGTAAAAGAAGTTGAAGATGCATTTAAAGTAAGGTCGAAATCAACATCAGCTTTAGCCGAAGTTTGGAAAGTAACTTTTTCTTTTGCTGTTTCGCTTGTAAGGTTAGAGCCATCAGTATCAAACACAGGCATGCTAAAATTGATAATTATGTTAGCGGTTATCTCAGCTGTTGCTTCTCCGCCAACTATGTTTGCATTTGCAATCGGAGGACCAACCAATTGCGCATATCCACTCTGATAAATTTCTTTGGTAGCATTGTTTTGGAGGAATATAACTACTTTCAAGTCGTGCATCTCTTCAACCTTTGTTGATGACATATTGAATTCAAATGAAAAATCATACTCGTTTAAAGCAACTAGATTAATAGAAGTACCGTTTCCGTTAGGTAACATCTTATGCATAACGTGCTTAAAGGAAGTTTCACCATTTGATGTTGCGTTATTATATGTAACGCCTTCAATAACTCCGACGTGCATTCTCACTCCTTCAAAGTTAGCATATGGCATAAGGCTTCCTGAAATTGAAATTGTCTTTCCATCCATAAAATATTCGCTTTCAATAATAACAAAAGCAGGATTGTTTTTGCCTTCTGCTAAAGCATTGTTTATTGCAACTGAGCTAAGTGTTGTTGATTTGCCCTCAATAAAAAGAGAAGGAACACCACTAACGCCATAATACGTTCTGCGAATACCTCCGTCTGCATTATAGTAAGGGTCGCCATTTCCCGGCCAGTTCATCTGATACTTAATTAATACAATATCGTCTGCGTTGGTAGTAGTGAATGCATTAAAAAAGTTATTATTAAATGTGAAGCAAGGCGGACAAGTTGAGCTCGTAAATGATTCAAAAACCGGCCGACGAGCTACTGAATTATGCGCTACTTGAAATGCTTTATTGAATGAATCATTGCTCGCATCATCATCTTCTGCCTGTCCATTAACGTTTGATATATAAACTTCAATATCATATTGTCCAGGTGCTAGGTCAAGAGCGTTGGCAGCACTAAAATCAAATGTTTCGAATGCTGAAATATTCAACCCTGAGAAAGATTCTGTAACAACTTCTTTATCGCTTATTACCCAATTTAGGTCAAAAGAAGTAATTTCTTCTGCCCCAAAATTAGAAACCGTTCCTGTAATTGTATATGGTGATGCAAATACATTTGGAAGATTTACTTTGGTTAAAGCTAAATCCATACCTTCAGGTGCTAGAATTGTTACATCGTCAATATACCAATAGTTTAAATAATAGCTGTTTCCTGAAAAGAAAATTGAAAATTGAACTTCACTGCTTTCCAAAATAGCAGCCTCTGTTATAATAAAAGTCTTTGTCTGGGCTGCGATACTCTGTGTAACCGATTGCGACCAAATGTTAACCCAACTTCCACTGCCTATTCTATAAGAAAACCCAATATTGTATGTTTCTGAATAGTGATCCAACATATGCTTAAATGACGCTACTACTGTTGTGGCATTTAAAGCAGCAACATCCATAACAGGCATTATTAATCTTGTTGTTGTGTTAAATGCTGGTGTCCAGTTTAGTCTGACCTCAGGCGATTGCCCTCCTGCATTGCTTGATGTTACAGTCGACCAGTTACCTGCCTGTGCTGAAATACTCCAACCTACCGGTGGAAATGTCCCTGATGAAAATGTTTCATTAATTAATACCTGTGCATTTGAAACAAAAAACGCCAGTATTAATGCAATTGATAGTGTTACGGATTTTTTCATAAGTGTTTTGGTTTAAATTATGATTTATAAAAAATTTTTGTTTCAGCAGCAAAATATGTGGTATTATTTTTGGGATGGTAAAAATATAAAGAATATCTTGTTTTCCCAAAAGTATGTGAAATATATATATATGTCGAATGTTTTGATTCATTTAGATATTATAGTAAAACATATAGATATTTGATTGTTTTTGTTAATTTTGTGGCTACATTTTTTAGCTATTTTTGCTAACCAAATACATTGTATTATGAAAAAGTTTTTACTACTCTCGGTTTTCGCAACATTTTTGCTGAATGCTTTTTTAATTAAAGCTCAGGAACTGGTTTTGCTTGATAAAGATGGCAACGACATTACAAACGGCGAACTATTCGTTGAAGATATTGATGTATTTGGTATAATGAAAGCCAAAATTTTCTTTAGAAATGACAAGGATGTTATTGTTTCTGTTTTGGTTAGAAAAGTTGAAGTTGATGTTATCCCAGGTACAATAAATTATTTTTGCTGGAATGATGCCTGCTTAGATGAGAATACTTTTGAAGCTGATGTTCCCATTTTGCTTGAACCGGGAGAAACTTCAACTGCCGCCGACTTCTACGCTGACTATATTCCCGACGGTAAAGAAGGAACTTCTATTATTAAATATGAGTTCTTTTCCGACCGTGAAGATTTTGAAACAGTTGAGGTTATTGTACATTTTGTTTACGAAGAAGAGGAGCCTAATTCTATTATTGAATTACCACAAATTGTTTCTTCTCTTAACTCTTTATTCCCAAATCCTGCTAAAGACTACACTGAAGTTAATTATACAGTCTCGTCTGAAAGTACATCTTCTATTAGAATATATTCCATTACCGGAAGGTTGATAAATGAGATTCTTTTAGATTCTTCTTCAAATAAATACAGGCTTGATACTTCTTCTCTGCAAAGAGGTATGTTTATGGTTTCTTTCGTCGTTGACAACATTATTATTTCTACAAGAAAACTTGTCGTTTCTTTATAATGATAAATAATTAACAAATAAAGTAGTTTTACTTCTATTTACGTGTTTCACATAAATTTTTCTGCCTATTTTTTTTCTGCTTTGGTTTTAAACAAGCAATTATTGGTGATAATATTTTAAATAACCACAAGTTTTGCGCTTATTTATTTTTATTAAATACTTGTTTTATTTTGAAAATTTTTTTTTATCTTTCGGTTTCGTTTTTAACGCTATTATTTTCGTTTTATATCACAAACAACTGTTAATTATAAAAAACAACCGCTAAATGATAAATTACAAGACATAAAATATAATTTTAATATTCACCAATCACCAACCAAATCACTTTATTATGAATAAACTTTACTTCTTTCACAAAGCTACTTTTCTTGCATTAATTTCTTTCTTACTATTAACAGCAAATACAACAACTGCTGAAATCAACCCCGAAAACCCTCCAATATCTATCAAACAGCCTAGCTTGCTAGACTTTGATTTGGATGAGCCTATTTTAGGTAGAATTGTAGGTGGAACAACTGCTAGTATAACAGACTTTCCTTGGCAGGTTGCCATTATGACAAGTTCTAACGCACAGTTTTGTGGAGGTACTGTCATTAGCGAATATTGGATTTTAACTGCCGCACATTGTCTTGGAAGTTACTCAAACATTAAGATTCGTGCAGGTGTTACAAACAAAACACACACAACCGGACAAGACCGTGTTGTAGCTCAAGAGATTAAGCATCCACAGTATGTTGCAAGCACACATCGCAACGATATTGCCTTGCTAAGACTTAGCACACCTCTCGACCTTTCAGGAGCAAACGTTAAAGCAATCCCTATTGTAACAGCAGCACACGCCTCTGCAGGAATTCAAGACCCTGGAGTAATTGCAACAATTACAGGCTGGGGTGCTACAAGCGAAGGAGGCTCTGCATCAAATACTTTATTAAAAGCATCTGTTCCTATTGTTTCTAATGCTCAGGCAATGAGTCCGGGATATTACACTACCGGACAGGTTACTGATGATATGATATGCGCTGGAAACCTAACACAAGGTGGTGTTGATGCATGTCAGGGCGACAGCGGTGGTCCGTTTGTTGTTCCGGCTGCAGATTCTCCTGTGGGTTATCGCCTCGCAGGTGCAACAAGTTGGGGAATTGGCTGTGCACGTCCATATTACCCCGGTATATATGCAAGAGTATCTTATTTTCAAACTTGGATTCAGACAACTACCGGACTAACTTGGGAAGGTCCGAGCGGTGGAGTTGCTAATCCAACAAATGTTACTGCAACTGGAGCTAGCCAAAGTCAGATAAATCTTGCGTGGACTAAAAATGCTGCAAACAACAGTGTTATGGTTGCATGGTCACCAAGCGGAACTTTCGGAACACCAGCAAACGGAACTACATATAGCGCCGGACAAGCACTGTCAGGTGGTGGCACAATTCTTTACAGAGGAACAGCTACAAGCTTCCAGCACACTGGATTATCGGCAGCAACAACTTATAACTACAAAGTTTGGTCGTATAATGCCACAAACCAATATTCTTCAGGTGCAACAACTAGTGCAGCTACTCAATGTGGAACTATAACAGCTCTTCCCTATAATGAAGGTTTTAGCGGAACAACAACACCTTCTTGCTGGAGTGTAATAGACAGACAAGGAAACGGACAGGTTTGGAAATTTGGTACTGTTGCCAGCGGCCTTAGCGGAGCTTCCGGAAATTATGCATACTTAAACAGTGATGGTTATGGAAGTGGAAATACTCAAAATTCTGACTTAGTTTCTCCTACTTATAATTTCACCGGATATTCAACAGTAACTTTAACCTTCAAACATTATTTCCGCCAATACAATACTGTTTCTACAGCAACTTTATCATATAGCTTAGATAACGGATCTACTTGGACCCAAATACAACAATGGACTGCATCTACTGCAAACCCTGCAACTTTTACTCAGCAAGTTCCTGCTGTTGCCAATAAAAATAACGTTAAGTTCAGATGGAATTATACAGGCTCTTGGGGTTATTATTGGTGTATTGACGATGTTCAGATTACAGGAACACAACAAACAACTCAATATACTCTAACAATGGCCGTTAATGGTACCGGCTCTGTAAGTCCAGTACCGGGAACTCATACTTACAATCAGGGCTCAACTGTAAATATTTCTGCCAGCCCATCTCCGGGATTCGTATTCGATAAGTGGATAGTCAATGGAAGTAATTATACTACTGCATCATTGCAAATTACAATGAATGCAAATACTACTGCCACAGCATATTTTTTTCAAGATACTCCAACTTGCAATGCCTATACTCTTCCTTTTAATGAAGGCTTTGGAACAACATCTCTTCCAACATGCTGGAGTATTGTTGACCATAGAAACAACGGACAGGTTTGGAAGTTCGGAACTGTCAGTAACGGCTTAACCGGATCTTCCGGAAATTATGCGCATTTAAATAGTGATGGTTATGGTAGCGGAAATACTCAAAATTCCGACCTTGTAACTCCAACATTAAACCTGAGCAGCTACGGAACAGTTACTCTGTCATTCAAGCATTATTTCCGTCAGTATCAAACATCCTCAACAGCAACATTATCATATAGTATAAATAATGGTTCTACATGGACTCAAGTGCAACAATGGACTGCTACTACAGCAAACCCAGCAACATTTAGCATGCAGATACCAAATGTAGCAGGACAATCTCAGGTAAAATTTAAGTGGAATTTTACAGGAACATGGGGTTACTACTGGTGTATTGACGATGTTCAAATTACGGGTAGTTCAGCAGTTCAGCAATATACGTTGACAATGGCCACCAATGGTACAGGAACAACAACTCCTGCCGTTGGAAACCACACATACAACTCAGGATCTGTTGTTAATCTTAGTGCAACTCCCGGCTCAGGTCAGCAATTTGTTAAGTGGGTTGTTAATGGAGCCGATAATACTAATCAGTCTATTAATGTTACTATGAATAGTAATGTTACAGCTACTGCACATTTCACTCCAATCCAATATACACTTACTACAGCTGTAAGTGGAAGCGGAACTACCACTCCTGCTGTTGGAACAAACACACATAACTCTGGAACTGTTGTTAATCTTAACGCAACTCCGGCCTCAGGTCATCAGTTTGTAAAATGGGTTATAACAGGACAGTCTGATGTGCTTACTGCTTCTACTACAGTAACAATGAATGCAAACAAAACAGCAACGGCACATTTTGCTCCTATTCAATACACTTTAACAATGGCTGTTAGCGGAAACGGAACAACAACTCCTGCAGTTGGAAATCATACTTATAATGCAGGAAGTGTTGTAAATATTAATGCAACTCCGGGTTCAGGCCAACAGTTTGTTAAGTGGGTTGTTAATGGTACTGATTATACAAGTCAGTCTCTAAACCTAACAATGAATGCAAATGCCACTGCAACTGCACATTTCGCAGCTCAGGGATGCCCTGCATATACTTTACCTTTTAATGAAGGTTTTGCCAATACCACTTTACCTACTTGCTGGTCTATAATTGATAATCAAGGAAACGGACAAGTATGGCAATTCGGAACAGGCGGTTCTATGTCTGGTGCATCAGGAAATTATGCATTCCTAAACAGTGATGGCTATGGTAGCGGAAACTCTCAGAATGCAGATTTAATAACACCTACACTCAACTTAAGCGCATACACAACAGTTAATGTGTCGTTTAAACATTATTATCGTCATTATACCGGATCTACTGCAAGATTCTTCTATAGCACAAATAATGGATCTACATGGACTCAGGTTCAGGCTTGGACTGTTGACACCGGCAACCCTGCAACGTTCAATATGAGTATTCCTGCAGTTGCTGGTCAATCTCAAGTTAAATTTAAGTGGAACTATACAGGAACTTGGGGATACTACTGGAGTATAGATGATGTTTCTATTACAGGAACAAGCTGTACTGTTTCATCGTTCCCATATACTCAAAACTTTAGTCAAAGCTGGGTGCCTGATTGCTGGAGCCTTGCTTCTCAAGCTACTAATACTTGGACACGTTCTACCGGCTATACTATTGGAAGTGCAACTGTTTCTCCAAAATCAGGAACTCACTTTGCTTACGTTCCATGGCAGGCTGTAAATCAAGACGAACAGCTAACTACTGCAACATTCAATTTTAGCAGCCTATCTAATCCAAATTTATCATTCTGGTTTAGCGGTAGCTATTATTGGTCAGTTTCTCCTAGCAACAACTGTACTCTGACAGTGAGAGCCAGCGTTAACAATGGAGCTTGGACACAGATTTGGACAAGCGATAATCATCCCGGTTTTAGCACTGCTACAGCATACGATTGGTTACAAGCAAATGTAAGCCTATCCGCATACGCCGGACAATCTAATTTAAGGCTGCAGTTCAGATATACCGGTAACGACGGTGCACATTTTGCAATTGATGATGTTGTTGTTTCTGTTGGAGCAAAAGCGGGAGAATCTAATGATTTGATTTCACTAATCGAACGTCCTTTGATTTCTGTATATCCTAACCCTGCAACCAACAACGTTTCTATAACATTGAGAGGATTAGAAAATGAAACAATGATTCAGCTGGTTAATGTTCAAGGTCAAGTTGTAAAAACTCTTACTGTTGGAGAAGCAGAATTACTGCAAACACAAGAAATAAACCTTAGCGAAATTACTCCTGGATTATATTTAGTAAGAATATTATCAGGAGACTTTAGCGAAGTTCAGAGACTAGTGGTGAAGTAAGTCGGAAGTCGACAGTCGATAGTCGGCAGTTGATAGTAACCCAATACTACCCCCCATAATAGGGGGGTTTTTTTATACCCTATAAACCCCTCCCCTATACCCTATACCCCTATACCCCTATACCCCTATACCCTATACCTTTATACCCCTCCCCCCTCTTCCGCAACCCTTAGTTACACAGAGATTCACAGAGACTATCGACTGTCGACTGCCGACTGTCGACTTTTTTCAGTATAACTACGTATAAAAATTGTTAAAATAATATTACTTTTGTAGGTTAATAACACTGTGTTTTGTGTTGTTTGCTAGCTTTCAATGACTTACGCCTAGTCGTCTAAAGAAAACCTAGCACCACATAAAATACTTAGGGATATATACGAAATTTAACTAAACCACATATGAAAACAACTACACTTTTCGCCATTAAAAAGCATTATTTGATGATGACAATTTTTGCATTGTCGAGTTTTATTTTATCAAAGACTGCCTTTACTCAAGAGCATAAAACTGAATTAATACTTCAGGAAATTAGCCATCAAGCTGATTCTAAAAATGTGTCAAGCAGCGGAGATAAGATCAAAATTGCTACCGAAGTTATTGAGGCTTCACATAGTTTAAAAGCGATGGAAACCACTTCTCCGGATATTTCTATGGATAAGGCTTCCAGAAACCATATCACTAAGACAATCGGGGAAAACATAAGTGATTTTATTTCAGAAAATCGCCCGGAAGATAAGCTACATCCGGAGTATGGAAAAGCGAAGCTTGATGAATCACCAGAAAGTGAAGAGATTATGGGTATGCGTACAGCCAACTCACGCACATTTAAAAATCCTGATGGAACTTTTTCTACCCAATATAGCTATGGCACACTGCATTATGAGAAAGACGGATATCTTGTTTCTATTGACAATTTAGTCAAACCTATTAAAGGAAAGTCTAATTTGTATGGCATGGAGACAACTAAGCTGCCTATTTATGTTAATGCGACCACAGGTTTAACCCAAATGCAGCTTTCACATAGCGGAGAAACCATTTTGTTTGGAGAAAAGGCAAAAATGAGCATTGTCGATTCTGATGGAAATATCATTTCAGAAAAAACAGCAGGCAGCAATAACCGCTATTCTTTTTCCGACAATACAGTTGTTATTAATAATCTGTGGGAAAATATTGACCGTATTCAGAAAATTGATTACTGGCAAGTTAAAACAGATTATATAATTAATGAAAAACCAAATATTGCAAATAAAGGAGGCGAAATCAATTTTACAGAGTTTGTTGAACTGCCAAAAGGTTGGAAAATATTAAAAGGAGATGGGTTTGAAACAAATTTTGGGTGGCAAGGTAGTTTAATAATTACCGATGAAAAAGGTGCCTATATGGGTGCATTTGAATTACCTGTGTTTTTTGAAGGTAAAATGACCTCTTTTTCAAGTCTGGATATTGCTTGTGGTGACTATTTTTCTGTTGATATTGATAATAGCATTGCTGATAAAAAAGAAAAGTCTTTTATTGAAGGCTCCTACAGATATGAAATTGAAGGCAATATACTTAAGCTTACAACCGTTGTGCCTTTGGAGTGGCTAATGGCTGAAAATCGAGTATTCCCTGTTACTATCGACCCAACTGTAACTAACACATATTCAGCCGGAAATATCGGCTCCTGCCTTAACCCGGAAGTTAATGAAGTTACAAAATATATTACTGCAACAGCCGGCGCAGTTGTTACACAAACCGCCTCTCAATGGAGATATACAGCACAAAATGGTCAATGGAGAAGTGAGGTTTATACACGGATAAGGGGCAATAATGCTGTATATGAATGGTTTCGTTGCAACTTGGATTCAGGAGGTAATTGCGATATAACCTTAGCAGCAATTTATAACGATATCGCAAATGGAGTTTATATCGATGGTATCGTTCCTATTACTCTTGGCATAATGAGAACCTGGGGTTCTGTAGTGCCGGGTTGCAACACCCATTATTCATTTATAAACAATAATACTTGGGTTACTACAGTAACTTATGCCAATGTTCCTACCCCAACCGTTACTTGTTCAGCAACATTTTACGACACTGGAGGTGCGGGCGGAAATTATGCAAACAACGAAACATATGCCGTAACCTATCAATCAACTGACGGAAGAAATATAAAAGCAGCATTTGTTTCCTTTAATGTTCATACTACTGATTATTTAAGAATTTATGACGGGCCTGATTTTAATTCGCCTTTAGTAGGGCAATATACCGGAGCTACAAGTCCGGGCACTCTTGTTTCAAGCGGAAATACATTAACCTTTCTGTTTTATTCCGATGCAGCAACGGTTGCTGCAGGGTGGCAAGCCAATATTTCCTGCGCACCAACAGGAGCCACTTTGTATAGCTATCAAAATGGCAACTGGGAGAGCGCTTCAACTTGGACAACCGATCCTTCCGGTACCATTTTTAGTAATCCGGGCAGTCTTTTGCCGGGAGCAAATGATAAGGCTGTAATTTTAAACGGACGAACTGTTACTGTTACTGCGGGAAGCAAAACTGTTGAAATTGTTGAAATCAGAAATGGCGGTATTTTAGATTTAGTGGCTACTACCGGAAATACTTTTAATAATTTAAACGGACAAGGTATTTTAAAACTTAGCTCGGGTACATTACCCGCCGGACTAATGTCTTCTTTTGTAGCACCAACCGGCGGAACAATAGAATTTTACGGCAATCCGGCAGATTTCACATTCAACAGAAATACATTTAACAATTTAATTATAAATTTTTCTAATACCGCAAGAGTTGCTTCTGTTGGAGGGAATTTTATTGTTAATGGAAATCTTACCGTTAAATCGGGGCATTTCAGAATAGGGAATGATGCAACCATGAGATATGTGTATTTCTATGATGATGTTATTGTTGAAGGTAACGGAAATATTTCGGTTAGAAATGCTAATCAGTACCATCATGTTTTTCTGCACGGCAACCTTACCGTACAAAGCGGTGGTGCGGTTAGATTACACAATCTTGCAGAACCAAGTTATGATGGAATTCCAGCAACAGGATTTGCATTATTTTATTGCACTAGTCCTGCCCAAAATCAAACTATTTCTTTAAACGGATCATTTGAGCCATTTTGGTTTATTGTAGATAAAGGATCGAATAAAACATATACTGTTGACATGACTGCTTCAGGAGATTTTTTTAGGCCTTTTGGATATACTTACGGTGATCCTGGATATGTGAATTATGGAAATATTCGATTATATAATGGAACTTTACGGCTTGGTTCAAATATTATTGTTCCCCAAATTTGCCATAGAGAAGGCTGGGCTATTGGCACAAACGCCCAATTAATTGTTGATGGTGCTCAATTGACCATAACCAACACAGCAACTCACGAAAGGGCTGATGGATTCTACCTATTCGGAAAAATTTCTATAAACAATGGCTCTTTTATTGATAATTCTCACATTGGGCTCGTTTTAAGGGTTGCAGCAGAATTTGAAATAAATGGCGGTACTTTTACAACCGATATTATCAGGCCGTCTATTAATCCGGGAACTCATAGAGGTACATATATTCAAACAGGAGGCACAGTAAATATACAACGTGAAATTACTACAGTTAGAGCTAATGAGTTCAGAATGTACGGAAGCCTTACTCTTCCTTTTGCAGACAATGTTATGAATATGAGCGGAGGTACTATTAACATTCTCGGTAATCCAACAGGAACAGGAGCCGGCGACCAAGTTGGTGCCGAATTCAGTATTATTCTCTGCGCAAATCTATCAAATATTAACATTTCTGGAGGTACTATAAACTTAACAGTTCCATCTGCACGTAATGCAAAAATAAACACAATTGCTCCTTTGTGGAATTTAAATACAATTAGCAGTTCTTCTACCTACAGTGCTATTCTCTCTAGTTTTCCGGGCCATGGTGGGGCTGGCATAGATGCACAACCAATCAGACCTCTAACATTAAATGGTAATTTTTCAATCTCAAGTCCTGCAAAATTCGATGCTGCAAACCAAAACGTTACAATCAAAGGTAATGCAACAATAGCAGCAGGTGCCACGTATATTCCCGGAACAAATACAACAATTTTTAATGGCTCTGCAGGGCAATTATTTACTAATGCCGGAACTATCACAGGTCCGGGGTTGTACAATATGAGTATTTCGAATTCAGCTATTGTTTCAATTACAAACAATTTGGCTATTCGAAACGATTTATCAATCGCAACAGCAACAATACTGCAGGATATGGGATTGACAATTAATGTGGCAGGAAATATCTCAATCAGCGGTGCTCATCAAAGTCAGGGGCTTGGGGCAATAATATTAAGCGGAGGCGGAAACCAGATTATTTCAGGCGATGGCAATGGTGTGTTTGGCAATTTAAGGTTGAACAAAGCAACCGGTACAACATCAACAACAGCAAATATAGCTCTTACAGGCAATTTAAGGCTTGCCAACACTGCCGCAAAACTCACAATAGGCGCAAACCGTCTAAGTCTGTCGGCAAACAGCAGAATTTATCATGATCTTACCAGCAGCTCTAGTGTTTATACAGATTTCTCAGCCACACGTATGATTGAAACAAATGGTTTGCAATCTGATGCAGGTGTGGTTGTTACATTCGCATCAACTGATTTAAGACTTTTCCCAATCGGCTCGGCCGGCAAATACACTCCTGCAAGGCTGCAGTTTGCAAATGCGCCAACTGTGTGGGGTAGCGTTAGAATTACTCCGGCAAATAGCAGACACCCTTTGGCAACAAGTAATAATGTTTTAAATTACTACTGGAAAATCTCTTCATCGGGATTTTCAGGCTTACCGGCAAACAGCATGCGATTGAGATTGTATTACAGTCAAACTGATGTTAACGGCACTGAAGGCAATTACGTGCCGGGAGTATATGCTCCTACTTCCTGGACTACTTATGCCTCTGAAAAAGTTTCGGAGATTATTAATGAAATTTTGTTTGATACACACCCAACGCCACAGGGCGACTTTACAGCCGGAGAACCCGGTGCATTTGGTGCTATTACGGCCTTTTATAGTCGTAACGGAGGTGGCGATTATGATGTGGCTGCCACATGGAGCCCCAATTCTTCTGGCGATCCTATTGCTACCGGTGCCCCTACTGCCAGCAACCCTGTAATAATTCAAAATGGACATATTGTAACTGTTAGTGCCAACGACCGAAGAGCCGGAACCCTTACCATAGAAAACGGAGGAACACTCGACCTGGGAGTGTTTACCGGTCACAACTTCGGATCCCTTCATAGTGGTGCTGTTACAGGAAACGGCTTGTTAAGAATATCTTCTTCAACAGCAACAACCAGCTTCCCTCTTGCCGATTGGGGAGAGTTCCTTGCTGAAGGTGGTGGTACAGTGGAGTACTATACTACAGGGGCGCAAAATTTTTCAATTTCTCCCGTGGCTACTAGTGACCCTAACTATTTACATAACTTCATAATAGCAAATTCCTCAATACTAAACGAGCCTTTCACAAATACAACATTTCCTCCTATAGGTTGGACTATAATTGATGCAGGCACCGGAACAGGCGTTTGGTACCATAGTACAGATTTGGGAAATCCCGGTGGTGCTGCCGTTATAAACGATCAAGCCGCAGGTCAAGTAAATGATGATTACTTAATTACGCCAAGACTAATACCCCTAACAGGACAATCAACATTTTCTTTTCAAAGAAGGAGACGCACAGGCCCTCCTGGAGGTGCTAACTCATCTTTCATGGTTCGTGTTTCAACTACTGGAACTAACATTGGAGATTTTGTAACGGTTCTAGGAAGTACCCCTGCTGACCAAAACTGGACAACAACGAATGTTAATCTTGCCGCATACATTGGTCAACCAATTTATGTGGCAATTGTCTGTGTCAGTCAATTTGGAATGAGAGTTGACAATGTTACTGGATTATATCTCTTTGTAGCTCCTGAACCAACAGAAGCAGGCAGCTTTGTGGAGTATAACAACCTGATAGTAAACCCCGGAGTAGGGCGTACTATTACATTGCCCGGTAGCAACCTAAGGGTGCACAATGACTTAATCATTAGAGGTAGCGGTATTTCCACTATCAACAATCTGGCTCCTACAAGTATTCAGATTAAAAAAGACTTATTGGTAGAGTCGGGTACATTTCAATATCCAAACGACAGGCCACACATTGTGACAGTAAATGGGAATATAAACATATCATCGGGTGCAACTTATACGGTAGCATCAGGGACTGAAGTTGTAAACAGGCTAAATGTTAACGGAAACCTGATTAATAACGGCACTTTTAACCTGTTTGCTTCCGCTGCTCGCTATGCCAATGTTTACTTCACTCCAATAATTGAGCAAACCCTCAGCGGTACAGGTGCAACTACGCGCTTTAACCGCATATTTGTGGATAAGGGTAGTGGTCAAAGCTCACGCCTAAATATTAACTCAAGCAATTTTGTTATAAACACAGCTATTCAACAGGCACTAACTATAACCAATGGAACTGTTAGGTTTAACGGGCCTTCAGCCAGCATATCTGGGGCGCATATATTCAATATTCCCGAAACTGCATGCCTATCAGTTGCGGGTGGCACTATAACCATAGGTGGCGATGATAACGCCTCTGATATTACCCTTGCAGGCAAAATTGAGGTTAGCGGGGGTGCGCTTAATGTAGGCGGAGCAGCAGCAACAGCAAATAATAATGATATAGAAGTTGCGGGTGGTGGTAGGCCAGAAATAGTTGTAAGTGATGGGACCCTTTATGTTAGGGGGCAAATAAGGCGTTCAGCAACTTCAACTTCCGGTGCCCTAGTTTATAATCAAAGCGGAGGCACTATTAATATTTTAGGAAGAAGCAGAATTTTAGCAAGAGCCTTTTTTGAGGTTACTAACGAAGGAAGTAGTTTTACCATGTCTGGTGGTACACTTCTTTTAAATAGAAGTGAAACAGTTGGTGTAAAAACGTTTGGAGACCTATATCTTAACCCAAGTAGCTACAATGTAACAGGAGGAACAATTCAACTTGGTGGTACTAATGCATTAAATGGCGATATATTTGAATTATACCTTGGTTGTCCGGTTTGGAATTTAACGGTAGATGGTAATACTAGGGTTAAGCATGCAAGGTTGATTACCTTTCCTGCAACAATACTTGGGAACCTTCAGATAGGCTCATCAACAGCGGCTCAGGCATCTACTTTTAATACCAACGGTTTAAACGTTACCATTGGGGGTAGCCTGATAAGTCATACCACTGCTACTTCTGCCAATATTTATCAATATGTTAATGCAACTCAAACAACAATATTTAATGGTGTTGCTGCAAGTCAGGCAATTCAAAACTCGGGCACAAACCCCATACGTTTTGGTACCATAACAATTAACAACAACCAAACTAATGGTAGGGTTGATGTAACTGGCACAAGCAACATAGAGGTGTATGGCAATTTGAACATAACAAATGGGGAGCTATCGCAGGTTGGCAGGTTAATAAACCTATATGGCAATGTTTATAATTACGCCGTACATTCGTCTAATGGGTCAGCTGGTGCTCTTGTTTTTAGCAGCACAACAGGTCAAAGTATTTTTGGTAGTAACAATGCAGTTTTTGGTTATCTAGCATATTTAAACACTGCTTCAAAAACGGTTACAAGCAACAATTCGTTTTATATTACAAGTGGTTTAGATTTTGGTACAACAAACAATTACCTTGCTATGCAATCGCATGGTTTAACGTTGGGACCAAATATAACTTCAATACTAAACTCATCATCTTCTTCTTTTATAACAACAAATGGGGTAATCTCCGACCTTGGCATAACTCGCCAATGGAGTGGAACAGGCTTATTTATGTATCCAATTGGCGTTGCCGGAAAATATACCCCGGTAACAATGAATGTTACAAACACCGGCGGCTCGGCTGGCTCAATCACTATAAAGCCTATAAACCGTTTTCATCCTGCAACTGCAAACGCTCAAGGTGATGAGCTTCAATATTACTGGACTGTTAGTTCTTCCGGATTTGGGGCAACTCCTACTGTAACTCATACCTACACCTATCTTGACGGCGATGTACAAGGTGATGAAGCCAGCTATGTGGGCGGCAGATACAACGATATGGCCTGGACAACGGTAGGTGCAATTAATACGGTCGCAAACACCATTACTCTATCCGACGTAAATTACATAAATGGAGAATATACAGCCGGTTTAGCCGCCAATTTTGTAAGCAAACCACCATTGTACAGCTTAATATCAGGAAACTGGAATAATACTACCAATGTTTGGTCGACTGACGGCTCAACTGCATGCGGTTGCGCACCAAATGGAAACCCCGTTTTTATTCGCAACGGACATACAATAACATCAACGGCTAATAATGCTTTTGCATATTCGGTTGATATTGCTTCGGGAGCAATATTGGATTTGGGCCAAACTATAGAACACAACTTAGGCCACGTTACAGGCGCAGGAACATTGAAAATTACATCTACCGCAGCCGGTTCATTTATATTCCCGGGTGGAAATTATGAAGTATTTATGAATACCGATGGAAGCACAGTTGAATATGTAGGCACCGGAACTTTGCCTTCTAATATTACAACTTATCAGAATGTTACTTTTTCAGGAGCAGCATCATTTAAATATATTCCTGCTGTTGATCTTTTGGTACAGGGTAACTTATCGATTAGCCAAGGCATCCTTGACAATAGAAATTATAACAGAAACATTACTATTTACAAAAATTGGCTGAATAATGTTTCCGGTGGCTTCCTTCCTGGCACAGGAACTGTCTCTTTTGAGGGTGGTTTAGCTCAAACTCTTCAAAACACTGCTGCTAGCGAAACATTCTACAATTTATCCATTAATAAAACTGCAAATCATGTTACTTTAAACAGCAATGTAGTTGTCAGCAGAACTATGACCTTAACTCGCGGTAACTTTATCACTCAGTCAAACAATCTCTCATTAAGTTGGACTTCTTTGTTGGCGGTTTCAGGCGGAAGCTCTGCTTCCTTTGTTGATGGAAATCTTAGAAAGCTTATCAGCAATGGCTCTTCTTTTATTTTCCCTGTTGGAAATGGCACAAGATATGGCGCTGCTAGAGTGTTTGGAACAGCAACTACCGGAAATCAATACTGGACAGTCAGGTATTATAATGAAGCACCTGCAGATAGAAGTAATCTTGTTAATCCTCTGCAAACTGTAAGCGACAATGAATATTGGACAATTCAGTGTGCTGCAATTGGAACGGCAAACATCAGAATTCGCTGGGATGCGCTAAGCAGCCCTATGCCGGTGCCAAATAATGCTTTATACAGACAGAAGCTAAGAGTAGCTCAATATGTTCCGGGATGGACAAGTGTTGGTCAGTTAATATTCGACTTTGGTGCAACAAATGGAACTATTCAAACATCCACTCCTGTTTCTTTTACCGCAGCTACAAATAATATCTTTACTGTTGGTGTTGTTGAAACAGCCACTGCTAAAATTATTGGCACAGTTGGCGGTTTAACAGAATTTTGCGATGATGGAACTACCCTGGCTGTGATTGTTGAGCTAACAGGAGATAGCCCTTGGTCATTTACTTACAACATCAACGGAGGAAACGCAACTACAGTAACTAGCGTAGGTGCAAGTCCTTATAATCTTATCTTCAATTATGCAGATTTATTTGCAATAAGCGGTGTTGGTAATTAT